>JBGAOG010000048.1:0-24751 GCA_044221985.1 Phycisphaerales bacterium
AGCCCGTGTCCGAGGTTGAAGATGTGGTTGCGGCGGCCGCCGAGCGACGCGTGTGCCTTGTGTACGGCCGCGCGGATGGCGTCGTCCCCGTCGAACAGCAGCACGACGGTCTCGCACATCCGGCGCAGCACGCGGGCGTGCTCGCGGGTCAGGGCCGTCCCCAGGGTCGCCACCGCGTTGGCAAACCCCGCCTGGTGGCAGGCGATGGCGTCGGTGTATCCCTCGGTGATGACGGCGGACTTCTCGCCCTGGATGGCGCGCGAGGCGTGGTGCAGCCCATACAGGGTCTTGCTCTTGTCGAACAGGCGCGTCTCGGGCGAGTTGAGGTACTTGGGCTCGTCGGCATCGTCGATGCGGCGCCCGCCGAAGGCGATCACACGCCCCGTCTGGTCGTGGATCGGGAAGACCAGGCGATGACGCAGCGCGTCGTACACGCCCCCGGAGTCCCGAGGCTTGAGGAGGCCCAGCTCCAACAGGGCCTGCTCGCTCCAGCCCGCGTGACGAGCCTTGAGCACCAGCCCGTCCCATCGCTGGGGGGAGGCCCCGATCCCGAACTGCGCCACCATCGCGTCGCTGATCCCGCGCCGCTCAACGACCTCCCGTGCTGCCTGCCCGTGCTCGGGATGCTCCAGCACGGCCCGGAAGAACGCGCCCGCCGCGGCATTCACATCCAGCAGCTCGCTCCGCCCCAGCCCCTTCTCCGCGCCCGGCGCGGGTGCCTGGCGCGGCGTCAGGGGCACGCCGAATCGCTCGGCCAGGAACTCCAGCGCCTCGCGGAATTCCATCTTGTGGAACTTCTGGACGAACGTGAACACGTCACCGCCCGTCTGGCACACGAAGCAATGGAAGATCCCCTTGGCGGGGATCACCGCCATCGACGGGCGGTGGTCGTCGTGGAATGGGCACAGCCCCACCAGCTCGCGCCCCTTGGGCTTGAGCGCAACGACCTCGCCCACGACGCGGTCGATCCCGGCCGCGTCGCGAACCCGTTCCTTGTCTCCGTTGTCCTGCCACAACCCCGTCACGCGTGACCTCGGCTCCTCGGCCCATCTCCTGGCCGTCCTACCCGCGACGCACTGACAGCATCACCGGGGCCGGCCCTGACCGGCCCCCACGGATTCGATTCATTCGCGTCTTCCGAAGTCTCCTAACCGCCCAGCGCGGCGTCCGCAAACGCAGCGAACCGCCCTTCCCCGCCCTGGCAAGCACCGCCCCTCCGCCGCCACGGACGGGCCGCACCCAGCCCACCATCTCCCGCCCTCCCGGTCCCCCGACCGAGAACCGACCTGCCCCCGATCTTCCCAATTCTACCCTATCACATGTATGGCCAGATGCAACCAAACTGGCCAGTTCATCTTGACCTCCTGGTCCGCGAACCCTCCAACGATCCCCCATGATCCGCTCCAAGGTCCGTTTCACCGGACGCGTGCAAGGCGTGGGCTTCCGAGCCACGACCCGCCACGTGGCCGCCGGGTTCCAGGTCACCGGCTGGGTCCGCAATGAGCCCGACGGAAGCGTGCTTCTCGAGGCCCAGGGCACCGAGGATCAGGTGCGAGCGTTCCTCCAGGAGCTCCGCACCCGCATGACCCGGTGCATCGAGTCCGAGGACGCGTCCACGGCCCCACACCTCCCTGTCGAGCACGGGTTTGTGATCCGCCACTGAGCTCCCGTGGCTCGGGTTCCCCGCTTCGATCCGCGTTGCCTTGCCCGCTCCCCGCCGGCCACTCGCCCCACCCTTCTTCTTCATGCTGATCCTCTTCGACATCGACGCCACGCTCCTGGTCACCAGCCGTTCGGGGCTGCGCGCGATGCAGGACGCCGGGGTTGAGCTGCACGGGCCGGGGTTCCAAACCGAGGGGGTGGACTTCGCGGGGCGGCTCGACCCGCTCATCGTGCGCGACTTGCTGGCGCGGGTCGGGGTCGAGCCCACACAGGCGGCGATGGCCGCCTTCCGGGCTCGCTATCGCGAGCGCCTGGCCCTCCGCCTGGGCGTGCCCGGGGTGGCGAGGGCGCTCCCGGGCGTGCTCGACTTGCTGGATCGCCTGGCCCTGGTGCCGTCGGTCACGCTGGGGCTGCTGACGGGCAACTACGCCGAGACGGGACGGCTGAAGCTGGAGGCGAGCGGGATCGATCCCTCGCGCTTCTCGGTGTGCGCGTGGGGGGACGAGTCGCCGCAGGAGCCGCCCGATCGCGAGCACCTGCCCCCGGTGGCGATCTCGCGGTTCCGGTCCTTGCGCGGGCGAGCGCCGCACGCGGTGACGATCGTGGGGGACACGCCCCACGACGTTCGCTGCGCGCGCGCCAACGCGTGCCGATGCCTGGGCGTGGCCACGGGATTGCACGACGCGGGGACGCTGGCGCGTGCCGGGGCGGACCTGGTGCTGGCGAACCTGGCGGACGTGTCCCGCGTGGTGTCGTTCCTGACGGCACGGGAACCGACAGGGGCGGATTGAACGGTGGCGATCGCGCGGCTCGCTCCGCGCCTCGCTACGCTTCTGGCCGCCGGTGCGAGGATGCGCCGGCCATTCGGAGTGTGCCCCGCCATGACCGAGAGCTTCAAGGCCCTCTGCAACGACTTCTACGTGAACCAGAAGGTGAACGTGAAGCTCGATCTCCCGCGCACGCGTGAGACCGTCCTCGAGTTCTTCGAGCGCATCCGGCGCCAGTTCCCGGGGATGAACTCCTTCCGCAGGTACCGCGACGAGCTGGCCCTGGAATCTCCGCAGGCCGACATGCCGCACCGCTGGCTGGCCGTCCGGGCCAACACGCTGCGCACGGGCACGGTCAACCCCCAGCGCATGCCCGAGGCGTACGCGCTGCACCGGCACGTGCTCGAGGCGGCGCCGGCGTACATGAGCATCACGGCCCTCGACATCGACCACATCGAGTTGCTCTATGGGTTCGACCTGTTGGCCGGGGGCAACCATGACTCCATCGTCCTCGACGCGCTGATGCACGGCTCTCCGCTCTCCGCGCTCTTGGACATCCCCGGCGCCACGCCGACGGATTGCCAGCCGGTCATCGGGTTCAACCTGGGAGAGAAGGGGGAGACCGAGGTCCACTTCGAGGTCAAGACGCGTCCGCCCGCCAACCAGCCCCGCGACCCCGAGGGGCAGGATCCCATCAGCGTGTACCTCATCCTGCGCCGCTTCGGGCCGGTGCAGGACATCAAGGACCTGGAGCGCATCCAGCGCCAGATGATCGCCCAGGGTGAGGAGCTGGTCGAGTCGCGGCTCGTGCCCGGACTGCTCATGCCCATCCGCCAGGCCATCTCCTCCGGCAACTCGTGAGCCCCTACCCGTCCGATTCCACGATGCTGACCCAGGGCTCCAGCCCGCAGGTTGGCGTCGTGGTTTGGGTGGGGGTGCTGATCGTTCTCTTGGTGGGGGCGGGGCTGGGCGTGCTCTGGTTCCGCCGCAAGCTCCTCTCCCGCCAGGACGACCCGGGCTCGCAGGGGTCGCTGATGGAAGACCTGCGCCGGATGCGCGACCGCGGGCAGCTCTCGAAGGAGGAGTTCGACGCCGCCCGGCGCGCCATGACCCGGCGCCTCGCCGGCGAGCTCAAGGGCCCGGCGGGGCCCAAGGGTCGAACACGCCCCGGCCCGCCAGGGTCCGCATAACCGATCTCACCGCGCAGGCACGCTCGCGCCAGGGTGGATACGCGTCAGCGTCGACACCCTGGTGGACGCGCACCCCCGGATGGTGGAGACATTTCGCCCATGCGCCGATAGACTGTCCTGTCGAGGGAAGGTCCCGCCTTCCGAGCGAGGAGGAGCATGGTCAAGAGGCAAGACGGCAACGATACTCCCGCGTCCGGCGGACGCGACGGCGGCGATCCCGGCTCCTTCCGCGGGCGCAAGGTCACCACCTGCTCCTTCTGCGGGAAGACCAGCCGCGACGTGGGCCCCATGGTCGAGGGGCCCAACACGGTCTACATCTGCAACCACTGCACCGACCTGTGCCAGAACATCTTCAAGCAGGAGAAGCGGCGCGTCTCCACCGCCTCCGCGTCGCTGCGGGAGATCCCCGCCCCGCGCGAGATCAAGGACTACCTCGACCAGTACGTCATCGGGCAGGACCACGCCAAGCGGGCCCTCTCGGTGGCCGTGCACAACCACTACAAGCGCCTGCTGCACCTCGAGTCGGCCGATCCGAACTCGGTCGAGCTCGACAAGTCCAACATCCTGCTGATCGGGCCCACGGGCTCGGGCAAGACGTTGCTGGCCAAGAGCCTGGCCCGCATGCTCAAGGTCCCCTTCGCCATCGGCGACGCCACGACCCTGACCGAGGCCGGGTACGTCGGTGAGGACGTCGAGAACCTGCTGCTCAAGCTGCTGCAGGCGGCGGACTTCGACCTCGAGGCCGCCCAGCGCGGGATCATCTACATCGACGAGATCGACAAGATCGGGAAGACCTCCAACAACGTCTCCATCACGCGCGACGTGTCGGGCGAGGGCGTGCAGCAGTCGCTGCTGAAGATGCTCGAGGGCACGGTGTCCAACGTTCCGCCCCAGGGCGGACGCAAGCACCCCGAGCAGCAGTACATCCAGATGGACACGACCAACGTCCTGTTCATCTGCGGCGGGACGTTCGTCGGGCTCGAGGAGATCATCCGGCGCCGCCTGGGCAAGACCCGCATCGGCTTCACCATGGCCGACGTCGAACGCGACGAGATCAAGGAGACCGGGCGCGTGCTCCTGGAGGTCACGGCCGACGACCTGATCGAGTACGGGATGATCCCCGAATTCGTGGGTCGTCTGCCCGTCATCGCGCCGCTGGCCCCGCTCTCGATCGACGCGCTGATCAACATCCTCACCGAGCCCAAGAACGCCATCGTGCGTCAGTACCAGCACTTGTTCACGCTGGAGGGGGCCAAGCTGGTCTTCACGCCCGCCGCCCTGCGCCGCGTCGCCGAGCGGGCCGCCAAGCGCGACACCGGCGCCCGGGCCCTGCGGGCCGTCATGGAGGAGGTCATGCTCCCCCTGATGTACCACCTCCCGGACATGGAAAACGACGGCGTGCAGTACGTCATCGACGACAAGGACGTGGAGAACCCCCGTTCCCTGGCCGACCTGAGGGTGAAGGTCAAGGAGTCGGCCTGAGGTTCGCCTCGGCGCCGCCCCAGGCCGGGCTTGCCGGAGCGCTTTCGCGGGCTCGCGGCACCGATTGCCCGATTCGAGGATCAGGAGGGTCGCGGGGGGCGAAAAGTCCCCTGGTCGTGCTGCGCCCGGGGTTGTGCCGGGACGCTAGACTGTGGAGAGGCGCACCACGCACGCCCCTTGCAGGAGCCGAACATGATTGCCGCGAACCGATCCGCTCGACGCGCCTTCACGCTCATCGAACTGCTGATCGTGCTGGGCATCATCGGCGTGCTGATGACCATCGCGGTGACCGTCGGGCGCGTGGCGGGCGACTCGGGCAAGATCAAGGCAACGCGGGACATCCTGGCCACGCTCGACCAGGCGTACAACGAATATGGCTCGTCGCGGGGCGGTGAAATCTCGCCCGCGATCGTGCCCGATCCGCGCCAGTCCAAGAGCCCGGACCATCCGGCGGGCGCGCCCAACCTGCTCTGGATTCCCGTCGCGGATGCTCGGGCCAGCCTCCCCATCGCGGGCTCGGCGCATGACACCGAATGGTCGGATCAGATCATCAACTCCGTGGGGCTGGTGATGTGGCAGATGTCGGGCGTTCCCGAGGCCCAGAAGGTCCTGCAGTCCATCCCCACGCGGTTCGTGAAGTCGTGGGACCCGGACGTGCCCGATCCGGACAACGCCGCGCAAAACGTGCAGCAGTGGGGGCAGCCGCGCCTTCCCACGGTGTTCGATGCCTGGGGCAATCCGATCCGGTTCGTCCATCCGAGCTTCGACGGCGCGTTCTTTGGCGATCCGCGGAGCCCGACGCAGAACGTTCGGGACTTCCGGGCGGTGGGCGACATCGTGAAGGCGGTCTCGTTGCCCAACGCCTTGCCGGGCCCGCCCACGTTCCTGATGGCCCAGATCCGCCGCAATAACTTCGCGTCGACGGGCGGAGGAAGCCCCAACGACGCCAAGCCCGATTCCGACGGGGGCATCTGCCCGGGCGACCGTCCGTACTTCTACTCCGCCGGGCCCGATGGCGATCCGAGCACCGTGAACGACAACGTCTACCTCAGGCTGCCGAAGCTGCCGAACTAGGCGGTCGCGGCCGGGCCATCGACCCGGTCGCGCCGTCGCGATCCCGGTCACCGGCGTTGGAAGCGCCCCCCCGGGCACGCTACTATCGTGGGCACACGACGGGGTGTAGCGCAGCTTGGTAGCGCGTCTCGTTCGGGACGAGAAGGTCGCAGGTTCAAATCCTGTCACCCCGACTTTGTTCAGAGTAAAGCCCTTCGATGAGCACATCGAAGGGCTTTCTCGTTGTAAACACGGCACTTGCGCCATCGAGGGTGCAGTTCAAACAGACGATTTCGGGGATCCGGCGCTTGGTGGCGTAATCCGCGGCAACCCACGTGTCTTGCAGGGTTTGCGAGAGTTCAAACACCTTCGCGGCCAACTCCGCCGTTTCGTCGTGGGAACGGTCCAGAACGTCCAGTTGCAGCTTGATGGACGCCAGGCGGTCCCGGAGCTCGGTGTGCTTCTTGGCGAAGGTATCCTGGTCCACGTCGTCGCCGAGTCGCAGGTTCAGGAGCCGGTCCTGCTGGGCGACCAGGAGGGAGGATTGCCGCGTGAGCTCCTCCCGGCGGGCCCGGGCATCGGACTGGGCGTCCCGCGTCTGTGACGCGAGAACTGCCCAGAACCAGTCCCGAATCTCGGAGTCTTCGATCCGCATCCGGCCGAAGTGCTTCAGCAACTGCCGATCGAGCGCAGCCTCCGTGAAGGGATTATCGGACAGATTGCGCATATCTACACTGCGCGCTCTTTACGCAGATTCGCTTGACAAACGGGGGCGGGGAAGTACTTTAGGGAGCCGCAGGAGGCAGAGAGCCAACCCGCTAGGAAACGCCGCCCGCAAGACACGGCGTTCTGAGGAGCTCTCGCATGCCCGTTCGTTCTTTTCGCCGTTCGTTCCCTGCCAACTTCACCCCCCACAACTCGTCTTTCCGCCCGGCGTTCCTCGTCGCGGCGGCGATTTCCTTCTCGGCAACGAGTGCCCGCGCGCAGTTGACGTTGACGCCCGCCGGGGTAAGCCGAGGCTTCGGGCTGCAGACATTTGCGACAGGCTTCGGTACTGGCAGTCTCGGACCTGAAGGTGTGGCGTACGCACCAGATGGAACCGTTCTGGTGGCCAACTCTGGCCACGGTGGCAACTTGCAGAGGTTTCAAAATATTAACGACCAGTCGGCCATTACTACGCCAATCTTGGCGAGTTACGGTGGTGACAACGCCAACGGCCTCGGCTACCTGGGTACTACCGCTTACATGAGTCAGTACCAAAGTGGTCGCGTCGTTCAACTAAACCAGGATGGCACTCTCAACCGCGTTGTTACGACGGGGTTGTCCGGTCCGCTTGGGATCGCTCCAAATCCTCTAACCGGTCGACTCTTTGTAGGGTTGGCAAACGGCCTGATCAACTTAGACCCTATATCTGGCTCATTCACAACATTGGTTTCTGGCGTGAGCGCCGACGGTGTCACGCTCTCGCCGGATGGCTCGACGGTGTATGCCGCCATTCGAGGTGGCACGAACGCTCAGAGCCTGATCGGCTACAACACGACATCAGGAGCCATCGTGTACAACTCAGGTGTGCTTTCGGGGGGCATCGATGGGACCGCGCTCGGATTTGGTCCCTTCCAGGGATTTATCTACGCCAATATGAACAGCGGCACCGTATTGGAGTTGAACCTTGCCTTGCCGGGTTCTGCACCGATCACGATTGCTAACAATGGCTCGCGCGGCGACATGGTTGGTTTCGACCCATCAGGGAGTGGCGATATGCTCATCACTCAGAGCGATCGCATTATCCGTCTGACCGGCATTCCTGCTCCGTCCACCGCCGCGCTGCTGGGCCTCGGTGGGCTGATGTCCGCCCGTCGCCGCCGCTGATACGGCACGCACGCTTCAAACATATTGCTATCAAGGCGAGGGTCAATCCCTCGCCTTTTTCATGCGCCCGGTTCGTTCACGCCCTGTCGGCTCACAGAGCATTCGGCTTTCAAACGCTCCGCTCCCCGCCGTCACCGCGCCGCCCCCCCGGGGGGGCGCTTCCGGTCTCCGGGCCTCGCACACCTCACGCCAGACCCGCTCCCTCACGAATAGGGGGCGCCCGCACCTTGGGGGCTGCGGGTTCGGTCTGTCATTCGTTTGTGCAGCTTCCCTGGCCCTCCAACCTCCTGCCGGCCGGGGGTTCGCTCCGCTCGCTCCATTGCACCCGCCCCCCACGAGTGGCCCCGTTCCTTGCGAAGGGGCCGCACGTCGCGGGACGTTGGGGGGTGGGGGGCCGCAAAGGAACAAAGACAGGAAAACCGCCCCCCCCGCCCCCCACGAAGCCAAGAAGATCGCCGACCAAGCCCTCCAGAACCTCACCGACGCACTCAAGAACGGAAAGAGCGAGCGAATCACGCAGTACCTCGCCTTCGTTCCGCGAGACAAAACCGCTCGCGGCGTTCGAGGAGCGGCCTCGCTCGGGATCCCCGGCTGCGCCAACGAGAACGCCCGCGGGCGGCCGCGGGCGTACGAGATCATAGAAGCGGTGAGCGAGCCCGCGTCACTTCTTCCCCGGCGGATCGATCTTGGGGGAGTCCTTGGGCTCGGGCTTGGGGGTTGGGCGCTCGTCATCGCCCTTGCCCTCGTACTTGGCGTCGTACTTGATCGCGAGCTCGATCTGCTTGATGGCCTCGTCGATGGCCCTGACGGCTTCGACGCGGTGCCCGCCGAAATCGTGGGCGGCCTTCTGGAGGTGCTCCTTGGCCAGGGCCAGGTCCACCAGGGCGCGGGCCATGCGCGGGTGCTCGCGCAGCTCGGTCTTGTAACGCTGCATCAGCTCGCCGCGAAGGCCTTGGGCTTCCTTGTCGCCCTTCTCACCCTGGTCGCTCTTTTCGGTGCGATCGTTCTGACGCTCTTTGACGCGCTCCTTGGTTTTTTCCTTGACCTTGTCCTTGATCTCACCCTTGCCGGGCTGGGCGACGGCCGTGCTGGGCAGGGCGAGGAAGGCCAGGGGCAGGGCGAGGGCTGCGATGAGCCGAACGAAGCGGGTCGCGAGCATGGGAATCTCCGTATACGGTTGACCCCGCGGCGCGGCGGCACGTGACGCTCGACCCGAGGCATGGGCAAGTCTATCGCCTCAGGGCCTCGGGTCCGTCCCCCGCCAAAGTCCTGGGCGCCCGCGGCCCGCACCGGCTGGGGTTCACCCCCCGGCGTTGTACCTTTCCCCCGCTTCCCACGCTAAACTCCCCCATGGCCCACGCAGTATCCAAGGACCCCAACGTCTTCCTCCTCCCCGATCTTGGCGAAGGCCTCGCCGAGGCCGAGTTGATCAAGTGGCGCGTCGCCGTCGGGCAGAGCGTCCACGAGCTGGACGTTCTGGCGGAAATGGAGACCGACAAGGCCCTCGTCGAGGTCACGAGCCCGCGCTCGGGCAAGATCGTGGCCTTGCACGGGCAGCCGGGCGAGGTGATCAAGGTGGGGACGCCGTTTGTGGTCTACGAGGGTGCCGCGGGTTCGGTGGTTGCGGCTACCCCCGCGTCGCTGCCGCCGGCGAAGCTCTCCTCGCCCAACGGATCGCACGCGGAGCCCAAGCCGGCACCCCGCGCCGACGCCGTCGCCGAGCCCCCGCCCCGGACCGAAGACGCGGGCACGGTCGTGGGCATGATGAGCACGGATCACAAGGCCCTAGCGACGCCGGCGGTTCGGCGATTGGCGAAGGACCTGGGCGTCGACATCGACAGCGTTCGCGGCACGGGCATCGGCGGGCGCGTGATGGAGAAGGACGTTCGCGACGCCGCGGGCGGGGCGGCACCGCGTGCGGCGGCCCCGGCGGCCCACGCTCCACACCCCGCGCCCCACACCCCACCCGCCGCGGCACGCCCGGCCCCATCGCCCCGCGCCGGGGCGCCTTCGGTCGCCCCGCGCCCGGCGCCGGCGATCCCGTCGGCGGAGGAGATCACTCGCATCCCCTTCCGGGGCGTGCGGCGCACGATCGCCAACCGGCTGCGCGAGTCGGTCTCGCAGACGGTGCACTTCACGGTGATGGACGAGGCTGAAGTCTCGGCCCTGGACGCGCTGCGTCGCAAACTCGCCGGGGCCAGCGGGGAGAAGGTCTCATTCCTGCCCTTCGTCGCGTCCGCCGTCTGCCGCGTGCTGGGCAGTAGCGAGTTCCGCTCGCTCAACGCCAACACGAACGACGCGGCGGAGGAGATCATCCAGTTCCGCAGCGTGCACCTGGGCATCGCGACGGACACGGAGAACGGGCTGATGGTCCCGGTGATCCGCGACGCGGACCGCCTGGGGGTGCTGGAGATATCTCGCTCGATCGCGATGATCGCCGAGATGGCCCGCAACCGGAGCATCCCCCGCGAGCAGCTGATGGGCAGCACGTTCACCATCAGCAACGTGGGCAGCCACGCGGGGCGATTCGCCACGCCGATCATCAACTACCCGGAGGTCGGCATCCTGGCGGTGGGCCGGGCCCGCGAGGGGGTGGTGGTGAGCAAGGGGACGTTCCGGGCGGGGCTGCTGCTGCCGCTGAGCCTGGCGTGCGACCATCGGGTGGTGGATGGGGCGACGGGGGCGCTGGCGCTGGCGAGGATTGTCGAACTGCTCCAGCAGCCCGAGGGGCTGATGACGCCCGCACGGGGATAGGTGCGGAGGTTCAGGCCGCTCGCGTGGAGTCCGCGTCCCGCTTGGCGTCCGTGGCGACCAGGGCGCCCACGGTCCGCACCAGGTCAGCGAGGTTCACGGGCTTGGGCAGGAAGGCCGTGCAGCCCGCCGCATAGCACTGATCCCGGTCGCTGGCGGTGGACAGCGCCGTCACCGCCAGGATGGGCCCCAGGAACCCCCGCTGGCGGAGCAGGCGAGAGGCGGTGAAGCCATCCATCACCGGCATCTGGACGTCCATGAGGATGCAATCGAACGGCGTGCGCGAGGCCGCGTCGAGCGCGAGGGCCCCGTTCTCGGCCGTGTCGACCTGGGCCCCGGCGCGGGCGAGGGTGAGCCGGAAGAGCTTCACGTTGGTGGCATTGTCGTCCACGATGAGGATCCGGCGGCCGGTGAGCGTCGGCGCGCCCGCGCCGGCGAGCGGAGGGGGCGCGAATGTCGGGGCCGGGCGGGGCGGGGTGACGGCGTCGACCGCGGGCGTGGGGATGTCCAGCGTGAACGTCGAGCCCTTGCCCGGCTGGCTCACCACGGTGACATCCCCGCCCAGGGCGCGCGCCAGGGCGCGGGCGATGCTCAGGCCCAGGCCCGTCCCCCCGTATTTGCGCGTCAGCGACGCGTCCACCTGCGTGAAAGGCGAGAAGAGCTGCTGGATCTGCGGCGCGGCCAGCCCGATGCCGGTGTCGCAAACCTCGACGCGCAGCCGCGGCGTCGTGCCGCCCGCCACCGGGCCGACGCTCACCAGCACCCCCCCTTTCTCGGTGAACTTCACGGCATTGCCCACGAGGTTCATCACGATCTGCTTGAGGCGAAGGGGGTCGGTGCGGGCGAACTTGGGCGTGTCGTCGGCAACGCTGACCTGGAGCGAGATGCCCTTCTCCAGCGCCCGCTCCTGGAAGAGGGCCACTCCCTGCGCGATCACGGGCCCGACCTCGCAGGGCACCGCCTCGACGGTCATCTTGCCCGCATCGAGCTTCGAGAGGTCCAGCACCGCGTTGACCAGCTCGAGCAGGTGCCGGGCCGAATCGCGGATCGTGCCGACCCAATCCTCACGCTTGCCCGCGTCGTCACCCTCGGCCCGCGAGGCGAGCAGGTCGGCGAAGCCGATGATCGCGTTCAGCGGCGTGCGGATCTCGTGGCTCATGTTGGCCAGGAAGGCCGCCTTCGCGTTGGCGGCAGCCTCGGCCTTCTGCATGGCGGCGCGGAGCGATTGCGTGCGCGCCTGGACCTCGAGCTCGAGCTCGTCGTTGTGGCGGCGCAGGCGCTCGTGGAGCTCGCGCATCTCCTCGGAGCTGATGTCCAGCGAGCGCTCCAGCGTGTAGCGGTCCTGGTCGTGCTGGACGTAGGCGACCGAGACGCGCTCCAGGAGTTCCGCCCAGGGCCCGGACGCTCCCGGAGCGTCGGGCGTGAGCCCCACTCGTCGCAACTGCCTGGCCAGGACCTCGTGCATGCGGATTGCTCGGCGTGGGGGGGGTTACTCTTCGCGGATCGTGGTGAGCGTCATGGTCTGGTTGTGAAGCTCGCACGAGCTGACGCCCGCGGGGCTGATCTCGCCATAGGAGTAGAAGCCGACCTGGGCGCTGCCTGGGGGCAGGGCGCTCATGGCCGCGTCCAGTTCCTCTTCCGTGCGCTCCCCGAGCACGACGCGCCGGCCCACGCACGAGATGGCGACGCACAGGCAGGGATGGGGGTCGGCGCCCGTCGCGACCTGGGCGCTGTGGGCGGCGCCGCCGATCACACGCTCGAAATTGGCCCGCATGAGCTGCGCCACCCAGCCCTGGGGGATGTCGCCGGCGAACGTGAGGGACTGGGCTGCCTCGTCGACGCCCAGGATCGATCGCACCAGCGTCATCGAGTCCGTGCGCGTCGCGCGGATCGACAGCGGGAAGAGCAGCGCCGTCGAGGGGAGCCCGGCGGCAAGCTCCCCCAGGTATCGCTTGTACAGCGGGAGCGCGGGCTGACCGTCCAGCTCGTACAGGACGTTGCCCCGCGAACGCGTCACGACCCGCTCGGGCCCGAAGGCGTCCCAGCCGCCGCGGCAACCGTGCCCGATGCGCAGGCTGGCCCCGTACAGCCCGACGCCCACGACGACCCCCTCCAGGGGATGCCCGGCGTGCAGGACCCACGTGTGCTTGAAGTCCATGCCATCGCCGGCCAGGCCGCCGGTGACGACCACCTCGCGGCGGAGCTTGGATGTCAGGCCTTGCGTCAGCTCAGTCCCGTTGACGTGCAGGCCGTCGGAGTAGACCATGATCGCCCGCAGCTCGGGCCCGTCGAGCTGCTCGGCCAGGAAGGCGCCCGCGCGGCGAGAGTCGCTCGCGTCGCGCACCGGCGCCACGGCCGAACGCACCTGGGCCCTTTGGAAGCGGAACGCCGCCACGGCCAGGGAATGATCGGACAAGGACGAGCCCACGATCTGCCCGGACGTGGAGCACCCCACGACGACGCTGTCCGGGAAGGCACGGCGCAGGTCGGCGAAGGCGACCTCGTCGGGCCCGAACTTGGACGACCCGAACGCGAGCACGAGTGATCGGGTCCCGTTGAGCGCCGCGGGCAGGGGGCTGATCCAGCCTTGCCCCTGGCGGTACTCGGCGAGCGAGAAAGACTGGCCGGTGGCGTGCGTTGACATTTGAATCCCCTTGCCCTTCTGGATCCCCGGGTGGTGCCGCACGCCTGCGCCGAGCCGCGCGAACGGGCTCCCGCGCGATCGGCATGGCCACGCCCCCAAGCGAGCCGATTCCGAAAGTGCATAGCGGTTATCGTCACAAGCGGGGTGTGACTTGGGGCTCCCTGCGGTCCGCCTTGGGGGACCGTCACGGGCGAGCGCACGGCGGCCTGGGGGGTAACGCGACGACCCTGTCCCCTGCTGGAGCTTCGATGGGCTCGGGCGACCGCGATGCGTGTCCTCGCTTGAGGGTATGGGTGCCACCCATTCAGGTTAGTGGGCCGCGAATCAACGTTAGCAATACGAGCGGGTGTTGTGCGGCAACAATTCGGCAATCATGTAGCCTACGATGGTCGTGGTCTGACTTGTCCCCAGGCCGCTGATATGCATACTTTCGTATCTGTATATAGTCCATGTCGCCCGCGTCGGAGATCAGCATGCTCGTCCAACCAAGCGAAGAGCCATCGAGGGCAGCCGCGGGAAGTGCTCATGCAGGCCGATCCTCGGCGGCACAGTCCGAGATTTCGGCGTCTCGGGTCGGTGCGATGAACGCGGAGAACAAGGACCGGCATCCATCCACCTACGGCGGTCTGGGCGAGCTGGGGATTGCGGTCTTCTGGGCGTGCCTGATCGTGGCGCCGATTGTGGGCGTCGGCGGATGGTTGATGTACGGGGATTGGCGCGAAAAAGAGGGAGCCCGCCTGGCGGCGATCGAGGCAGCGCAGGCCTACGAGCGTCTCATCGCTGGCGCTCCAGGCGTGATGCTCCCGGTAGAAGAGGCGGTGCAAGGGCGCGAGTTTTTCGCGACGGTGTGCGCTGCCTGCCATGGTCCCCAAGGCACCGGGGTGGAGGGCCTGGGCAAGAACCTGGTCCAGAGCGACTTCGTCGCGGGTCGCACGGATGAAGATCTGCGGCAGTTCCTGGTCACGGGGCGTCCCGACGCCCGCCCGGTGGGCATGCCGCCCAAGGGGGGGCGTGACGACCTGACCGACGCGGACCTGCGGCACATCGTGGCGTATGTGCGTGGGCTGCAAGACCCGCGTCGCATGCCGGAACTGCCCGCGCCCGTGGTTGCCCCACCTTCGGAGGCGCAGAAGGCGGCGGCACTCGCCGCGGCGGGCGGTGATGCCGAGCTTGCCGGGTACATCGCCAGCGGCGACAAGCTCTTCCATTCGACCTGCGTCGCGTGCCACGGCAAGGGTGGCGTGGGCGTTCAGGGGAACGGCAAGGCGCTGGTGAAGAACGCGTTCGTTCAGAGCCTGAACGACGATGACCTGCTCGCGTTCATCAAGCAGGGGAGGATGCCCTCGGATCCCAAGAACACCACCGGCATCCAGATGCCACCCAAGGGCGGCAACCCGGCCCTCTCGGATGATGACCTCCTCGACATCATCGCGTACGTGCGAACGCTGCAGGGCGTGAAGCCAGCGGCGGCCGGCGCGGACCACTGATCCACGCACCCACGCGGGGCGGGCGCTCGCGAACGAGCCGCCCGCCGCTGCTCAACTTGGAGACCAGACCATGAAGCCCCCCGTTGCTCCTCGTCAGACCGGCACACTCCTCTTGGCCGCGGTCGCCGCCGGCGCGATGCTCTCCTGTCTGGGCGGAGAAGCTCTGGCGCAGCAGGAAGGGCGTCGTCGTCGCGGCGGTCAGGAGGCCAAGCCGATCGAACTGACGCCCGAGCAGGTGGCGAGCCTGACCAAGATCGCCAACGAGCGCAAGCTCAACGTCGATGACCTGGCGGCGGCGGCCAAGACGTACATGCCGAGCGGGCGGCACGACGACTACGTGCTGTTCTCATCGGGCGGGCAGAGCGGGCAGGTGTTCGCGATCGGCGTGCCCAGCATGCGGCTGCTGCGGTCGATCTCGGTGTTCACGCCCGAGTCGTGGCAGGGCTACGGCTTCTCGGGTGGGCACGATCGGGTGCACGAGGAGCTCCAGATCAACGGCAAGCCGGTGCTGTGGGGCGACACGCACCACCCCGCGCTCTCGGAAACGGGCGGCGACTACGACGGGCAGTTCCTGTTCATCGGCGACAAGGCCAACGCGCGCGTGGGCGTCATCGACCTGCGCGACTGGGAGACCAAGCAGATCGTGAAGAACCCGCTCACGATCAGCGACCACGGGGCGGCGTTCGTCACGCCCAACACGGACTACGTCATCGAGGGCGGGCAATACGCGACGGTGCTGGGCTACGGCTACGCCCTCCCGGAGGACTACAAGAAGTCGTACCGCGGGATGGTCACCCTTTGGAAGTTCGACCGCGCCAAGGGCCGGATCGACGTGGCCAACTCGTTCGCGCTCGAGTTGCCGCCCTACTGGCAGGACCTGGCCGACGCGGGCAAGGTGGCCAGCGACGGGTACTTCTTCATCAACTCGTTCAACAGCGAGATGGCGACGGGCGGGGTAGAGAAGGGTAATCCGCCCTTCGAGGCGGGCGCGAGCAAACGCGACATGGACTACCTGCACATCATCGACTGGAGGAAGGCCGAGGCGGCCTTCAAGGCGGGCAAGGCCAAGAAGATCAACGGGTTCGCGGTGCTCTCGATCGAGACGAGCGTGGCCGAGGGCCTCCTGCACTTCGCCCCCGAGCCCAAGAGCCCGCACGGGGTGGACGTGACGCCCAACGGGCAGTACATGGTGGTCGCGGGCAAGCTGGACCCGCACGTGACGGTGTACTCGATCGACAAGATCAAGGCCGCGATCGCGAGCAAGAAGTACTCCGGGAGCGATGAGTACGGCGTCCCCGTGCTGGACTTCGACGCGGTGAAGGAGGCGCAGGTCGAGCTGGGCCTTGGGCCGCTGCACACGCAGTTCGACAACAAGGGCTACGGCTACACGTCGCTGTTCCTCGACTCGGCGGTCTCGCGCTGGACGCTGGGCGGGGAGTACGCGAAGCTGCACAGCGAGCAGCCGTGGAAGCTGGTGCACAAGACCCCGGTGCAGTACAACATCGGGCACCTCTGCACCGCCGAGGGCGACACGGTGAGCCCCGACGGCAACCACCTGATCTCGATGAGCAAGTGGAGCGTGGACCGCTTCCTGCCCACGGGCCCGCTGCTGCCGCAGAACTTCCAGTTGCTCGACATCAACGCCCCGGGCACGGTGATGCCGGTGATCTACGACAGCCCGATCGGGGTGGGCGAGCCGCACTACTGCCAGATGATCAAGGCCGACAAGCTCAAGAGCTGGACGGTCTATCCCGAGGTCGGCTGGAACCCGCACACGCAGCAGCTCGACGCCAACGCGCCCAAGCAGGGCCAGGAGGGCGTGACCCGCGAGGGCAACAAGGTGCTGGTGAAGATGACGGCGATCCGCAGCCACTTCACGCCCGAGCACGTTGAGATCAACGAGGGCGACGAGGTGACCTGGCGGATCACCGCGGTGGAGACCGCGCAGGACGCCACGCACGGGTTCTGCATCGGCGCGTACAACGTGAACCTCTCGCTCGAGCCCGGCGAGTTCGCCGAGTTCAAGTTCGTCGCCGACAAGTCGGGCACGTACCCGTTCTACTGCACGGAGTTCTGCTCGGCCCTGCACCTGGAGATGATGGGGTACCTCCACATCAAGCCCAAGGCCGGGAGCGCGGCCGCCGAGGCCGCGTCCCCCGTGATCGCGGGCGCCGGCAAGTAACGTCTTCGACCCGCGCGGGGCTGCCGCTCCGCGCCGGGCCTTTCCCCCAGGAGGAGATTGATGGCCAGCCTGATCCAGTCCCTGATCGGCCCCCGCGTTCCGACGGAGGACCTGAGCGCGAATCGGGGTCGGTACCTGACTCCGACGCTCATCTTCATGTGCGCCCGCGTGCTGCTCCTGATCTCCATCTTCTTCCCCTACTGGCACATGGAGCTGGAAGCACCGCAGTACCCCAACGGGCTGTTCCTGACGGCGTACGTGAACCACCTGACCGGGGATGTCCGCGAGATCGACGGGCTCAACCACTACATCGGCATGAGGCCCCTGGGCGAGGCCGCCGCGTTCGAGCGCGCCGCGTCGGTGTGGATGGTCATCGCGATGTTCCTGCTGGTCGAGGGCGCGGCCGTGATCCACAGCCGATGGGCGGTTCTGCTGGCCTTGCCCGCGGTCACGTTCCCCATCGGGTTCATCGTGGACCTTCACTATTGGATGAGGAACTTCGGGCTGAACCTGAAGCCGGATGCCCCGCTCTCCGCCTCGGTGAAGCCGTTCGTACCCACCGTCCTGGGCGAGGGCGGGATCGGTCAGTTCAAGACCTACTCCGAGCTGGGGACGGGCTACTGGCTCGCCGTCGGAGGGGCCGTGCTCGTGATCATCGGGTTCGTGTTCCACCGGCACGCGTACAAGCCGCTGGTGGAGCGGATGGACCGCGAGAGGAAACGAGCCTCGCCATGACGCGCCGCCCCGGCTGCCTCCGGGCCGCGCTGGCCCTGGCCCTGGTGCTTTCCGGTCGCGCCCTGGCGCAGGCGGGCGGCGCCGAACACGCGGCCCCGGCGGGCGTGCGGACGCCTTCTCCGCCCGTGGCCCTGGGCGAGCTCGGCCGACGAATCGCGGCGGCGAAGGCCGGCGAGACCATCGAGGTGGAAGCGGGGGTGTACCGCGAGCACGTCCGCATCGACAAGCCCATCAGCCTCGTCGCGCGCGGGGTGGCGGTGCTGGACGGCGGGGGGAGCGGGGACATCGTGGAGATCTCGGCGCCCGACGTCACGCTCCGGGGCTTCACCATCCGCAACACCGGCATCGACCTCGACAAGGAGAACGCCGCGGTCCGCGTGGTCGCGCCGCGGGCCACGATCGAGGGCAACACGCTCGAGGACATCCTCTTCGGGATCGACCTGCGCGAAGCGCCCGACTGTGTCGTGCGCGGGAATCGGATCGGCGGGAAGAAGCTCGACGTCGCCCGGCGCGGCGACGGGTTGCGGTTGTGGCGCGCCGATCGCACGGTCGTCGAGAACAACGTCATCCACGATGGACGCGACGCCATCCTGTGGTATTCCACGGGCGTCACCGTCCGGCGCAACCGGGGCCACGACTGCCGGTACGGCCTGCACCTGATGTTCAGCGATCAGGTGACGATCACGGAGAACGAGTTCTCGAACAACTCCGTTGGCATCTACCTGATGTACAGCACGGGCGTCGAGCTGCGGCAGAATCGGCTCATCGGCAACCGCGGCCCCAGCGGCTACGGGATCGGCCTCAAGGAGGCGGACCAGTTCTCCGTCCGCGAGAACCTCATCGTGGGCAACCGGGCCGGGGTCTACATCGACGGGTCCCCCTTCACCGCCCGCCAACCCGGCGAGTTCACGCGCAACACGCTCGCGTACAACGACGTGGGCATCGTGTTCCTCCCCTCCGCCCGAAACAACGAACTCACGGACAACAACTTCATCGACAACATCGACCAGGTCTCGGTGGCCGGGCGCGGGTCCCTCGAAGCCAACCGGTTCTGGAAGGGCGACCGCGGCAACTTCTGGAGCGATTACACGGGCTACGACCGCAATGGCGACGGCGTCGGGGACTTCGTTCACGAGTCGCAGACCCTCTTTGAGAACCTCATGGACCGCCAGCCCGCGCTGCGACTGTTCCTGTTCAGCCCGGCCCAGCAGGCGATCGAATTCGTCGGGCGCGCGGTTCCCGCGATGCGGCCCGAGGCGAAGTTCTCGGATGAGGTGCCCCTCATGCGCCCCGTCCCCGTGGTGTTCTCGTCGGCAACGGACGGGGAGCGGCGGTCGGGGCCCGCGTTGGCGGCCAGCGGGCTGGTGCTGCTCGGATTGGGTGGCGCCCTGGTCGCGACGACCCGCACTAGAGTGGGTCTTCGCCGCCGCCCCGGGAGGACCCCGGCGGTTCGCGCGGGCGAAGCGGGAGGTTTGGCATGATCCGCGTCGAGAACGTCACGATGCGGTTCGGAAAGACCACCGCGGTGGACGGCGTCTCGCTCGAACTCGGTTCGGGCGACAGCGTCGCGCTGTGGGGGGCCAACGGAGCCGGGAAGACGACGCTGATCCGGTGCGTGCTGGGGCTCCTGCGGTTCCAGGGGCGGATCGCCGTGGGAGGGCACGATGCCCGGCGCCAGGGCAAGCGGGCGCGGCTGCTGATCGGTTATGTGCCTCAGGAAATCGGCTTCTACGACGACCTCGGGGTGGTCGAGGCCGTGGCGTTCTTCGCCAGGCTCAAGGGCCTGTCCCACGCCGACGCGGGGGAGGCGCTCTCGAGCGTCGGGCTCTGCGGGCACGAAGGGAAACGTATCCGCGAGCTCTCGGGCGGAATGAAGCAGCGCCTCGCCCTCGCGATCGCGCTCCTGGGCGATCCGGGCGTGCTCGTGCTCGACGAGGTCACGGCCAGCCTCGACGCGATCGGACGGGCGGAGTTCCTGGCGCTCCTGGAGCGGTTGTCGGGGCTGGGGCGGACGATGCTCTTCGCCTCCCACCGCATCGAGGAAGTGGCCTCGCTCGCCAGGCGAGTCGCCGTGCTTGAACGAGGCCGACTCACGAGGCTGGTTCCCTGCGCGGACTTCGTGGCCGAGCTCGGGCGCGAGGCGGTCCTGCACCTCACGATCGCGGCGCCCATCCGAGGGCAAGCCGTGGAGATGCTCAGGGCGCAGGGATTCGCACCGCAGCTCAACGGCGCCGGCATCCTCGTCCCGGTGTCGCCCGAGCACAAGGCGGTGCCCTTCCGACTCCTGGCCGATGCCCGGATCCCCGTGGACGACTTCGAGCTCGTATCGGTCGACCAGGCGGCCTCGCACGCCACGCGGGACGCGAAGGAGTCGCGGCCATGACGGCCCTTCCAATCCCATCGGCCACCGACGTCGATCGGCGCCCGCCGTCCGTAACACGCAACGTCCTGGCGGTCGCCCACCGGGAACTCCGGGACGCGGTGCGCAGCAGGTGGTTCCTTCTCTATACGCTGGCCTTCGCGGTGCTGGGGCTGGCCGTGTCGTACGTCTCGGCGGCGGGCAGCGGCGGATCCGGCCTGTCGGGCTTTGGACGCACGACCGCCGGCCTGATCAACATCGTCCTGCTCGTCGTGCCTCTCATGGCATTGACCGCGGGCGCGGCAACGATCGCGTCGGACCGCGAGCGGGGCATGCTCTCGTACGTCTTCGCACAGCCGGTGTCACGCCTCGAGGTGCTGCTCGGGAAGTACGTGGGGCTGGCGGCGTCGCTGCTGGCGTGCCTGTGCCTGGGGCTCGGCGCCTGCGCCGTTATCCTGGCCTTCAAGGGCGTGCCCACCAGGCCGGCGAGCATCGCCTGGCTCGCGGCCCTTTCGTTCGCCCTGGCGCTGGGGATGCTGAGCCTGGGGATGCTCATCTCGACCCTGGCCCACAAGGCCTCGGTCGCGGTGGGCACCGCGATATTCGTCTGGCTGACCCTGGTCTTCGTCACGGACCTGGCGCTGATGGCCGGGGCGACGGCTCTGCGCCTGCGGATCGAGGAGCTCTTCGCGCTCTCGCTGCTCAATCCCCTGCAGGTCTTCAAGATGTGGTCCCTGCACGCGGTGGATGCGACGCTGGATGTCCTTGGCCCGGCCGGGCTCTACGCCAGCGAGGAATACGGGCAGCGCCTGCACCTGGTCTTCGGCGCCTTCCTTCTGGCCTGGGTTGTGTTGCCGCTGGCGGCGGCGGCGGCGGTGCTCTCGCGGAGGTCCCCGTTATGAAATACCCTCGTCGTGCCCTGCTCCTCCTGGGCCTGCTCGTGATCGCCTCCTGCGGGCGCAATGAGCGCACCGGCCCGCCGACGCTGCGCCTGGGGCGAGACGAGTGCGCCGAGTGCGGCATGGGAATCCACGAAGAACGGAGCGCGGCGGCGCTGCTCATCGACCGCGACGGGCGGCGCGACTACCTGCTCTTCGATGATATCGGGTGCTTGTTGGACATCGAGGAGACGCGGGCGTCGGAGCTCAACGTGCTCGATCGATTCGTGCACGACTACTCGGGGGCCGCGTGGATTCGCGCTCAGACCGCGGTATTCCTGCGCACCGACGGCTCCAAGCTGCACACGCCGATGGCGTCGGGCCTGGCCGCCTACGCGGACCGGGCGGGAGCGGAGCGCGGACAGAGCGAGTATGGTGGGGACCTGATGGACTTCGGTGCGCTGGTCACGTGGCGCAAGGCGAAGAACGAGGAACGCCGAACCGGGACGGGGAAGTAGCCGGGCGCGGTCGCGAAGCGTGCTCGCCTGCGTTCGCCACCGGATTCGACCGCTCGGGCCCTTCGCCCACCGAGGAACAACCCGCGGAAGCCCAACGGGTCCATTCACGCGAGGCGGGGGGACTCGATCACACGACCGCCGGACCGACAGTCAACGGGGCGAATCCCCGAACCACCGAAATGGCACGGACTTGCGCGACACCCCGCCTGGCCCGGGGCCGAATCCTCAATTCCACACGACCTGGCCGGCGTCGTCGCGGCATGGTCGGCGCTGCCGCCCGCCGTCCGCGCGGGCTCGCGGCGACGCTGGGCGTTGCTCCGGTTCGAGGCTGCGCCCCTCCCCGCGGAACCGCCAGCGTGCTCGGCTATCCTGATCCGACTCTCATAGCACGCGGTAAAGCACACGGGGGCAGTTCAGCGGCATTTCCGGGCAAAGGGAACACATGGGCAACATGTCCTTGGAGCAGATCAAGTCCCGCCTCGCCGTCGTCGGCCAAGAGCATCTGGTGAAGTTCTATGACGAACTCGCCCCGAGCGCCCGCGCGGGCCTGCTGGAGCAGATCGCCTCGCTCGACCTCGAGGCTTTGCCGGCCCTCGTACGAGATTACGTGCACAACAAGCCCGCGTTCGAGCTGCCGCCGGGGTTGGAGCCGGCGCCGTATTACCCGTTCGATGCGGCGCAGGGCGGGAAGGGCGTCGCGCAAAGCTACGACCGCGCCGCGGCGTGGAAGGCCGGCGAGGACCTGATCCGGCGCGGGAAGGTCGCGGCGTTCGTCGTCGCGGGCGGGCAGGGGTCGCGCCTCGGATTCGAAGGGCCCAAGGGGTGCTTCGCGGCCGGGGCGGTGACGGGCAAGAGCCTCTTCGCGTTCTTCGCCGACAACCTGCTGGGGGTGAGGGATCGGTATGGCGTCTTGGTGCCCTGGTACGTGATGACCAGCCCGCTGAACCACGCGGCAACGGTGTCGTTCTTCGAGACGAACAAGCACTTCGGCCTCGGGCGTGAGAACGTGCGGTTCTTCCCGCAAGGCGTGATGCCAAGCCTGGACGTCAAGACGGGCAAGGTGCTTCTGGCGGGCAGGGGCGAGGTGGCCACGAACCCCGACGGGCACGGGGGCTCGCTCAAGGCGCTGTTCCTGAGCGGCGCGATCGCGGACATGAAGAAGCGAGGCGTCGAGCACGTCAGCTACTTCCAGGTGGATAACCCGTGCGTGCGCGCGGTGGACCCGGTCTTCCTGGGGCTGCACGCGGGGGCCAGGGACAGCTCCGCGGAGATGTCGAGCAAGATGGTGCCCAAGGTCGCGCCCGAGGAGAAGGTGGGCGTGTTCTGCAAGGCACGCGGGAAGGTCGAGGTGATCGAGTACAGCGACCTCCCGATGGACCTGCAGCGCGAGCGGCTCCAGGACGGGAGCCTGCGGTTCATCGCGGGGTCGATCGCGATCCACGCCATCGGGGTGGCCTTCGTGGAGCGGCTCGTGAGCGACCCCAAGTTCCAGTTGCCCTACCACCGGGCCGAGAAGAAGATCCCGTGCGTGGACCCGGCAACAGGGGCGACGGTGACGCCGACGGCGAACAACGGCGTGAAGCTGGAACGGTTCGTGTTCGACGCCCTGGCGATGGCGCGGGGCTCGATCGTCTACGAGACCGATCGCGTGGAGGAGTTCGCGCCCATCAAGAACGCGGCCGGGGCGGACAGCGTCGAGAGCAGCCGGGCGTTGCAGACGCTGCGGGCCGCACGCTGGCTGGAACGCGCGGGCGTGGCGATTCCCAGGCGGGCCGACGGCTCGCCGGACTGCGTGATCGAGCTCTCGCCGCGCACGGCGACGTGCTCCGAGCACCTTGCGGGCGCGAAGCTGCCCAAGGCCATCGAGCGCGGGGCGCGGGTGGCGCTGTAGGGCGGGCGTGCAGGAACGATGACCAACCGCTTCCACCAGCTCCCCAGGGCCCTGGCCGAGAAGGCCCGCACGGTCCGGCTGGGCGGGTCGATCCCCGCGCTGCTGGCCCATCCGGACTGGTCGACGCCCGCGCCGACGATGATCTGGTTGCACGGGCGCACGGCGACGAAGGAACTGGACCCGGGGAGGTACCTGCGGTGGATCCGCGCCGGGATCGCGGCGTGCGCCATCGACCTGCCCGGGCATGGCGAGCGGTTCGACGCCGACCTGCAGAGTCCGCGGCGCTCGCTGGACATGCTGGCCCAGGCTATCGGGGAGATCGATCACGTCGTCGAGGCACTGGCCGCCGGGGAGTTCCGGGGCGTATTTGACCTCGACCGGCTGGCGCTGGGAGGGATGTCCGCCGGCGGGATGGCCACGCTGCGACGCCTGTGCGATGCCCATCCGTTCCGATGCGCGGCGGTGGAGGCGACCACGGGCTGGCTCGCGGCGCTTTATCACCCGGAGCTGGCGGGGCTGGCAGCGGGCTCGCGTCACCGATGGTCGGTGGAGCACCCTCGCGAGCGGATCGTCGGCCTCGACCCCATGGAGCACCTCGCGGGCTTTGCGCCCATCCCGTTGCTGGCGCTGCACAGCGAGGCGGACAAGGTCGTGCCCTTGGCGGGAATGTCGGCGTTTCTTGGCGAGCTCCGGGCCCATTATGCCGACCTCGGCGAGCCGGAAGCCCTGGCGGAGCTGCGCACGTGGGCGACCACGGGCGCTCCCGAAGAGCACGTGGGGTTCGGGCGCGCGAGCAACGATGCGAAAAACCTCCAAACGGAATTCCTGCGGCACTGGCTGGGCGCGCCACGCATGATCTAGCGGGCCCTTGCTCGTTCGCCAGGGGGTTCGTATCGTTGTGCTCGTGGATCGAGCCCGACACCGGGCGCGGGCCTCAGACCAAGGAGAATCCCATGCGTTCCCTGCCCCTCCTCGCAGCGTTAGCCGCGGGACTCGTCCTGTCCATCCCCGCCCATGCCAATCCACCCTCCAACGAGGTTGTGGAGCAGGTGATCAAGGCGTACGGCGAGCAGGCCAAGAAGGCGGGCAACGCCGCCGGGGCCCACGAGGCCGCTGCCGAGGCCCTGGCCCAGCTGAACATCGCGGACCTGACGCTGGAGCAGATCAAGCGGCTCAATAGCGTGCGGATCCTCTCGGCGGTGCCCGACAAGCGTGCGGAGGTCCGTGCTCGCCTGGGCAAGATCGCGGAGAACACGTCGGCCCTTGGAGCGCAGGCTGCGATC
>JBGAOG010000049.1:0-24374 GCA_044221985.1 Phycisphaerales bacterium
GAGGCGGGACCAGTAGTCGCTGGCGGGGTTGCGGACGAAGCGCACGCCCTTGCCGTGCGTGGTGACGACGATGCGGTCGCCGAGCTTGAGGGCGGTCTGGACCTGCCCGTCGAGGACGAGGGTGGTGCCCGTGCCCGGGGGCTCGCCGACGTTCACGCGCTGGACGGTGAGCTCGACGATGCTGTTGCCGCCCACGACGATGGGGCGGAAGGCCAGGCTCTGGGCGGCGATGGGCGTGATGGTCATCGCGTCGACGGTGGGGGCGACGATGGGCCCGCCGGCGGAGAGGTTGTACGCCGTGCTCCCCGTGGGCGTGCAGACGATGAGCCCGTCGCCGTTGACGGTGGGCCCGGGCGTGCCGTCGATGGTGAGCGAGAGGGTGATGAGGCGGTAGGGGGGGCCGGCGGTGATGACGACGTCGTTGAGGGCCTCGCCCGCGAAGCGGACCCACTGCTTCTCCGGCTCGTGGACCTCGGCGTGGAGCAGGCCCAGGCGGCGCAGGGCCAGCGGGCCGTCGCCGAACAGGCTCTCGGCCTGCAGCCGCACCGACGCGAGGTCGAACTCGGCGAGGAAGCCGATCTTGCCCAGGTTGACGCCCAGCATGGGCGCGCCCAGGTCGAGGCAGCGGCGCGACTGGGCCAGAAGCGTGCCGTCGCCGCCCAGCACGACGACCATGTCCGGGCGGTGCATGTTGCGGGGCAGCGGGGAGGAGTCGGCGTCGAGGGTGGCGACGACCTTGCCGCGCCGCCCGATGAGGTCGCGCAGCTCCTCGGCCGCGGCCACGGCCTCGGGCTTGTCGCTTTTGATGAGCAGGAGTACGGCGCGTCCCATGCGATCCATCCCGTCGAACGCCGAGTGTAGGGGTGTGAGGGACGCCCGGGGCATGGAGCGCCCGCACGTGCCGGGCCGTCCTACTTGGCCAGCGGCGTGACCACGGGCGAGCTGGCCGACGCCCGGATGGCGGCGACGATCCCGGCCTTGTCCAGTCCGACCTCGGCCAACTGTCGCGAGCGCGAATCCTGGCGGATCCAGCGGTCGGGCAGCCCGTGGCAGGCCACGCGGGCCGGGGGCAGATCCGGACGCTGCGCCGCCTCGAGCACGGCGCTGCCGAACCCGCCGATCACGGCGTGGTCCTCCAGGGTCAGGATCGGGATCCCGCGCTCGCCCAGCGCGCGGACCAGTTCCGCGTCCACGGGCTTGGCGAAGCGGGCGTCGTAGACGCACACGTCCATCTCGTGGGCCAGGTCCCGGGCCGCGTCGAGGGCCGTGATCGCGGGCGCCCCCAACGCCAGCACCGCGACGCTGGGGACCTTGCCGGCGCGGGCGTCGAGATCCGGCGTCAGGCAGCGCGCCCGCCCCAGCTCGAAGGGAGGGCACTCCTCGGAGATGAGCCGCTCGCGGACGGCGTCGCGCGGGTAGCGCACCGCGGAGAGGCCCCGGTCGTATCCGCGCATGAACTCCAGCGCCGCCCGCAGGCTCGGCTCGTCGATGGCCGCCGTCAGCACCGCGCCGGGCAGCGTGCGCAGGAGGGCGATGTCGCAGAAGCCGTGGTGCACGGCGCCGTCCCCGCCGACCAATCCCGCGCGGTCCAGGCAGAGGCGCACCGGCAGGCCCTGCAGCGCCGCCTCCTGGAACGCCTGGTCGAACGCCCGTTGCAGGAAGGTCGAGTAGACGGCGAAGAAGGGCTTCCAGCCCGTCTTGGCCAGCCCGGCCATCATGTCCAGCCCGTGGCTCTCGCAGATCCCCACGTCCCAGCAGCGCTCCGGGAAGCGGTTCAGCACCTTGCTCAGGCCCGTGCCGTCGGGCATCGCCGCCGTGCACGCCACGACCTTGGGATCCCGCTCCATCAGGTCCACCATCGCGTCCGCGAAGGCCGAGGTAAACGACCGCCCCTCGCTCTTGAGCTCGACGCGGCACCCCTGGCTGGCGAGCTTCCCGTCCACCTTGAACGCCGGCGGGCTGTGGAAGGTGGAGGAGTCCTCCTCGCTGAACTGGAACCCCTTGCCCTTGACGGTCTTGACGTGCAGCACCATGGGGCGCGGGAAGTCGCGGGCCTCGCGCAGGAACCGGACCAGCTCGGGGATGTTGTGCCCGTCGATGGGGCCGATCGTGACCAGCCCGAAATGCTCGAACCAGGCCCCCTCGTTGGTGACGGCCTTGGCCGCCTCGCCCAGCTTGTGGTACGCCTCGCGCATCGTCGAGCCGCCGGGCACGTGGCTGAGCATCTCCTTGGCCTGCTTCTTGAAGTCGCTGTAGATGTGGCTGACGCGAAGGCGGTCGAAGTAGTGCGAGATCGCGCCCTGCGGTTTGCTGATCGACATCCCATTGTCGTTGAGCACCACCAGGAACTGGCGCTTGAGCGTCCCGGCGTTGTTCAGCCCCTCCATCGCCACGCCGTTGACGATCGACGCGTCGCCGATGAGCGTGACGACCCGCCGCCCGTTGGGCGTCGTGCCGGGGTCGAAGCCCTCGCGGTTGAGGCTGTCACCGCGGGCCATGCCCACGGCGGTGGGGATGCCCGTCCCGGCGTGCCCGACGCTGAACAGGTCGTACGCGCTCTCGCCGGGTTCCGGGAAGCCGGCCATCCCCGAGCGCGTTCGCAAACCGCCCAGCAGCGGGAGCCGCCCCGTCAGGAGCTTGTGCGGGTAGCACTGGTGCCCGACGTCGAACAGCAGCCGGTCCCACGCGAAGTCGAACACGTAGTGCAGCGCGATCGTGAGCTCCACCACCCCGAGGTTGGGCGCCAGGTGCCCGCCCGAGCCCATCACCTGCTCGGTGATCGCCTGGCGGATCTGCTGCGCCAGCTGCGGCAGCTGCGAGACGTCGAGACGCTTGAGATCGGCCGGGCTGCGGATCGCGGACAGCATGGGTCCTTCCACGGGGTTTCAACTCGTCCTGAAATGATTGTAGCTCAACACCCCGGCCGGGGTCCTCACACCGACCGTCGAGCCAGGTACGACGCCAGGTCCGCCAAGGGTCGCGCCGCGGGGCCGAGCGTGCTCAGCGCGGCGACGGCCTCGCCCTCCAGGCGGGAGATCTCGGACCTGGCGCCCTCGACCCCCAGCACGCCGGGGTACGTGAGCTTGCCCGCCCCGGCGTCCTTCCCCGTGCGCTTCCCCGCGACCGTCGTCGGTTGCTCCACGTCGATCAGGTCGTCCACGATCTGGTACATGAGCCCGATCGCGCTGCCGTAGGTGTCGATGGCCCTGAGGTTCGGTTCGCCCTCGCTCGGCGCGCCCAGCGCCGTGAGCGCGCCCATGCGGCACGCGGCGCGGACGAGGGCGCCGGTCTTGTTGCGGTGGATGAGCTGGATCGCCTCGCGGGGGCCCAGGCTCTCGGGAAGGCCGCCGAGCGTGTCCCAGACCTGCCCGTGGATCATGGCGGTGGCGGCGCGGGAGAGCTCGCGGATGAGTTGCAGCGGCAGGGCGGAGCGGGCCAGCCCGCGCTGGTCCGCGATGGTCGGGCCCGCGAGCCCGGGGGTCAAGATCTGCTCGATGGCGCTGGGCCACGGTCGTTCGGGCTGGTCGAGGCCGCCCGGGGCCGCGGCCAGCAGGTCGAAGGCGCCGGCCAGCATGGCGTCGCCCGCGAGTATGGCCATGGCCTCGCCGGCATGCTTGTGGAGCGTGGGGCGTCCGCGGCGCAGGTCGTCGTTGTCGATGGCCGGGAGGTCGTCGTGCACGAGGCTGAAGGCGTGGACCAGCTCGACGGCGGCGCCCGCGTCGAGGCTTTGCTCGCCGCGCCCGCCGCACGCCACGCACGCCTGCCAGGCCAGGACGGGGCGGAGGCGTTTGCCGCCCTGGAGGAGCGCGTACCGGACCGCGTCCCGCAGGGCCGCGGGCGCGGCGTCGGAGCGCGAGATCATCTCGAGGTGCGATTCGATGACCGGGACTGGGGAGAACGGGTCGGCGCTCATGACCCTCCAGGCCCGCTCAGCCCGGCTTCTCCTGGCTCTTGAGCAGGTCGTAGATTTCCGGCGCGCTGGCGGCGGCGTAGATCTGCTCGCGGAAACGGTCCATCGTCATCAGGCGGCTGATCCGCGCCAGGGCCTGGATGTGGTCGCTCGTCTTCTCGGGCGGGCTTGCCAGCAGCACCACCAGGCGCACCGGCTGGCCGTCGATGGCCTCGAAGTTCATCGGCTTGCCGGGCTTGCCGATGGCCATGGCGATGCCGGTCATGCCGGGGCACTTGCCGTGGGGGATCGCCAGCCCATGCCCGATGCCCGTTGTGCGCGTCAGCTCGCGGGTCCAGACCGCGTCCTTGAGCGCCTTGGCGTCGCCGACCTTCCCCACCCCGGCGAGGAGATCGACCAGCTCGTCGATGACCCCCTTCTTCTCCGGTGACGCCAGCGGCGCCTTGATGCACTCAATCGTGAGGATATCGAGGAGGTTCATGAACCGTTCCACGCTCCGCCGGCGCGAGTCGGCGTCCAGGCCGCGCCTCCGGGGGAGCGCAGTGTACGCCCCACGGACAAGGCCGGCGCGATCAAGGGCGGCACAGCACCGCCGAGTACGCGCCATCGCTGTACACGCCCGGCTCCCCGCCGGGCAAACCCTGGGGCCAGACCCGATGTTCGCGCACGATCCGGAACCCGGCCTGCGCGAGCGCCCGCGACTGGTCCTCGTTCTCCTCGCGCTCCAGCGAGCAGGTCGCGTACACCAGCCATCCCGGGCCGCCCTCCCTGAGCAGGCGCAGCGAATTCCCGATGATCTCGCGCTGCAGCGTCACCAGCCTTCCCAGCTGCCCCGTCTCGAACCGGTACCGGGCCTCCACGCGCCGCGCCAGCACCCCGCTGTTGCTGCACGGGACGTCCAGCAGGACCAGGTCCGCCGTCCCCGATGCGGCTCGCAGCGCCTCGCGCGCCCCCATCGCCCGCACCCGCGGCTCCTGGGCCTCCAGCTCGCGCAGCCGCCCCAGGCGCGACGCGTCCACCTCGGCGGCAATGACGCGGGCCTGGGGGAATTCCGCCAGCAGCTGGCGTGTCTTCGTGCCTTGCCCGGCGCACAAATCGACGATCAGCCGGGGCTGGGCCTTCGCCCCGCCCAGGAGCTTGCCCAGGCCCAACAGCGTGCGTGCCGACGCCGGGTCCTGGGCCCAGATGTCCCGGCGCCCGCGGAGCAGGGTCGCCAGCGCGTCCCTGGGCCCGCGGGCGATCCAGTGCCCGTCGTGCGCGTGCGGGAGCAACTCCAGACCGGCGGGCGGGATCACCTCCGCGCCGGCATAGAGCGTGTTCAGGATCGTCGGGGGCTCGACCAACCCGTGCAGCGCGATCCGCCTGGCCTCGCCCCACTCCAGCAGGCCCTGCCATCGCTGCAGCAGCGCCAGCGGAGTGCTCGTGGCCACGCTCCAGCGCCGAGCCTCGTCCTCGGGCAGGACGTCGCTCTTGAATGTCAGTGTCCCGCCACTCGAGAGCGGGATGCCCCGGCGTGTGCCGTCCCACGCCGTGCCCACCCGCTCGTCCATCTGCTCGCCCAGGCGACGCAGCACGGCGTTGACCAGCCCGCCCGCGCCGGGGCGGATCGTTCGCTTGGCCCAATCCACCGCCGTGTCGATCGCCGCGTGGATCGGCACTCGGTCCAGCAGCAGCATCTGTGCCGCCGCTCCCAGGAGCACACCCTTGAGCCGCGGCTCCATGGCGCCGAAAGGCCCTTCCAGGAATCCCTGAATCAGGTGCTGGAGCGTCAGCCAGCGGCGGACGGCGGCGTCGACGATCGCATGGGCAAAGGCCGCGTCCACTTCGCTCAGCCCGCGTTCGTCAGGCCCGCCGATCTCGAGGTCCGGAAAAAGGGACGCCTGTCGCCCCAGGCGTGAAAAGGCCGCGCTCCGAGCCCGGTCTTCCGGCCCTGCCGAATCCCGACCTCGGGTTGGAGTTGGACGCCTTTCCAAGCCGCCAGCGTAGAGGGCCCGGGCGTCGCCGCACGCCGCGCCCACCCCTAGAATGGCGTGATGCCCGAGTCGCCCACACATCCCAGGCCGGCGGCGAGCCTGCGCGAGCGGATCGAGCGAGTCCTGAACCTGATCCGCCCGGCGGTTCAGGCCGACGGCGGAGACTTGGAATTCGTCGAGATCACCCCCGAGGGTGTGGTTCGCATTCGCCTGCATGGGGCGTGCGTGGGATGTCCCTCCAGCACGATGACCCTCCAGATGGGAATCGAGCGGAACCTGCGTTTGCACGTTCCGGAAGTCTCGAGGGTCGAGGCAGCGGAATGAAGTTCGGTTTATGAACGGTATCTTCGTGTATCCGTAAGTACCTGGTAATCAAATGCTAACGTGGGTCACTCCAAGGAATCTTGGGGGTTGTTGATCAGCGAGGCTTCCCACGGACCCCGCGGCGCGGTATAACGTTTGCCGGTGGGGTGGACCTGGGATCAGGACGTACACCCAATTGGTGGAACCAGGACGGAGTGGTGTCATGCTCGTCATCACGCGGCGCGAGGGAGAAGAAGTGGTCATCGGCGATCCGCGCAACCCCATCGGGGTTGTGCGCATCGCGTCCGTGAAGGGCGAGCGGGTCCGAATCGCCTTCGAGTTCCCACGCGAGGTGGAGATCCATCGGCGCGAGATCGCCGACCAGATCCTCGCCCAAGGTGCCGAGATCGTCGGCACGATCAAGCCGGCGGCGAACGGCGGGTGACGTCGCCGCGGAGTCCTTCGCGAGACCCAATCCTGAAGGTGGATTCCGCCCTCGAGGCGGGGGGATTGTGCGCCCGTCCGCGGCTATCCTTGTGCCCTTTCGGAAAAGGACCAAGGAAAAGCGCATGGAAACGACCCTCATCATCCTCAAGCCCGACGCGGTCCAGCGCGGGCTCATGGGCCAGATCATCACCCGGTTCGAGAACAAGGGGCTCCAGGTCGTCGGCTGCAAGCTGATGCAGATCAGCCCCAAGCTGGCCGAGACGCACTACGAGGCCCACAAGGGCAAGGGCTTCTACAACGGGCTGGTCAAGTTCATGACCTCGTCGCCGGTGCTGGTCCTGGCGATCCGCGGCAACGGGGCGATCACCATCGCGCGGAACATGATGGGCGCGACGTTCGGCTCCAAGGCCAGCCCGGGCACGATCCGCGGCGACTTCGGCGTCTCCAACTCCTTCAACCTGATCCACGGGTCGGACAGCCCCGAGGCCGCCGAGCGGGAGCTCAAGCTCTTCTTCGCTCCCGGCGAAGTGCTGAACTGGAACCGTGCCGGCGACGCATGGATCTACGACATGAGCGGCGGGAAGGCGGAATAGCGTGCCGGGCCCCAGCCCGCACTAGCATTGCGCGTGCCCCTCGCCCTTGTCATCCGCGCGCCGGGAACCAACTGCGACCGCGAGGTCTGCCGCGGTCTTGAACTGGCCGGGGCGACCACGCGCCTCATCCATGTCGAGGCCCTGATCCGCGATCCCGGCGCGCTGGGCTCGGCCGACATCATCGCCTTCCCGGGGGGGTTCTCGTACGGTGACGACGTGGCTTCGGGACGGATCTTCGCGCTCAAGTTGCGCGAGAAGCTGTACCCGGCCCTGCGGGACGCGGCGCAGCGCGGGTGCCCGATGATCGGGGTCTGCAACGGGTTCCAGGTGCTGGTCCAGGTGGGCCTGTTGCCCGGGCCGATGGCCGCCGGCCCGGCGGCGGTGGAGTGGCCCGCGACGCCTCCCGCCCAGACGCTGGCCCTGTGCCAGAACCAGGGCGCGCGCTATCTGTGTCGCTGGGTCGATCTGGCGTACGAGCCCGAGAGCGTGTGCCTCTGGACGCGCGGGCTGGCGGGATTGGCGGCGGATGCCGATTCGCGCCGGGCGTTCCACATGCTCCCGGTGGGGCATGGGGAAGGGCGCCTGGCGGCGGCATCGCCCGCGGTGATCTCGGCGCTCGAATCTTGCGGACAGGTGGCGGTGAGGTACCGGGACAACTTCAACGGCTCCGAGGGGGCCGTCGCGGGGGTGTGCGACGCCTCGGGGCGGATCTTCGGGCTCATGCCCCACCCGGATCGCTTCCTGGATTGGACACGCCATCCCGCGTGGACGCGGTTGCCGGAAGCGGTTCGGTCGGGGCCCACGCCGGGGATGATGATGTTCCGCAACGCCGTGGAGGCGGTGCTGGGCGCCGCGGCACGCTGAGCACGGCGGCAACCCGGTCCGATGCCGGGCGGTAGAACTCCTGTCGCCATGGCCCACGCTCCCGCCAGTCCCTCGCACGCGATCGTCGAGGAAAGCCGCCCGTGCCGGCGTTGCGGGTACGACCTCAAGGGTCTGCGCCTGCCGGGCGTTTGCCCCGAGTGCGGGACCGCGATCCGGCGCGGTCTGCGCTTCGAGTCGGCCTACACGGATGTTCCGCTGGCGGTCCTGGGGGCTCTGGGGCTGTGGAGCACGATCCTCGCCTCGGGCGTGCTGGCGTTGTGCCTGGGCACGCTCTGGTTCCTGTGGTTCCACCTGTCGGGGCGGGACGCGAAGTGGGCGGCCTTCGTCATGGCGGCGGCGCTGACCGGGATGGTGGTCTCGGCGGGTGTGCTCGCGGCGCCGACGGCAAGGCCAACGGACCACATGATCCCCGAGCCCCAGCGGCGACGCCTGGCCTTGCGGATCCTGCTGCTTGGCTCGTTGGCGCTCGTCGCTGGGGCCGTGGTCTGCGCCTGGTTGGCTCAGGAAACGACGGCGGCGTCGAACCTGGCGGGCGGGTTTCCCGCGGGGTACTGGATCGCTCCGCTGCGGGCGCGGCAGGAACTCGCGATCGGAGCGGCCTTGGGCTTCGCGGGGTGGGTGATCTCGGGGGCGCTGCTGGCGGTCTACCTGGGCCCGTTCGCGGGGTGGTACGAGGACATCGACCTGGAAGAGCGATTTCGGCTCGTGCCCTTCACCCTTCCGCTGGTGCCGCTCCCGCTCCTGTGGCTGGGGCTGATTCCCGCGCGGGGCGTGCTCACGTTGCCGGCCTGGTGGATCATGCTGGGGCTGCACGGGCTGGGGCTGTGGTTCGTGCTCCGCCCGTTGTTCCGTTTCGCGAGCACGGCGCGCTGGGCGGTCCGCAACGCCGATCTGTCGCACGGGAGGGACGTCCGCGTCGCCAAGCGCGTGAAGGAACGCTTCGCGGCGAAACGGGGCGGGGCGAAGGACCCCGCGCCCAGAGCGGAAGCGCCGATCCCGCTGGTGGACGGGCCCGCGGCCCCGGCCCGGGGCGCCTCGACCCGGGCACCGTCCATGCCGCCGGTGGCGCGTCGCCCATCGGAACGCCCGACGCAAGTGCCTCGCACGGGCCCCCCGTTGATCTGAGGGCGTTTGCTACGATGGCGCGATGTCGAGCACGTCGCGGAGCAAGGTCCTGGTGGCCATGTCGGGGGGCGTGGACTCGTCCGTGGCGGCGGCGTTGCTGCGGCGTGCCGGGCACGAGGTCGTGGGGTGCTTCATGCGCCTGGGCACGCCCGGCGAGGTGCTCGACGAGTTCGTGCGCGAGGACGGGGCGTGCGGGGGGCGGGCCGGGGCGCGCCTGGGGCACCGGGGATGCTGCTCGATCGGGGACGCTGGGGACGCGCGGGGCGTGGCGGCGCTGCTGGACATCCCGCTGTACGTGGTGAACTTCCGGGCGGAATTCGGGCGGATCATCGACTACTTCGTGGACGAGTACGCCGCGGGGCGGACGCCCAACCCGTGCGTGCGCTGCAACGACTGGCTGAAGTTCGGCAAGCTGCACGAGTACGCCGGGCAGATCGGGGCGGAGTTCGTGGCGTCGGGGCACTACGCGCGCGTGTCGTGCGGGCGGCTGTGGCGCGGGGTCGACGCGGGCAAGGACCAGTCGTACGTGCTGTTCGGGATACCGCGCGAGCACCTGGCCCGCACGCTCTTGCCGGTGGGCGGGATGACCAAGGCGCGGGTGCGGGAGCTGGCCCGCGAGCTGGGCCTGGCGGTCCACGACAAGCCGGACTCGCAGGAGATCTGCTTCGTGCCCGACGACGACTACGCGGGGCTCGTGGAGGCGCGGCGACCGGCCTTGGCGCGGAGCGGGCCCATCGTGGACGAGACGGGGGCGGTGGTGGGGGAGCATCGCGGGCAGCACCGCTTCACCGTGGGCCAGCGCCGCGGGCTGACGCTCTCGCTGCCGCAGGCTCGGTACGTCGTGCGGCGTGACGCGGGGTCCAACGTGGTGACGGTGGGTCCGCGCGAGCAGCTGCGCAGCCTCCGGGCCGAGGTGGCGGAGGCCAACTGGCACGCCGAGCCGGCGACGGGCTGGTTCGACTGCCTGGCGAAGTACCGGTACAACACGCCGGCGTGCGCGGCCCGAGCGCGCGTGGCGCCCGAGGCGTCCGCGGCGGGCCCTTCGGGGCGGCGCGGACGGTTCGAGGTTGAGTTCGGGGAGCCCCAGGAAGCGGTGGCGCCCGGGCAGGCGCTGGTGCTCTACACGGCGGATGGGGCGGTGCTGGGCGGGGGCTGGATCGAGAGCGCCGGGACCTGACACGGCGCGTCGAGCGGGCAAGAATGCTCCATGATCAGGATCGTGCTGGCCGCCATGGCCCTTGTCGTTGGCTCGGCCTCCCTGGCGCAGAGCGCCGGGGAGGATCTGCCCCGTCCCAAGAACGCGGCGCTGGTCTTCTGGCGCGTGTGGAGCGGTGAGCCGGGATCGCTGGCGCAGGCGATGGACCCGGAATTCAACGGTCGCGATCCGGCATGGACGCCCTCGGAACGTCTCAACAACGAGCTGGCCGCCGACGCGAGGTATGTGGACGCGCTGGTCGCGGCCACGGCCTTGCCCGAGTGCGATTGGGGTGTGGACTACTCCGACGTGCTGGGCACGCCCATGCCGCACATCGAGAAGCTGCGTGCCTCGGCCCGGGTGATCGTCGGGGATTGCCGGCGTCTGATGGCCGCCGGCGAATCGGCGCGGGCGGGCACACGCATCGTCGCGCTGTATCGGATGGCCTCGCTCTCGCGCGGTGATCGCCTGACTTCAATGTCGGGCGTGGCGCTGGGGTTCGCACGGCTGGCCGCCGACGAGATCCGGCGCCTGCCCGCGGGCTTCGAGTTTGACGCGGCGACGCTGGGCGAGCTGCGTCCGCCCGCGGCGGCGTTCGCGGGCGCGGACCCGTTCAACTACGAGCGGTCGATCCGACTCCAGGGTGTGATCCTCGCCAACCACGTCCAGGGGCGGTACACGGGCGCGGAGGCGGGCAAGCTCTTCCTTCGCGAGATGGCGCGGGGCGGGGAGCCCCAGGAGGTCGTCGAGAAGATCCAGGCCATGGACGCCAAGGCGCTCGGAGCCGCGGCCGATCAGGTGCGCGAGTACTACGCGCGCCTGGCCCAGGCGTGGAGCGGGCCCGATGCCGAGGCGCGGATCGCCAAGCTCCAGCAGGAGGTGCTGGAGGGGAGGCACGGGCCGGTCGCGTTCCTGACGGCGAGTGACTTCCTGAGCGCCCGGCGCTCCGCCAACGAACACATGGGTGCGGTTTCGGAGGCCCTGGCCCGATTGGACGCGATGCGCCCCGCTGCGGGCCCGAAGTAGCGGGCGTTCCTCCGATAACCACTGCCCCGAGCGGGGATTTCGTGGATTGCCGGGCGTTCGTGTCGGTTGGCGTTGCGCCGCTGATATCGTCGCTTCTCCATGCGTCCCGCGTTGGTGTCCATCCTCCTGGTGTCGGTGGCGTCGGTCATCGCGTCGGCGACGCCCCCGTGCTTCACGGTCCAGGTCGTGGACGACACGATGGCGGGTGATTGCAAGATGGCGGGGGACGTCGACCAGGATGGGCTGCTCGACCTCATCGTGGGCGGCTCGATCGGCGAGGGGCTCTGCTGGTACCGCTTCCCGACGTGGCGCAAGACCCTCATCGCCCGGCCCAACGATCAATTCACGACCGACGGGGCGGTGGGCGACGTCGACCGCGACGGTGACCCGGACATCGTCGTGCCCGACGGCAACCAGGGCGTGAACCTCGTCTGGTTCCGCAACCCCGGGCCCGTGGGCGATCCGGGCGTCGCGGGCCAGTGGGAGCGCGTCCCCGTGGCGGCCTTGGACGATTGGGGCAAGGACGTCGAGCTCGCCGACTTCGACCGCGACGGGCGGATGGACATCGCGGTGCGCACGCCGGGCAGCGTGCGGGTGTTCTTCCAGGACGAGGGCGAGGCGTGGTCGTCGGTGATGGTGGCGGATCGCCTGCAGGGCGAGGGGATGTGCTCGGGGGACGTGGATTCCGACGGGGACGTGGACCTGGCGCTGGCGGGAGTGTGGCTCGACAATCCCAGCGAGCGGGGCGATGCGCGCGGCCTCGCCTGGGAGGCGCACGTCATCGATGGTTCGATGTACCGGGATGTCAAGGGCGTCGTGGCCGATATCAACGCCGACGGGCACAGGGACATCGTCTATTCGTGCTCGGAGGGCGTGGGCGACGTGGCGTGGTACTCACCCGACGCGGGCGACCCGCGCGGGACGTGGAGCAAGCACGTCGTCGTGCCAGGGCTCTACCGAGGGCACACGCTGCAGGTGGCGGACATGGACGGCGGCGGCGGGCTCGACATCATCGTCGGGCAGATGCACACCACCAACGAGCGCGTGCTGGCGATCTACCTCAACTCCGGCGGGGTCGATCCCTCGTGGACGATGCTCCCGGTGGCCGACACGGGCCTGCACAGCGGCGTCGTCGCCGACTTCGCCGCCAGCGGGCACCCGGGGATTTTCGGCTGCAACTGGACGGGCCACCCGCCCGTGCGGTACTGGGTGAACCACCCGTCGGGCTGCCCGGGTGACGTCGACGATGGGCGGATGATCGGTGCCCCGGACGGCGCGGTGGAGATCAACGACCTGCTGTACTTCATCCGTGCCTACGAGTCGGGCGGCGCCGGGGCGGACCTCGACGACGGGACCAGCACGGGCACGCCCGACGGCGGCGTGGACGCCAACGACCTGCTGTACTTCATCGCGAGCTACCACGGCGGGTGCTAGCCCTCGCTCACGCCTTGCGCATGATGAGCAGGTAATTGAAGCCGCGCAGGAAGAAGTTCCCTTCCTCGGCCGCCTTGCGGTAGTTGCCCCGGGCCAGCTTCTGGTTATGGCGCACGACGCAGATGATGTCCACGGGCTGGAAGTGGCGTGAGAAGAGCTCGAAGAGCCGGAACCCGATGGGCGCGAAGCGTCCGCCGGGCTTGCCCTTGCTCTTGCGATACGAGTCGCTGACGTACAGGGCCATGTAGCGGCGCGGCTTGAGGACGCGGTGGAGCTCGCGGGCCACGCGATCCATCGCGTCGTAGTACGCTCGCCCGCCGTCCTCGGAGAGGGCGTCGAGCCTGCCGATGCACCCGGGCTCGTTGGAGTACTCGATGTGGGTGGAATAGGGAGGATCGACGAAGGCGAAGTCCGCGGACTCGCCGGGCAGCGGCAGGTCGCGGGCGTCGGCACGCTTGAGGTCCGGGCGGGCCGCCAGGGCTTCGGGCGAGAGATCGAACCCGACGCCCCTGCGCGAGAGGTCGCGGCAGACGTCGAGGGTGGTGCCGCTCCCGCACATGGGGTCGACGATCACGTCGCCCTCGCGCGTGTAGCGCATGAGGAGCTGCCAGATGACCCACGAGGGGGTGGCGCCGGCGTAGGCCTTGTCGCCCTGCATCGCGCGGGGCGCGGCTCCCACCTCGCCGAGGCGCGGGCTGTCGTAGTGCTGGCTGGGGTACTCCCAGAGCGTGGTCGGGAAGACCCGCAGCGCGGGACGTCCGCGCGCGCCGCCCTCGGAACCCCGGCGGGCGAAGGGCGACCCGGGCCGGGTGCGCCCGCGGCCTTCGCGCCCAGACCCGTCTCCCGGGCGCGTCACGGTGTCTCCAGCCGGCGACGGATCGCCTCGAGTACCTTGGCCTTGGTCGCGTCCAGGGGCAGGGGCAGTCGCGCGCCCGCGGCCCGGACGTGACCCCCTCCGCCCAGCTCGCGCGCCACGGCGTTGACATCCACGCCCAGGCCGGTGGGCTTGCTGCGCATCGAGATCTTGGTGATGACGCCCCCGTCTCGGCCGAACTCGCGGGCCTCGGCCTCGGTGAGCAGGACGGTGACCTGGACGCTGGGGATCGCCTGCGTGAAGTCCACGAACCCGCCGCTCTCGCCGGGCTGGGATTGGCACTCGGCGAAATCCCGCACGCGCAAGGACATGACGGCGACGCGTCCGGCCTCGGCGAGCTCGATGGACGCCAGGGCGCGGGCCAGGAGGCGCAGGCGCGACGGCGTCTCCTGCTGCTCGACCGTCTGGTAGAGCCACAGGTGGCGTGCCCGGGCGTCGATCAGGTCCCCCGCCAGGGTCATGACCGCCTTGTCGACGTTGCTATGGCGGAACCAGCCCGTGTCGGTGGCGAGCCCGAGGTACAGGGGCGTGGCCACGGGCTCGGGCAGGGCCGCGGGGCCCGGGACGCCAAGCAGCAGGCAGCAGAGCGTCGTCGCGGGCTGGCACGCCGCCGCCGCGCGGGTGTCGATGACGCGCAGGGCGGCCAGGTCGGCGTCGCCCTGGACGTGGTGGTCGACGATGGCGCAGACCTCGGCGCGTTTGCGGAGCCAGTCCTGGGCCGGTTCGAGCTGCGAGCGCGAGCCGGTGTCCACGATGAGCACGGCGTCGCAATCGAGGTGGTCCGGCGGTCCCTGGGCATCGAGGGCGCGGTGGGGCGTGTCCCCCACGACGTCCGCGAACCAGGGCGGCAGGGGCCCGAAGTACCAGGCCTCCGCGCGCGGGGCGGGCCCGAAAGGGCTGGCCGCGTTCAGGGCCCGCACGACGGAGATCGTCGAACCGATCGCGTCCCCGTCGGGCTTGAGGTGGGTCAGCACGACGATGCGTCGGCACCCGGCCAGCCACGTCGCCAGGGTCGCCAGCGTCGTGGACGATGTGTACTCGCCTGCTGCGTCTACCGGCATGCCGCCGCCTTTCCAACCCTCCGAGCCTCGTTCAGCCCTCGCACGAACTGCCCGACGCGGGCGCAGTCGCGCCGCATCTGATCCACCAGCGCGTCCGCGCTGCCGAAGCGAGCCTCGTCGCGCAGGTACGCGTCGAACGCGACGCGCAGGCGCCAGGCGTACTCGGGCAGGCCGGGGATCGCGCCCCCGGCATCGCCCGCGCGCCGCCCCTGGGGCAGCAGGATGAACACCTCGACGCGACGGTCCTGCCCGTCGAACGTCGGGCGCGTTCCCACGCTCACCGCGCAGGGATGCTCCGACGAGTCGGGGAGCCGGCATCGGCCCGCGTAGATCCCATGGGCGGGTGGCATGCACGGCGTCGAGAGATTGGCCGTCGGAAAGCCGATCGTCCGCCCGCGCCGATCGCCGGGCACGACCTCGCCTTCGAGCTCGTAGTCGCGTCCGAGCACACGGGCGGCGTCACGAACACGACCGTGGCGCAGCAGCCACCGCACCAGGCTGCTGGAGGCCTTGGCCATGAGCTGGTCCTCCAGGTCCACCAGCACGGGGGGCACGACCTCCACGCGAAAGCCCAGGCTCGCGCCCAGATCCCGCAACGTCGACACGTTCCCGCTGCGGGATCGCCCGAAGTGAAAGTCGCCGCCCTCCACGATCGCGGTCGGGCGATGCTCGTCCACGAGGCGAGCGATGAACTCGTCCGCGGTCAGGGCCAGGCGCTCGCCGGTGGGTTCGAGGTGGACCACCTCGTCGGCTCCGGCCTCGCGAAGCAACCGGGCCTTGTCCTCGAAGGTCGTGAGGCGGGGCGGGGCGTCGCCGGGGCGAAGCTGCGTCGCGGGGTGGGGGTCGAAGGCGAGGGCGACGACGCGCCCCGGGCCGGCGATTTCCCTGGCGCGGGCGATGATCGCCCGGTGCCCGATGTGGACGCCGTCGAAGGTTCCGATGCTGAGGACGGTGTTGCGCTCCATGCCCGCGGGAGGTTAGGAAGGCACTCGCGTTCGCATGGGGCGGGGTTCGGGTTTCTATACTCCGGAAGTCGAGCCGGGCGCGAGGCCATCGTTCCCACAGGCTCCCGAAGAAGGGGCACGACATGGCACTGTTCTTCAGGAAGAAGCCGGGCTCATCGCCCGCCCAGCCCGCGGCTGCGGCTCCCCAGCCCTCGTTTTCGCCGACGCCCACCGACGCCGCCCGCGAGGCGCGGATCTTCGAGGTGGGCGGCGAGATGCTCAGGCGTGCTCGCGGGCACAGCACGAGCATGCTCTCGGCGAAGTTCTACAGCGACGCGCTGATGGAATGGTCCATGAAGGACCCGGCGTTCAAGGTCCAGATGTTCCGCTTCGTGGACGCGTACCCGATGCTGCGCTCGCCCGAGGCGGTCTACGACCACCTGCGGGACTACCTGTCGCAGCCCGGGGTGACGGTGCCCGGGCCCATCGCCGCGGCTCTGAAGGCGGGGCAGCTCGCCAAGGGGCTGGCGGCCAAGACGATCGGTGGTCAGATCACGGGGATGGCGTCGAAGTTCATCGCGGGGACGGACGCGGGCAGCGCGCTGCCCGCGCTCAAGGAGCGCTGGGGCCAGGGCGTCGCGTTCAGCGTGGACCTGCTGGGCGAGACGTGCGTTTCCGACGCCGAGGCCGACGCCTATGCGCAGAAGTACCTGGACCTGATCACGAACCTGCCGGCGACGGTGGCGGGCTGGCCCGCGCAGGCGCGGCTGGAGGGCGATCACCTCGGGGCGATCCCGCGCGTGAACGTGTCGATCAAGATCTCGGCGCTCACGGCGCGGTGCGATCCGATCGATACGGACGGCTCGATCCGCGAGCTGATGAAGCGCCTGGTGCCGATCCTGGAGACGGCGCGGGATCGGGGCGTGTTCGTCAACTTCGACATGGAGCACCACCAGTTCAAGGACCTGACGCTGGAGCTCTTCCAGCGGTGCATGGAGAAGGTGGATTTCCAGGGCGGGCTGGCGATGCAGGCGTACCTGCGGTCGGGACCGGACGATGCGAGACGGATGTGCGACTGGGCCAAGCGAGCCGGCAAGCTGATCACCGTGCGGCTGGTGAAAGGCGCGTACTGGGATGCCGAGACGATCAAGAGCGAGATGAACGGCTGGCCCTGCCCGGTATGGGCGCAGAAGTGGCAGACCGACGCGTGCTTCGAGAAAATGGTGGAGATCTTCCTGGACGCCGCCGCGCGCCCGGGAGCGGCGGGGCAGCGCCCCACGGGGATCAAGCTGGCGCTGGGCTCGCACAACGTGCGATCCATCGCGGCGACGCTGGCGGGGCTGGAGGCCCGTGGGCTGCCGCGCGAGGCCGTCGAGCTGCAGATGCTCAACGGGATGGCGGACCAGCTGAAGTTCGCGGCGGCGGAGATGGGGCTGCGCGTGCGCGAGTACGTTCCGGTGGGGGAGATGATCCCCGGGATGGCGTACCTGGTGCGCCGGTTGCTGGAGAACACGAGCAACGAGTCGTGGCTGAAGGCGGGGTTCATGGACAACGCGGACGTCGGCGTGCTGCTGCGGGCGCCGGGGCCGCGCGCCGGCGACGCGGAGAAGGTCACGGACCTCCTGGCCATCGCGCCCGAGCGGCACGAGCTCTCGCCGGCGGTGGCGGGCGTGGGCGATGGGCGGGCGTTTACGACCGAGCCCATGCGGGACTTCGCGGACGCGAGCCAGCGCCAGACGTTCGCCTCGGCCGTCGCGCGGGCCACCGTGCCTCGCATCGCCAACGACCGCACGCCCGAGCACGGCGCGGAGATGGCGGCGAGGGCGGCGAAGGCCTTCCCGGCGTGGCGCGACGCCGACCCGCTCCTGCGGGCGCGCGTGCTGGTGCGGGCGGCGGCGGCGATGCGCCAGCAGCGCGACGCGCTGGCCGGCGTGATGATCAAGGAGGCGGGAAAGACCTGGCGCGAAGCGGACGCGGACGTCTGCGAGGCCATCGATTTCTGCGACTACTACGCCCGGCACGCCGTGCCGCTGTTCGTGCGAGACCGCCTGGGCAAGTTCATCGGCGAGCTCGACGAGCAGTGGCACCAGGCCCGGGGCGTCGCGGTGGTCATCAGCCCGTGGAACTTCCCGCTGGCGATCGCCTGCGGGATGGCGGTGGCGGCACTGGTCACGGGCAACACGGTGATTCTCAAGCCCGCCGAGCAGACGCCCGGCATCGCCAGCATCCTGTGCGACATCCTGCACGAGGCGCTGCAGGCGGAGCTTTCCGCGGCGGGCCTGCCCGCGGCCCTGGGGAGGGACGTGCTGCACTTCTGCCCCGCGCCGGGCGAGACCACGGGCGCGGCGCTCGTTCGCGATCCGCGCGTGGCCCTGATCGCGTTCACCGGCTCGCGTGATGTGGGTCTGGACATCCTGACCGCCGCGGCGCCGGGCTCTGCGTTGGGGCAGCGGGGGAGCTGGGCCTCACCCACGCACGTCAAGCACGTGGTCTGCGAGATGGGCGGGAAGAACGCCCTGATCATCGACCAGAGCGCGGACCACGACGAGGCGGTGCTGGCGGCGCGCCAGTCGGCCTTCGGATTCCAGGGTCAGAAATGCTCGGCCTGCTCGCGGCTGATCGTGGTGGACCCGGCGGGGGAGGACGGCCCGAACATCTCGGCATTCACGCGGCGGCTGGTGGAGGCCACGCGGGCCCTGGTGGTGGGGGACCCCACGCTGTCGGGCACGGACGTTGGCCCGGTGATCGACGAGGACGCCCAGCGGAAGATCCTGGGGTACATCGAGATCGCCCGCCAGGAGGGGGCCCGGCTCGAGCTGCAACTGCCGCTGCCGGACGTTCAGAGGTCGGGCGTTGCTCCCACGCTGCGATTCGTGCCCCCCACGATCTTTTCGCGCGTGCGTCCGGAGCACACGATCGCGCGGGAGGAGATCTTCGGGCCGGTGCTGGCGATCCTGCACGCGCCGAGTTTCGAGGCGGCGCTGGAGATCGCCAACTCGGGGCTGTACAAGCTGACGGGCGGTGTGTTCACGCGCAAGCCCAGCCACATCGAGCAGGCCAAGCGGGAGTTCCGCGTGGGCAACCTGTACATCAACCGCGGGATCACGGGGGCGCTGGTGGGCCGGCAGCCCTTCGGCGGGTTCGGCATGTCGGGAGCAGGCACGAAGGCGGGCGGGGCCGAGTACCTTCTGCACTTCGTCCTCCCGCGCGTCTCGTGCGAGAATACCCTCCGCCGCGGATTCGCCCCGGAGCTCTGACGCCGGCGTCCCGGGGCCGCCGCGCATGGGGAGGCCTGACGCTTGGAGCACCTGCTCACGATCGACAACCTGATCGCCCTGGGCACGCTGACGCTGCTGGAGATCGTCCTGGGCGTGGACAACATCGTCGTGCTGGCGGTGGTGACGAGCAAGCTCCCGCCGGCCCAGCAGCCCAAGGCCCGCCGGGTGGGGCTGGCCCTGGCGATGGTGATGCGCATCGGGCTCCTGCTGTCGATCACGTGGATCATGAAGCTGACGGCCCCGGTGTTCACGCTGTCGCTCCCCGGGGCGGATCAGCCGCTCGGAATCTCCTGGAAGGACATCATCCTGATCGTGGGCGGGACGTTCCTGATCTACAAGGCGACCAAGGAGATCCACCACAAGCTGGAGGGGGCGCAGGAGGCGGGCGGGACGCACCACGCCGCGTCGTTCCCGGCGGCGATCACCCAGATCGTGGTCATGGACCTGATCTTCTCGCTCGACTCGGTGATCACGGCGGTGGGCATGACCAACGAGACCAAGCACGAGCAGGCTCGCCTGATCGTGATGGTTACGGCGGTGGTGATCGCGGTGGGCGTGATGATGGTCTTCGCCGGGGCCATCTCGCGCTTCGTCGAGAAGCACCCGACCATCAAGGTGCTGGCCCTGGCGTTCCTGATCATGATCGGGGTGCTGCTGGTGGCCGACGGATTCCACCAGCATCTCAACCGCGGGTACGTGTACTTCGCGATGGCGTTCTCGCTGGTGGTGGAAGTGGTGAACCTCAGGGTGAGGGCCAAGGCGCCGGGCAGGTAGGGGCCGCCTCAGGTGGCGTCGCTCTCGCCCAGGGGCGTGATGGGCGGCTCCGCGGTCGGGTGCTTGGCCCGGGCCCGGCGCGAGTTGGCCAGCAGCGACGTGCCCGCGCCCACCACCAGCGATGCGACGATCACGCTCAGGGAGATGGTCGACGCCACGTGCGCGTCGGCGAAGTACTCGTAGAGCATCTTCGCGCCCACGAACAGCAGGATGAACCCCAGGCTGAACTTGAGGTGCTCGAACTTCTCCCGCAGCCCGGCCAGGGCGAAGTAGAGGCTCCGCAGCCCCATGATCGCGAAGACGTTGGAGCTGAAGACCAGGAACGGGTCGGTGGTGATCCCCAGGATCGCCGGGATCGAGTCCACCGCGAAGATCACGTCCGTCCCCTCGACCACCAGGAGCACCAGGAACAGGGGCGTGGCGAGCCGCCTTCCGTCGATCCGCGTGAAGAACCGCTGGCCCTCGAAGCGGGGCGAGATCGGGAACAGCCGCCGCGCCAGGCGGACCACCCAGCTGTGCTCCTCGTCGAAGTCATCGTCCTTCTGCTTGACCAGGAACATCTTGACGGCCGTCACGACCAGGAACAGCCCGAAGACGACCAGCACCCAGTCGAACCGGCTGACCAGGGCCGTGCCCGCGCCGATCATGATGCCCCGCAATATCAGGGCCCCCATGATCCCCCAGAAGAGCACGCGGTGCTGGTACTGCCCCGGCACGCGGAAGTGGGCGAAGATGAGCGCGATGACGAAGATGTTGTCGACCGAGAGGGAGTACTCGGTCAGCCATCCGGCGATGTACTGCGTCAGGGCCGTCTTGCCGGGATTGGCCCGCGCTTCCTGGGCCGCGCTGACGCGCACGCCCCCGGGGCGTTCGGGCTCGCCCGGGGCCTTGGCGTCATGGCGATCGGCGCGTTCCTGGGCCTCGAGCCGCTCGACGAACGAGGTCCCCACGCCCCCCACGTCGTTCTGGTAGAGGAAGTACACCACGCCCGCGAAGATCAGCCCCAGGGTCAGGAACACGCCCGTCCAGCGCAGCGCCTGGCGGGTTGACACGGCGTGCGCCCTGCGGTTGATCACCCCAAGGTCGAGCGCCAGCACCCCCAGAACCAGGGCGACGAACCCGATCCACAAGGTGATCATCGGCCATCCCCAGACTCAGGGCTCGAGATGTACCAACGGGTCGGCACGTCCAATGCTACACGGGCGCGACGCCCCGGGACGTGCCGCCGAGCATCGATCGGGATTCGCGGGCCACGCCCGGCTCAGGCGGATGACCGATCCGGCTCCGCTCCCGCCGCGGTCGGCGGCGCCTCCGCGGCGCAGGCGTCCTGGGCGAGGCAACTCGCCGAGGGCGTCGGAGCTTCGAGCCCGAGGGCGACGCCGGGGACGACCACCACCTGGGGCGCCTCGGCTCCGGGCGCGGCGGCCGCCCGGGGCGAGGAGACCTTCTCCGCGCGGGCGACCCCGGCATGGGTCCTGGGCGTGGGGGCCTTGATGTTCCCGATGGTGTGGACCGTCAGCGGATCGCCCCGGTTCTCTTTGTAGAGACTCCCGTCGACGAATCCCTGGAGCTTGCGGGCGCGCACGGGGTGCTGGAGCTTGCGGATGGCCTTGGCCTCGACCTGGCGCACGCGCTCGCGCGTGACCTTGAAGATCCTCCCGACCTCCTCGAGCGTGTAGGTGTACCCGTCCCCGATGCCGTAGCGAAGCTTGATGATCTCTCGCTCGCGGTAGGTCAGGGTCTTGAGGACGCTCTCGATGCGCTGGCGGAGCATGTCCTGGGCGGCGTTGACCGTGGGAGCCACCTGGCGGCTGTCCTCCAGGAAGTCCCCGAAGTAACTGTCCTCGCCCTCGCCCACGGGGCGGTCGAGGCTGACGGGGTGGCGCCCGATCTTCATCACCCGGCGCACCTCGGCCAGGGGCATCCCCGCGCGGTCGGCCAGTTCCTCCATCGTGGGCTCCATGCCCAGTTGCTGCACGAAGGCCTTCTGGATGTTGCGCAGCTTGCCCATCGTCTCGATCATGTGCACGGGGATGCGGATGGTGCGCGCGTGGTCGGCGATGGCCCGGGTGATGGCCTGGCGGATCCACCACGTGGCGTAGGTGCTGAACTTGTACCCGCGCTTGTACTCGTACTTGTCCACCGCGCGCATCAGCCCCGTGTTGCCCTCCTGGATCACGTCCAGGAAGCTCAGCCCGCGGTTGCGGTACTTCTTCGCGATCGACACCACCAGGCGCAGGTTCCCGCCCGAGAGGTCCCGCTTGGCCTGCTCGTACTCCCAGAACACCGTCGAGAGGTCGCGGACGCGCCGCAGCAGCTCCCCCGGCTCCTCCAGCACCAGCGAGCGCAGGCCCGCCAGCTCCTCGCGCATCACCTCGATGTCCTCGGCCTCCATCGGGCGCAACCCCTTCTTGAGCCGGCGGAGGCGGGGCGTGAGCTTCTTCGTCTCCCCGCTGGCCAGCCCGATGGTCCGCTGCAGCTCCACCATCTTCTTGGCGATCGAGCGCAGCTTGCGCATCAGCGGGATGATGCGCCCCGTGCGCAGGCTGAGCTCCTCGGTCAGCACCGCCATGCGCCGGCGCCGGGCCGCGATCCGGCGACGCAGCGCCTCGCGCTGCTTGGGCTCCCCGCCCTTGGCCAGGCCTTCGAGCTCGTCCCAGTCCGCGCGGTTGAGCCCCAGCAGGCGCTCGATCGTGGCCATGTTGCCGGGCAGACGCGCCGAGACGCGCTCGCGGGCGTTGCTCTCCGCCGTCGACACCCGCATCGTGCGGTCGAAGGGCAGCTGCCCGGCCACGACCTGCTTGAGGATCTCCACCGCCTGGGCCACCACGTAGTCGCTCTCGAGGCAGCGGCGCCGGAAGATCATCCGCGTCGTCTCGATCTTCTTGGCCAGGCGCACCTCTTCCTCGCGCGTGAGCAGCGGGATGTTGCCCATCTGCGAAAGGTACATCCGCACCGGGTCGTCGATGTGCTTGGCGTGGGTCTCGGCCGCCACCTCCTCGAACTCGCGCTTGAGCTCCGTCTCCTCCTCGCCCTCGACCTCGGGCTCGTCGAGCAGGGACTCGGCGGGGATCGTCGAGGGCCCGTTGAGGAACTGGGCCAGCCGGGCCGCCTCTCCCGAACGCTCGCCCCCGGCCACGCTCATGGCCCGGAACATCGCGGGCAGCCCGCCCACGTTGCCGGCGCCCAACTCGCCCCCCGCCATGGCCTCGCGGTGCAGGCGGGCGCGGTATTCCAGCTCGTCGATGAGCTCGATGCCCATGCGGTCGATGGTCTGGAGCAACTCGTCGAGGCGCTCGGCGTCGACCATCTCGTCGGGCAGCGTGTTGTTCAGTTCTTCATAGCTCAGCCACTTGCGCCGCAGCCCCAGGTCGAGCAGCGCCTGCATCGCGGGATGGAGTCCTTCCGGTACCACACGAACCTCCCCCGGAGCGACGGTGCACGATCGAGCGCCCCCCACGCCGGGGCCGCGCCGATGCTCCCTGCCCGTCTGTGCTCCGATCCACCTCATCGCGGCTCCGCGGGTCGGCTCCCTGCCGCGCCCACGGGCCCCACCTTCGCTCACCGGCGTTCCGCGCCGCGCCGTCCTGGCCCCCGGCGGGAAACGCCACACACCCCGCGCCCTCACTTGAGCTTGGGGAGAATCGACCGATCCGCGCCCAGCGCCGCGTGCTCGCGGCGCTTCATCTCGATGCGCTCCTGGAGCGAGGCGCCCGCGGAGCCGCCTCGCCCGCGTCGCTGCGCCGCACGCACCACGCACCCGCGGAAATGCTCCCGCAGGCGATGCGAGTCGCCCTCTGTTTCCTTCACCACCCGCGTGTGCAGCGCCACCGCCGCCGATTGCAGCGCCTCCCCTTCCGCCTCGCGCAGCACGCCGGCCAAGTCCGGCATCCGCCCCGCGCGGGCGACCTCGGCCACGATTTGCGCCAGCGAACGCAGCAACTCAGAACGGTACGCCCCCGGCGAGATCAAATCCCGTTGGGCCCCGTCCAGCGCCAGGTGCAGCTCTCCGTCGCACAGGATGCACCCCAGGAGGGCCTCCTCGGGCTCCTTGCCGAACTCGGCCAAGGCGGCCAGCTCGTTGGCCGCCCCCGAGCCGGGATCGAGGGCATCGCTCGCGGGCGCCTCGCGGGTCGCCGTTCGCCCCCCTCGCCCCGCGGGGATCGCCCGCCGGATCGTCGCCTCGTCCAGCCCGCTCAATTCTCCCAGCCTGCGCACGACCAGCGCCTGGCGGATGGGCGGGACGTCCCGCAGGCCCAGGGCGACGAGGGCGGCGATCTCCTCCTCGACGCCCCGCGCCAGGGCCGCCAACCCCGCGCCGGCCAGCCGCTCGCCAAGGCGCTCAAACCGGTACTCCAGCAGGTCCGTCGCCTGGCCCAGGGCGCGGCGGAAGACCCCCGCGCCGCCCTCGCGCTTCAGCAACTCGTCGGGGTCCTTGGCGTCGGTCTGGCTGCTCATGAGCGCGATCCTGACGTCGAGGGTCTCCGCGAAGAAGACCTCGACGGCGCGCTCGGCGGCCTTCTGGCCCGCCATGTCGCCGTCGAACAGGAGC
>JBGAOG010000004.1:0-67790 GCA_044221985.1 Phycisphaerales bacterium
CCGAAGCGTGCGGCGCTGCTCGTGCGCACCCCCGCGATCCGGGACGCCATCGCCCTCGCCAAGGAGCTCCAGGTCCTCGTGGCGCAGCCCGATGCGGTCCAGCGACAGCTCCACCGTGCTCCGGTCCAGCACGCGCATCACCACGCTCTCGCCCCACATCGTCGGCAGCACCGCCACGCGGAGGTCCACCGGGTTCCCGCCCACCGTCAGCTCGATCCGCCCGTCCTGCGGGAGGCGCCGCTCGGCGATGTCCAGGTTCGCCATCACCTTGATGCGGCTGCTGATCGCCGGGCCCAGCTGCTTGGGCGGCGGAACCATCTCGTACAGCACCCCGTCGATGCGGTACCGCATCTTGTACTCGCTCTCGAAGGGCTCGAAGTGGATGTCGCTGGCCCGGTCCTTGATCGCCTGCAGCAGCACCAGGTTCAGCAGCTTGATCACCTCGTTGCTGTTGGCCGCCTCCGCCAGAGCGTCCAGGTCGATCGACTGATCGCCCCGCCCCGTCCCCAGGGCCTTGAACTTCTCGTCCACCGCCAGCGTGCTCACCACGTCCGTCAGCGTCTCGGTCTTGGAGTAGAACTTCTTGATCAGGTGGTCGATCACCGCCGGGTCCGACACCACCGCGCTCACGTTGAACCCCATCAGCAGACGCAGATCGTCCACCGCCCGGAAGTTGTCCGGGCTCTTCATCGCGATCTTCAACCGCTTGGCCGTCGCGTTGTACTCCAGCGGAACGACCTGGTACGACCGCACGCTCTCGGCCGGAACCACCTCCCGCGCCGCCTCGGGGATTTCGTACTCCTTGGTCAGCGCCTGGTACGCCATCCCGGCCTGCCCGGCCAACGCCTCCGCCACGTCCGTGGTGGTCACATAACCAAGGTCCACCAGGATCTCGCCAATCTTGGCCTTGCGCGTCTTCTGGACCTCGAGCGCTTCGTGGACCTGCTCGCGGGTGACCTTGCCGATCTTGGTCAGAACCCGCCCAAGCTTGCGACCCTTGAGTTCGGCTGGATCAATTGCTGGCGATGCCATGCAGCGGAACCTCCGACCGATCCGACCGCCTCCCTCGAGTCAACGCCCGGAATAACACCGGACGCTTTCCGATTCGGCCAAAGTACCGCCTCGGTTCGAGCTTCGCAAGCAGAATGACCGGTCCAATGAGACAGGACATTTGTGTTATTGACGCGCCGTGTGAAGGCCAAGCCGCCCGGAGGCCTACTCCTTCGGCAGCTCGCTCTCTTCGTCCCACTCCACCCGACCCACCGTTCGACCGAGCTTGTGAACCTTATCGGACAGGTCTTGTGGGTTTTTGCCGAGGTCGATCATCTCGTCGGCGTGGATCTTCCCGGCCATGTAAAGCGACCAGAGGTGATCGTCCAGCAACTGCATACCGAACTTCTTTCCGGTCTGGATGGCCGAGTCGATGCGGAACGTCTTGGCCTCGCGAATGAGGTTCGCCACGGCGGGGGTCACCACCAGGAACTCGTAGGCCGCGACCATTCCGGCGGTGTCCGCTCTAGTCAAAAGTACCTGGCTCAGGATACAAATGAGCGCGGTGGAGAGCTGCACGCGGATCTGGTTCTGTTGGGTGACCGGGAACGCGTCCACGATGCGGTCGATGGTCTTGGCCGCCCCGGTGGTGTGCAGGGTGGCGAACACGAGGTGGCCAGTCTCGGCGGCGCGGACGGCGGCTTCGATGGTCTCGAGGTCGCGCATTTCGCCCACCAGGATCACGTCGGGGTCCTGACGCAGGACGCGTCGCAGGGACTCGGAGAAGCTGGGCACGTCGTTGCCGACCTCGCGTTGGTTGACGATCGATTTCTTGTGGTTGTGGTAGTACTCGATGGGGTCTTCCATCGTGACGATGTGCCGGTCCATGTTGGTGTTGATGTAGTCGATCATGGTGGCCAGGGAGGTGGTCTTTCCCGAGCCGGTGGGCCCGGTGACCAGGAACATCCCGCGGGGGCGCCGGATCAGGTCGCGGACCACCTCGGGCAGCCCGATCTGCTCGAAGGTGAGCAGCTTGTTGGGGATCTGGCGGCAGCAGATGGCCAGGTCGCCGCGCTGGCGGAAGACGGAGACGCGGAAGCGGGCGGCGTCGCCATAGGCGAAGCCGAAGTCGCTGCCGCCTTCCTCCTGGAGTTCCTGCTGGTTGCGCTCGGGGGTGATGGCCTTCATGAGCGAGACCATGTCCTCGGAGTCGAGGATTTTGGTCTGGAGGTCGCGCAGGTCGCCGTGGAGGCGGATGGTGGGTCGGCGACCCACGGTGAGGTGGAGGTCGGACGCTCCGAGGCGGACGACGGTGTCGAGGAGGCGGTCGATTTGCATGGAAGACATGGGTGTTCCTCAGCGGGGGCGAGGGGGCCCCCGGACGTGCGGTCAGACCTTGCTTTCCTCGTCCTGGGCCGGGGCCTCGACGTTGTCCAGGTCCACCTGCGTGGAGCGGGCGATCTCGTCGGGGGTGGTGACCCCGTTGAGGATCTTGATGCGTCCGTCCTCCACCAGCGTCCGCATGCCCGAGGCGATGGCGGCCTTGCGCAGCTCGGAGACGGGGGCGAGGTTGAAGGCGAGCTCGCGGATCTGCGAGTTCATCTGCATCATCTCGAAGATGGCCTTGCGCCCGCGGTACCCGGTGCGGGTGCAGTGGTCGCACCCGGCGGGGGCCATGGCCTTGCCCAGGGCCTGCTCGGGGGTGAGCCCGACGAGGCGGAGGATCTTGGGATCGAACTCGTCGGGCTTGGCGTGGCGCTTGCACTCCTTGCACAGGATGCGGATGAGGCGCTGGGCCATGATCGCCTGGATCGACGAGGCGACGAGGAAGGGCTTGACGCCCATGTCGATGAGGCGGGTGATGGCGCTGGGCGCGTCGTTGGTGTGCAGCGTGCTGAACACGAGGTGCCCCGTCAGGGCGGCCTGGATGGCGATCTCGGCCACTTCCTTGTCGCGGATCTCGCCCACCAGGATGATGTTGGGGGCCTGGCGGAGCATGGACCGCAGGATCGCGGAGAAGGAGAGCCCGATGCCCTCGCGGACCTGGCACTGGTTGATCCCCTCGAAGTTATACTCGACGGGGTCTTCGGCGGTGATGATCTTCTTGTCGGGGCGGTTGAGGATGTCCAGGGCGGAGTACAGCGTCGTGGTCTTGCCCGAGCCGGTGGGCCCGGTGACCAGGAAGATCCCGTTGGGGCGGCGGATGATCTTGTTGAAGATGTCGAGGTTGTCGCGTTCGAAGCCCAGGTTCTCCAGGCCGATGCGCACGCTGTCGGGACGCAGGATTCGGCAGACGACGCTCTCGCCGTGGTAGGCCGGGCAGGCCGACACGCGGTAGTCGATGTTCACGCTGTCGACCTCGAGCTTGATGCGTCCGTCCTGGGGGACTCGCTTCTCGGCGATGTTCATCGCCGCCATCAGCTTGAAGCGGGAGAGCAGCGAGTTCTGCATGCGCTTGGGCAGGTTGTCGCGCTCGATGCACACGCCGTCGATGCGGTACCGCAGGCGCACGCGGTCGGCCATGGGCTCGACGTGCACGTCGCTGGCCCGCATGCGGACGGCCTCGGTGAGGATGCGGTTGCAGAGCTTGACAATGGGCGCGTCGTCGACGGCCTGGTCGATGGACTTGTCCATCGAGCGGTCGACCGAGCGGTCCACAGAGCGGTCCACCGAGCGATCGATCGACTCGGTCACCAGCGACTGGCCCGCGCCGAAGGTGCGCTGCGTGCCGGCGGACGCGGCCTCGATGTACTTCTTCACCGCGCCGCGGGCCGCCAGGCGCGGTTCGATCTCCACGTTGAGGCGGAAGCGCAGCTCGTCGAGCAGCTCCAGGTCCAGCGGGTCGTGGATGATGAGCGTGAGCCGGTTGCCCTGCTTGCTCATCGGGAGGATCAGCTTCTTCTTGATCAGGTCGTCGGGCACGAGCTTCAGGTCGATCTTGTCGGCGATGCCCGGGGCGGCGAGGTCCACGAACTCCATCCCGAACTGGTTGGCCAGGGCCTTGGCGACCTGGTCTTCCTTCACGAAGCCCATCTCCACCAGCACGTCGCCCAGGCGCTTGCCCGAGGTCTGGGCCGACTCCATCGCCTTGTCCACCTGGGCGGTGCTGAGCACGCCCCAGCCGACCAGGATTTCACCGAGCTTCTTGCGAGATCGAGCCATTGGTGGGGGTCCAGGGTCGGGCGGTGCTGCTCGCGGGCCGCGGATCGCCGCGAGCCCATCGCTCCATGCGCGTGCCGGGGCGTGTGCGGTTGCTCCTCGGGCCTCCCCAAGGCGGGGTGGGCCGCCACCGCGCTGGCGGCTGAGGATCGGAGATTATCCGGTACGCACGCGACGGTATCAACAGTTCCCCGACTATTCCCAAACAGACTTGCCAATTTCCGCCGCGCCCTCGACGCTCCGGGCCAAGAATCCCGCCGACGCCCCGCCGGGGTGAGCACCGAGAGGACGATCCTGCGCCACCCACCGAACAAGTCCACCACAACCCCGCCGCGCCCCGAGAGCGTGCGCCCGGGCCCCACGCTCCTGGTCACCGCTGGCCCCACCCTCGAGCCCATCGACGCGGTGCGGTTCATCGGGAACCGGTCCTCGGGGCGGCTGGGCGTGGCGCTGGCCGACGAGGCGGCCCGGCGCGGTTGGAAGGTCACCCTGCTGCTGGGGCCGGTCTGCGTCCGAGCGGGAGAGCCTGGCGTGCGGGTTCGCTCGTTCCGAACGTGCGCGGACTTGCAGGGATTGCTGGCGGAGGAAGCCCCCGGGGCGGACGTGCTGATCATGGCGGCGGCGGTCGCGGACTTTCGCCCCAGGCCCCACCCGGCGATGAGCGGGGGGAAGTTCCGGCGCCAGGGAGAGGGGATCGTCCTGGAGTTGGAGGCGACGCCGGACCTGCTCGCGGGCGTGGCGGCGGCCCGCCGGCCCGGGCAAGTGCTGGTGGGATTCGCGCTCGAGCCGCGGGCGGACATGCTCATTTCGGGTCGGGCCAAGCTGGAGCGCAAGGGCGTGGACCTGGTCGTGGCCAATCCGCTGGAGACGATGGACAGCGAGGGGATCGAGGGCGTGGCGCTGGGCCCGGACGGATTCGAGGCCAGGCCGCCCGAGCCCGGCGCGATCGCGAAGGCGAGCTTCGCGGGCTGGTTGCTCGACGTAGTGTCGGAGCGCATGTCGCGAGGAGCCGGCAACGAGTGAAGAAGCGTGAACCCATCGATCGCGGGCCCGGGCGACCACGAGCCAAGGGGGGGCCGCCGCAAGGCGGTGGACCTCGCGGGGGGGCGTATTCGCATGGAGGTCCTCGGGCGCCCGGTCACGGCGTCCGCGCGGGACGCCCCGGGGGCGCCAGGCCGCCGCGTGAGGATGGGAATCGCTTCATGCGCGGGGGCGTGCGGATCGTTCATGAGGACGAGGACGTGCTGGTGGTGGACAAGCCGTCGGGGATGCTCACGGCGGCCGTGGCGGGGCAGAAGGTGCGGGAGGCAACGCTGTTCGACCTGGTCAAGGACTACCTGGCCAAGCGTGTCCGCCGGCGCGGGCGCAAGGCGTGGATCATCCATCGCCTGGACAAGGAAGCGTCGGGCCTCCTGGTCTTCGCCAAGAGCGAAAAGGCGTTCGAATGGCTGAAGGAGGACCTGCGGGCCAAGCGGATGCACCGCCTGTATAGCGCCGTGGTGGAGGGAGAGATCGCGGGTGGTACTCCCGGGCAGGCGGCCTCGGGCACGGTGCAGAGTTACGTGTACGAGGATCGCGAGGGCCTGATGCGGAGCACGCAGAGCCCTCTGAACGCGCGCCGCGGGCCCGACGGGGGAGAGGACGAGGGCGAGGCCAAGCCGGCGGTCACGCACTACCAGGTCGTGCACGCGGGGCACGGGCGGAGCCTGCTGCGGGTGCGCCTGGAGACGGGGCGCAAGAACCAGATCCGCGTGCACATGCAGGAGATCAGGCATCCCATCGCGGGCGATCGGCGCTATGGCGCCAGGACCGATCCCCTCGGGCGGGTCTGCCTGCACGCCACCGAATTGGGATTCAACCACCCCGGCACCGGCGGCAGCATCCGGCTCGTGAGCCCCACGCCGCCGGCGTTCTGGAAGCTCGTGGGCGCCCCGCGGGTGGGAGCCGACCAGCCCCAGGGCGAGCCCGGAGATGGTCCGGGGCGCCAGCCTCCGCCCGAGGCGGCGGAGAAGTCGAAGAGCGCGGCACCTGTCCCCAGGGCGGTCCAGGCGTCCGCGGAGCGTCCCGTCGTGGGCGAGACGCCGCGTGCGGCCCAAGGGTGGGACCACGTGGCGCCCTGGTACGACGAGCTGATCGAGGATCGGGGCAGTGATCACCACGAGCGGGTGATCATTCCCGGCACGCTGCGCTTGCTGGAGCCGGCGCCGGGGCAGCGGGTGCTGGACGTGGCCTGCGGGCAGGGAATCCTGTGCCGTCGCCTGGCGGAGTTGGGCGTGCGGGTGGAGGGAGTGGACGCGTCGGCACGGCTGATCGAGTCGGCGCGGCGCCTGGGCGAGCAGGGCGGGCGGGAATCGCCCCGGTTCCACGTGGGAGACGCGCGGGACCTGGCCTCGCTGGACTTGGGGGAGTTCGACGGGGGCGCGTGCCTCATGGCGCTCATGAACATCAACCCCATCGAGCCCGTGCTCGAAGGCGTGGCGCGGGCGTTGAAGATCGGCGGGCGCTTCGTGGGCGTCATGCTCCATCCGGCGTTTCGTGCCCCCGGGCAGACCTCCTGGGGCTGGGAGGACGAGGGCCAGGGCGGGGGCGAGCCGCGCGGAGGTTCGACGGGGAAGGGACCGCGGCGCGAGGATCGCCCCGCCAGGGGCGTGCGCCAGTTCCGGCGCGTGGATGGATACCTCTCCTCCGGGCAGCAGGAGATCGTGATGAACCCGGGCGAGGTGGCCCGGGGCGGCACGCCGGTGGTGACGCACACGTACCACCGCGCGCTGCAGGCCTACGTGCGGGCCTTCGCGGGGGCGGGGCTGCTCGTCGATGCGCTCGAGGAGTGGCCCAGCCTGCGAACCAGCCAGCCCGGGCCGCGGGCCGCGGAGGAGAACCGCGCCCGGCGCGAGATCCCGATGTTCGTGGCGATACGCGGCGTGCGCACGCGGTGAGCGAGAGCGGACCTTGCGGGCGTCTGATAATCGGGAAGGACCGCTGATTCGGTGTGGCCGGGCACCACAACCGAGTTTGGGCTGGCAATTGCGGTACGCGTGTGGCATACTTGTGGAGTTCCCCGGGAGGTCCCATGCGAATCGCTCCGGTTGTGTTCGCGGTGTCCCTGGCCATGGCGGCGTCGGCGCAGGCCCAATTCGCCATCACGTGGTGGACCGTGGACGGCGGGGGGGGCACCTCCAGCGGCGGGCTGTTCACGCTCTCGGGCACGATCGGGCAGCCCGACGCGGGAGTGCTCGCCGGGGGAAGCTTCGCGATCCACGGCGGGTTCTGGGTGGGCGGCGGCGGCACGGCCTGCCCGGCGGACCTTGACGACGGGAGCGGCACGGGCGCGTCCGACGGCGCGGTCACCATCGATGACCTGCTGTACCTTCTGGGCAAGTACGAGGCCGGCGACGTGGCGGCGGATCTGGACGACGGGAGCGGCACGGGCACGCTCGACGGGGCCGTGACCATCGACGACCTGCTGTACTTCCTGGAGCACTACGAGGGCGGCTGCTAACCCAAACCCGGTGCGGGTTGTCTTGGGGGGCGTTCGAGGGCCCGGCACGCCGGTTGACGACCCGCGATGAGGGCGCTAACTTTTCCCCTGCCCCGGAAGACCCGGGGCCGTGCGGGCGTAGCTCAGTGGTAGAGCGCTACCTTGCCAAGGTAGAAGTCGAGGGTTCAAGTCCCTTCGCCCGCTTTGGAATGCCAGACGCCCGGGCCGGTGGGTCCGGGCGTTTTTCGTTGAAGCGGGAGCCTTGGCGGCCCCGATTCTCGCTCGCCCGCCACGCGGGCCGGAGACGCCCCGCCCCCCATGCTCGGTCGCGCGAGCCTCAGAAGAGAAGCCCCTCGCGGCTTGGCGCCCCGGCGCGGCCCGGGGAGCAGGCGCGCACGCCGCTGGGGGCGATCCACGCCGTCGGCGCGTCGGGATGAGCGATCGTCAGGGCGTACCCGCGACCTGCGTGCTGGGCCGCGGCCAGCGCCGGCGAGTTGCACTGGCGCGACAGGTGCAGCAGCACGACGTGCTCGCGCGGGGCCATGAGCTCCACGGCCCGGGCGCACTGCTGATTCGAGAGGTGCCCGTGCCCGCCCATGATCCGGCGCTTGAGGAACTCGGGGCGTGCCGAGGCCCGCTGCATCCGCGGGCAGTAGTTTGACTCGATGGCCAGCACGTCGAGCCCGTGGAGGTGGCGGACCAGGTCCTCGCCGGCATGCCCCACGTCGGTGGCGAAGCCGAGGTGGGCGCGTTCGCTCTCGAATCGAAACGCCGCCACGCCCAGGTCGTCGTGGGCCGTGTGCAGCACGCGGACCCGCGCCAGGGCCAGATCGAAGCCCTCCTCGAACACGACCGTGCGATGGTGCAGGAGCCCGGCCCGCTGGGCCCGCCCGCGATGGCGCTTGTGGATGAAGAGGGGCACGTCCTCGGGGAGGCGCCCGGCGCCCGGCGAAGCCCAGGCGGGGTTGCAGTGGTCATCGTCCAGGTGGGTCAGGAGAACGCCGTTTATGGGCGTTTCCCCCAGCCCGACCTGGCGCAGGAGTGCTCCGGTGCGGCGCGGGGAGAGCCCCAGGTCGATCAGGTACAGGCGGCGGGAGTCGCCACGCCCCAGGAGCAGGGCCGAGCAGTTTCCGCCCGAACTGCTGGCGAGGACGCACAGGGCCAGATCGGCGTCGGGCGGGGGCTCGTCGGCCTTCGAGCGTTCGTGTGGCGGCGTGGGCACGCGATGTTCCTCCCTGATCGCGTTGGACTCGTTCGAATCGGTCCCGCCTCGGTCAGGCCATCTCCGCTTCATCGCCGGCGTCGGCGGCGCCGGGGCAGATGCCGCGCTTGGACTCGGCAACGAACTTCGCAATCTCCGCGACGAGCGGGTTGTCGCGCCCCATCTCGCCCAGGCGTGCCACGACCTCGCTGAGCGGCAGCCTCGGGCGGAGCACCTCCCAGAACGCCCGGCGCAGCCCCGTGATCTGCTGGCGGGGAACGCCCCCGCGCCGCAGGCCCACGAGGTTCAGCCCGTGGAGCCGGTTGCGGCTTCCCGAGATGCAGAACGGGGGGATGTCCTTGGAGTTGCCGGTGTTGCCCGAGAGGAAGGCCATCCGTCCGATGCGGCAGAACTGGTGGATGGCGCTGTTGCCGCTCATGATCGCGTTGTCGTGCAGCTCGGCATGACCCGCGAGCAGCGCCGAGTTGACGAGGATCGCGCCGTTTCCCACGCGGGCATCGTGCCCCGCGTGGCTGCACGCCATCATGAAGACCTTGTCGCCGATGGTGGTGGGCACGTCGGGCCTGGTGGCCGCGTGCACGGTGACGTGCTCGCGGATGATGCTGTTGCAGCCGATGGTCACGCCCCCGGTGGGCATGCCCATCGTGAACTTGTAGTCCTGGGCGGGGAAGCCGATGCAGGCGCCGGGGTAGAGGATCGTCCCCGCGCCGATCCGCACCGGCCCGCAGACGTGCACGCCCGCGACGAGGCGCACGCCCTCGCCCAGCGTCACCTCACCAGTGAGCACGCACCCGGGTCCGATGTCGACCCCGTCGCCGAGCCGGCACTTGGGATCGACGACGGCGAGGGGATGAACGCCCATGACGGAAGCTCCTTGGTCCGCGACCGGGTGCGGGGTCGATGATACGCGCGGCGGGGGGCGAGCCCGCAAGCATCGCTGGGGATGGCACTTGCGCAGAGCGGCGAATACTCTGTACCAGAATGGTGGTCTTTCTGGAGCCATAGCGCATAGTGACGCGGGCAGACCTGCCTTGGAGGCTTCCGGTGGAACACCGCGCACGCATCGTTCTGGGAATTTCGCTGGGAGTCACGGGCTTGATCGGGGCGGCCTCACGGGCGGTCGCCCAAGGGCCGCCCGATTACGACTTCCAGTGGACCACGATCGGCAACACTGGCAACGCGCCGTACGTGTCGGGCAACCCCAACGACGTCAACGTCAACGGCCACGGGCAGGTCAGCTACGCCTTCCGCGCCAGCACGCTGGAGGTCACAACCTCTCAGTGGATGGAGTTCCTCAACGCCTTCGCACCCATCGACAACAGCCCACTGCAGTTCCGGGGGCCGTTGAACTGGGGCGCCTACCGAGCCCAGACGCTGCCCAACGGACACTTTCTCATGGCACTCGACCCGTTGCGGCCTAACGCCGGGATGCTCCCCATTGGCGGGATCACCTGGCGCGATGCCGCCCGTTATCTGAACTGGCTCCAGAACGGCAAGCAGGTCTCCGTCGCCGCCATCAGCACGGGGGCGTACGACACGACCACCTGGGGCTTCAACGAGCAGACGGGGCGGTACACGGACGCGCCCAATCGGATGCCCGGCGCGATGTTCTTCCTGCCAACGCTCGACGAGTACCTCAAGGCCGTGCACTACGACCCCAACCGCTACGGCACGGGCCAAGGTGGGTATTGGCAGTTCGACACCTCGTCCGACACCGCGCCCGTGGGTGGATTACCCGGCATAGGGGAAACCAGCGCGAACTACCGCCCGGATGGGAGCGGAAACCCTGCCTGGAACATCCCGCTTGGCTCGTACGCAACCGTACAGACCCCCTGGGGCCTGCTCGACGCCAGCGGGGGCGGGCAGGAATGGTTGGAGGTCGATCCGGGCGTTCAGGTGGTTTCCGAGCGGCCCTTGGGCGGCTCGTACGCCGGGATGATCCGCGCCGGGGACTTCCAGCCTGACTACATCGGGTTCCTGTCGGGGTTTGCGCCGGACGTCGGCGTGCTGACCTCGTTCAGCGTGTATTCCGTCGTTCCATCGCCGAGCGTGCTGACGACGCTCGGCGTATTTGGGGTGCTGGCAATCCGAAGGCAAGGGAGGCGCGGATGATGAGGAAGAACTTGCAGTGGTGCGCGTGCGCAGCAATGAGCCTGCTCGGGTGTAGCGTCGCCCTCGGCACGCCGCTGGTGCAGGCGTTCCAATACGGCGCGACGGGCACCACGCCCATCGACACCACGACCTGGGAGAACCCGGCATGAAACCACGTTATGCAGATTCCGCTGAACGACGCGACCCGCCGAATCGTCATCATTCCTGGGGAGACGAGCGGCGTGGGGACGCCGCTCGTGCCGGACACGCAGGGCCTGATCGATGTCGGCATCATCCAGTTCGAGTTGAGCGGCCTGGCCAGCAATGCGCCGAACCGCCGGGTGGATGTGTCTGTCGGCGATTTCTTTGCCAACGGTCGCAACCCGCTGGGCATTCGCTGGGGCAAGTTCTGGGGTGGGATCAAGACGCCGCTCCAGAACGGCAACGACGATGCACGCGTGACGATCCGGCTGTGCGCGTGCGTGGGTAATGGGATTGGCGGCGAAATAGACGTTGAGGAGCTCGTGCGCCTGGAGACCGGCACCGAGATCAAGGCACCAGTCCATGCCAACCTCGCGTTCGACGGGATCACCAGGATCCAGGCGCAGCAGATCTACGAGGGTGCCGACATCACGATCGATAGCGGCAACGTCGCGAGTGTGGTCGCCACAGGCTCGGCGGCCAATCCCCAATTCCCCTTTGCCATCGGTGGGGATCTGCGTGTCATGAACGGCAACCTCGAACTGCTGCAGTCGGGCACGGAGAACACCAACCGGGTCGGGAATCTCACCGGGCGCGTCGAAGTCCCGAACGGGAGCGTGACCTCCGTGAACGTCTACAACGGTGGCATCAAGCCGCCCACGGGCGGAACCAGCCTTCGCATCAACGCGGGGAGGGGAATCGGCACGATCAGGGCAGACTCCGTGTCCGGCGACATCATCACAAATTCCGCCGCCGGGCTCGGAGGAACGGAGGGCTACATCGAGCGACTCACGATCTCCGGTGCCGGAAGCTTCGTTGGCAACCTGACGACCCGAGGGCTCGGCCTCCCGGGAGACACCACGGCTGGCCCGATGGTGGCGTCGACATCAACGACTTGCTGTACTTCATCGGGCACTACGAGTTGGGATGCTAGCCCTTGCAGGACACGGACCGTGCCTCCATGAGAGGGTGGCAGCGGGGGTGGACCGTTGGGGCGCAGCGCCACCCGCGCGCTTAACGCTTGCGTGCTACCACGTGGAACACGTGGTGGTGCTTGGTGCCGCCCATGGCGTCGCTGCCGTCCTTCTCGACTTCTTCGAGGTGCTCGATGGCGAACGCGGCCAGGAGATCGACGATCTGCGGGGGGGTGAAGTGGCTCTTGGGGCGGACGCGAGCCCACTCGTCGCGGTCGCCGAAGAACTGCCCGCTGAAGCGCCCGCCGGGGGCCAGGGTGCGGGAGATCCAGTGCCAGAGGGCGGGGAAGGCCTCGGGCCTGCAGAAGGGGAGGGCGAACGAGGCGTTGATGAGGTATGGCGCGGGAAGTGAAGCGTGGGGAGGGAGTGGGGGCCGTACCTCCCCCAGCCTCGCCCCCGGAGGCTCGGCCACCCCCTCCGCACGCGCGGAGGGGGATCCGAGGAGGCTCGGGACTTCTTCCATGGTCATCTGGCGGACGGTGCAGCGGGCGGCCCAGGCGGGGTCGAGCTGGGAAAGGGTGCGCCCGACGCCCTCGGGGTCGGCGTCGAGGGCGAGGACGCGCCAGCCGCGGTGGAGCATCTCGCGCGTGTCGCGGCCCTCGCCGCAGGCCAGGTCGATGGCGAGGCGGGGAAGGGCGGGCGCGGGCTCGCGTTCGAACGCGGCCAAGGCACGCAGCAGCGTGTCACGAGGGGGCTGGTCCTTGACGGCATCGAAGTACGAGGGCCAATCACGCTGGTAGTCGGGCGTCAGCGTCGAGCGCTTGGGGGTTGGCGTTGGCGCGGGATCGGCCATAGGCTGGTGAGTGTACCAGACCCTGCACGAGTTCATCGCGGCGCTGGAGCGGCATGGCGAGTTGAAGCGCGTTTCCGCCCGGGTCTCGCCCGTGCTGGAGATCGGGGAGATCGCGGATCGCGTGAGCAAGCGTGCGGCGGCGGGGGCACCCAGCGAGAGCGCGCGCCGCAACGACCCGCGGTTCAGCGGCCTGGGCGGGCACGCGCTGCTGTTCGAGAACGTGGAGGGGAGCGACTTCCCGGTGCTCGTCAACGCGTTCGGGAGCTACCGGCGGATGGAGATGGCGCTGGGGTGCGACGGGGCGCGGGGCGGGTTTGATGCGATCGCGGCGCGGATCGGGGAGCTGGTGAGGCCCGAGGTGCCGACGTCGCTGATGGACGCGCTGGAGAAGGGGCGGAAGCTGCTCCCGCTTCTGAGCATGCCTCCGCGGCGGCGCCAGGGCCCGTTGGGCGGGCGGGCGCTGTGCCAGGAGATCGTGCGCCGGGGCGCGGAGGTGGACCTCACGCGGCTGCCGATGCTGCGATGCTGGCCGCTGGATGGGAATCCGGAGGCGGTGGGGTACGCGGCGGAGATCAACGGCGCGGTGGGGGGAGCCGAGCGCGGGGGCGAGTGGGACGCGCGGCATCGGGGGCGGTACATGACGTTCGCGGGGATCCACACGATCCACGCACAGGACCGGGACGCGGAGCGCCCCGCCAGCCACAACATCGGCATGTACCGGGTTCAGCTCCTGGGCCGGCGGACGATGGCGATGCACTGGCACATGCACCACGACGGGGCGAGGCACTGGCGTTCGTGGAAGGCGTTGGGCAGGGCGATGCCCGTGGCGATCTGCTTCGGGGGCGAGAGCGTGCTGCCCTATGCGGCCACGGCGCCGCTGCCGCCGGGCATGAGCGAGCTGCTGCTGGCGGGGTTCCTCAACGGGGGCGGGATTGAGCTGGTGCGCGGCGCGACGGTGCCCCTGTGGGTGCCGGCGAACGCGGAGGTGGTGGTGGAGGGGTTCGTGAGCACGGAGGCCGGGTTCCCGGGATGGGATCCGCGGTCGGGCGAGGCGATGGGGCCGGGAGCGGCGTTCGAGGGGCCGTTCGGCGATCACACGGGCTACTACTCGATGCCGGACCGGTATCCGCTGCTGGAGGTAACGGCGGTCACGCACCGGCGCGGGGCGGTGTTCCCGGCGACGATCGTGGGCCTGCCGCCGCAGGAAGACTACCCGATGGGGAAGGCGACGGAGCGGATCTTCCTGCCGCTGCTGCGGACGCTGGTGCACGACATCGAGGACTACGACCTGCCGATGTTCGGGGCGTTCCACAACTGTGCGTTCGTGAAGATCGGCAAGTCGTACCCGCTGCAGGGGCGGCGGGTGATGCACAGCGTGTGGGGCGCGGGGCAGATGGCGTGGACGAAGACGATCTTCGTGGTGGACGAGGACTGCGACGTTCACGACACGTTCGAGGTGCTGCGCCGTGCGGGGCGGTACTGCCACCCGCTGCGGGATGTCGAGGCGGTGAACGGGCCGCTGGACATCCTGGACCACGCGTCGCCTCGCCTGGGCGCGGGCATGAAGATCGGCTTCGACTGCACGCGCAAGCGTGCGGGGGAAGAGGTCGGGGGCGTGGCTCTGGACGAGGGGGCGTGGGAGTGCGGGGACCCAGGAAAGATGGAGTTGTACACGGGGCTGGTGCGTCGGGTCCCGGGCGTGGCGCGGGTCGAGATCCCCGACGCCCTGGGCGGCGCCTGGATGTTCCTGGCGATCGAGAAGCATCGGGGCGGGCAGGGAGCGTCGACCCTCGAGGACCTGTGGCAGATCGACCCGGCTCGCGCGGGGCTGGAGGCGAGGCATCTGCCGAGGTTCGTCGTCGTGCTCGACGGCGATGCCGGGGCGGCTGACATCGACGGTTCGCTGTTCCGGTGGGTGGCCAACTGCGACTTCGGGCGCGATCTGCAGAAGTGGCGCAGTGAAGACGGGCGCGTCGGACGGCTTGGGTTCGACTCGACACGCAAGGGCGCGGGCGACGAGCGCAACGGCGAGGGCGTGAGGCCCTGGCCGCCGATCCTGGAGATGGACGCGGCGACGCGCGAGCGGGTCACGAGGCGCTGGGGCGAGTACTTCCCCGGCGGGTGAGTCACCACTCGCGCCAGTCGGGGATGTAGGCCGGGTCGTTCCGCGTTCCCAGCGAGCCCACGGCAAACTGCGGATGCGTCAGCCAGTCCCGGTGCGCACGAGTGGCGCCGGCGCTGGCGTCGGCGCGGGCGGTCGCGACGGAGCCGATTCCGGCGCGGTCCTTCTGGTGGCGGAAGCAGGTGGTGGGGGACGGGTTTCGGGTCCACTGTCCAGCCCCCGGAGCCCCGCCCGCGAAGAGCATCGGCGGGTCGAGCAGCGCGTTGTTGCTGGGTGTGGGTCCCGGGCCGGGCAAGAGCGTGTCGGCGAACACGAGCAAGTCGCTTGGGCGTGCGATCTCTCCCAGGCGGCGCCACGGGCGGCGGGCGATGGCCCCGCCCCAGCCGGGCGTCTTGGCGGGGGAGAGGTAGTAGCCGTTGTAGCCGTAGGTGCTGGTGATCCAGCGTGAGCCCGGGCCCTGGGCGCGGTAGCTTCCCCAGGGCTGCTCGGGGCACTCGAAGACCGAGGCTCGCGCGAGCGAGGCCTCGAGGAACGGGGCGATGAAGCCACGCGCGTGTTGCGGGGGCGAGTCGATCGTGCCATGGGTGCCCCACCAGAAGACCTGCTGCCCGTCGAGGAGGTCGGGGGCTTCCCAGTAGGCCAGGGGCATGGCGCGGTCGGCGTAGGTTCCGCCATAGGCGGTCCAGGCGATGGCGAGCTGGCGGAGGTTGGCCAGGCACTGCGTGGTGCGGGCGTTCTGGCGTGCGCCCGAGAGGGCGGGGAGCAGAACGCCGATGAGCAGAGCGATGACGCTGACGACGACGAGCAACTCGATGAGTGTGAAGGCGCGACGCACGCTCAGGGCCTCCCGCTCAGCAGCGAGCGACGCTCGCCCTGGCGCAGCTGGTGGAGGATCGCGCGGGCGTCGGCGTCGGTGACCGCGCCGTCCGCGTCCACGTCGCGTTGGCCCAGGCCCAGGTGCCAGGCGTAGAGGTCGTCGATCGTGAGGTGGGCGTCGGCATCGACGTCCACGCGTGGGCCGAACGCGGCGATGCCCGCGGGGCCCGCGGTGAACGCGCAACTCCCGCTCAGCGCCGGGGAGTTTCCCGCGCCGGAGAAGGTGGATCGCACGAAGCCGGGCTGGGCAGGCAGGAGCGAGAGGTCCAGGAGGGACAGCGTCGTGCAGGCGTTGGCGGCGGAGGACGTGGGGATGCTGCCGATGAGCATCGCGGGCGAGGGGCCCAGGGCGAGCGCCGGCTGGTGCGACCACCCGCCCACGAGGAGGTACTCGCCCAGGTCCATCACGCCGTTGGAGTTGGCGTCGCTCCACGTCGCCGACGCGGTGTCCCAGAGCAGGGTCGCGGAGGAGTCATTGTCCTGGAACATCTGGAGGGTGGGGACGGTGCCGAAGCCCGCGACGCCGCCGCTGAGGGCGATGCGCCCGTCGGGCATGGCGACGGGCATCGAGTCAGTCCGGTTGCAGGGCGAGGACCAGCGGAGGGTGCCGCTCGCCGCGTCGAGCTTGATGAGCGTGGACGAGGTCGGGCCACCAGAGAAGTTGTACGTGGCGGCCAAGGCGGAGAGCCCGCCGCCGGGCTCTCGCTTGAGCGAGACGCCTCCGAAGAATGCCTGGAAGTTGTCGAGCGCAAAGGTCCAGGCGGGGGGAGGGGCGATGGTCGCGCCCGCGGGGAAGGCGAGGACCTGCCCGTTGGAGTAGGCCGCGGTGGCGATGGCGACGAAGACCATCCCGTCGGCGTAGGCGGGCGTGCTCCCGCTGGGGTTGTCGAGCGGTGCCCGCCAGACGAGTTGCCCGGGCGCGTAGGGATTGAGGTCCGCGTCGAAGGGGTCCACATTGATGCAGTACAAGTACGCCGCCCCGCCCGCCCCGCCATCGTCGCAGATGAAGACGCGGTCGGCGACGCCGCGGTCCTCGGTAACGAGCGGCGAGGCGTTGACAACGCCGGCGGGAAGAGCCGTCTGCCACAGGACGCCACCGTCCTTTGAGGCGTAGGCCGTGAGCGTGTGACCGGAGGCCACGAGCAGCGAGGCGTGGTCGGCGTCCAGGGCGGGCGTGGAGAACGAATCCCACAACGGCGGCTCGGCGGGGGCGGTCCACACCACGCTCCCGTCGATGGCATTGAGGGCTACCACGCGGTGCTGCCCCGCGATCCGCGCCAGGGCGAACACGCGCCGCCCGTCGGTCACGACACCCGACGCCGTCGGAATCTCGATAGCGTCGCCCAGGGGCGTGGCATCGCGAATCCAGAGCGGGGTGGCGAGGGAGGCGGGCCCGGGCCCCGCGGTCGAGCTTCGCGCCGGGTTTCCGGCCAGCATGCCCCACATGCCGCCCTGGGCCGCGAGGGCGACGGGGGGGAGTGTCGTGGCGGAACCGATGAGGATGGACAGACGGAGCGAGGCAAGCGCGGAGCGCATGGCGAATCACCCGACTCCCGTTCTCGCGCGGGAGGGACCAAGAGTGCCGGGCGGCCTCGCGACGAAGTCTCGGCGCGCTCGTCCGCGGGGTCGAGCGCAGCCGCCGGGACCCCAACGACCGGCGGCGAAAGGCCGGTCGAAGCGCGAGGGCCGCCTGGCTCCCGGAGTTCCGCCCGAATGCTCGGGCGGGCCGGGTTCGTCGGCAGGTGTTCCGGCTCGGGGCTCGTCGGGGTCCGTCTTCCCGGGTGTCTCACCCAGTGACGTCCGAATGGGGACGAACGCATTGTCGCGTCCGATTCGGCTCGACCCCGCGTCAACACCCCTTACGGCGGCGCGTCCGCGGTGGCTTCTCACCACGCTTCCCTGTTTCCGCCCGGCGAAGTGCCCGGGCACCGATGACGCGGGGAATGTACGCCGCGCCGTGATCGGGTCAAGGTGTCCCGGGGCATGGCCGGCGGGTAGTATTGGCCATGACGAACAATTTGCTCATCGCGTCCGGGTTCGCACTGATTCTGACGGTGTCGGCGTGCGAGAAGGAAGCTCCGCCCCCGCCACCCTCGCTCGCCGGGGCCCCGGGCCAGGCGTCGCCGGGGGGTGGAATGCCCGGCGGCGCTCCGAGCGGGATGCCCGCGGGGATGCCCGGCGCCGCGCCGGCCGCCAATCCGCATGCGGGCATGGACATCGCGATGGGCCAGAACGTCTCGGCGATGGGCTTCGGGTTCAAGCTGCCCGAGGGGTGGAAGCAGGCGCCCCCGAGCAACACGATGCGCCTGGCCGAGGCGATCCTCCCCGACCCGTCGGGGGATCCGGGCAAGGCCTGCACGGTCACGTTCTCGACGGCCGGGGGCGACAAGCAGATGAACATCGACCGCTGGGCGGGCCAGGTGACCGACGCGACGGGCCAGCCCTCCAAGCCCGAGATCCAGCAGCGGGTGGTGGGCGGCGTGCCCCTGACGGTCGCGGAGATGACGGGGACGTACTCGGGCATGGGCGACATGCAGCCGCGCGCCAACTGGACCATGCGCGGGGCCATCTACGAGACGCCCCAGGGCCTGCTGTTCGTCAAGATGTTCGGCCCGGCCGAGCCGATGAAGGCGTCCTCGCCGGCGTTCCACGCGATGCTCGACGCGATGACCAGGCAGTGAGCCCCGGCGGACGAGCGATTCCTATTCCGCCAGCGCCTTGAGCAGGTCCAGGGACGTGACGATTCCCACGGGCTTGCGATCGGCGTTGATGATGATGACGCGGTGGATGTGCGCGTCGGTCATCTTGCGCGCGAGGGCGTGGACGGGCTCGTCGGGCACGCCGGTGACCGGGTCCTCGGTCATGAAGTCCTCGACCGAGGCGGTGGGCTGGGCCAGGTCGCGATCGTCCTCTTCCTCGCCCTCCTCCCCGCGCAGGGCCTCGAAGATGTAGGTGGGTTCGACGGCGAACTCGGGGTCGCTGGCGCGCCGGAGCAGGTCGGACTTGGAGACCACTCCCACGAGACGCCCGCCCGAGTCGATCACCGGAGCTCCGGACACTTCGTACTCGTCGAAGAGGCGGGCGAGGTTGCGGATGCTCATTCCCGGCTCGGCGCACACGGGGTCGCGCGTCATCACGTCCTTGGCGGCGAGGTTCTTCTTGTGAGTGGTGGACATAAAAGCCTCCTCGGAACTCCGATATCTTACCCGCGCCTGGGGGGCTGTCCCCGCGAATTCGTGCGGCACCCCCAGGCCACGCGCAGCGCGTAGCCCAGCAGCAGGCCCAACCCCAGCGCATAGGCGAGGATGACCGAATGCTCGGGCGTCATGGGCGGGCCTCCGCCAGCGATCGCGGGGCGGCGACTCTCGTGTCGGCGGTGGTGGCGAACCTGCGGCGCTGCGCCATCGCGTATCGACCCGCGATCAACCCGACGCACATCAGCGTGACGGGCACGAACCACGCCAGCAGCGTTCGCCGCATCGCCGGATCCAGGGCGATGTCCTTGGGGTGCATGTCCTCGGGGATCATCTGCACGGAGAAGTAGACCAGCGGGACGTTGAGGAAGGCGATGATAAGGTACACCGCCGAGATCACCGCCCGGCGCCCGGGAGAGTCCACGAGAGGGCGGACCAGCAGGTAGGCCGCGTAGAACAGCCACAGGATGAAGCTCAGGGTGAGGCGCGGGCTCCAGGTCCACCAGGTGTTCCACGCGCCGTGGGCCCAGATCATGCCCGTCGCGAGCACGACGGTGCAGAAGAGCACGGCCACCTTGGCCGAGGCCTGGGCCAGGTCGTCCCAGCGGTCCTCGCGGCTCCAGAGGTAGCCGATGCCGGCGATGAAGGCAACGAACGCCGCCAGGAACGTGTTCATCGCCACGGGCAGGTGCAGGTAGAGGATCTTCTGCACCACGCCCATCTCGCGCTCGATGGGCGCATACTCGGCGGCGAGCCAGCACGCCCAGGCCAGGCTGGCCAGCGTGACCGCCCAGTACAGCCAGGCCAGGATTCGAGTGCGGGGGTTCATGGGCGTGGGGAGTCCTAGGGCTCCAACAGGAACTCGAACAACAACCAACCGGCGACCACGAAGATCACGTCGAAGGCGATCAGGACGCCCGTGCCCGCGCCCTCGGGCGCGCCGGCGAACACCCGGTTGAGAAGCTGCGATGACACCAGCACGAGCGGGAGCGTGAGCGGGAACACCAGCAGGGCCAGCAGCCCGCCCTGCGGGCGTGACGAGGCCGCGGCCGCGGAGAAGAGCGTGCCCACGCTGGCGAACCCGAGGATCCCCAGGAACATGACGCGAGCGAAGGCCCCGGCGTGCGGGGCCAGGTCGAAGTTGAAGAGCACGACCGCCGCGGGCGTCACCACGGCGGCCAGGGCCAGCATGAGCACGACGTTGACGATGAGCTTGGCGCCGAAGATCAGCCCGCGATCCACCGGGGCCAGCAGCAGCGCCGCCAGGGCGTCGTCGTGACGCTCCAACGCGAACGTCTTCTCGAACGTCAGCACGCCTCCGAAGAGGTACGCGACCCAGAGCACGGCCGCCGCGCCGGCCCCGTGCACCGAGCGACCGGGTCCCAGGCCCAGGCCCAGGACGGCCACGACCAGCAGGCCCGTGACCAGCACGAGCCCGATGGCCTCGCGCCGGCGGGCCTCGATCCGAAGGTCCTTGGCGGCCAGCAGCAGGATGGCGCCCAGCGCGTTCACGCGCGGTCCTCCATCGCGGCCAGGGCGCCGGGCTCGTCGAGGCCGCGAGACGGCGCATCCAGGGTCATGCGTCCCTGGCGCAGGACGATGACGTGCTCGCACCAGCGCAGGGCCTGGTGCACGTCGTGGTGCGCCAGCACGATCGTCCGCCCCTGCTCGCGCAGCGACGCCAGGCACTCGGCAAGGCGGAGGGCCGAGGGGGCGTCCAAGCCGGTGAACGGCTCGTCGGCCAGGAGGAGTTCGGGCTCGTGCAGCAAGGCCCGGGCGATGCCCACGCGCTGGGCCATCCCGCGGCGGAGGGTGCGAACGGGGTCGTCGGCGCGCGCGGCGAGCCCGACGAACTCGAGCCTCTTCATGGCCCGGTCGCGCGGGGCGGACAGGCGGTACAGGCGGGCGAAGAACTCGAGGTTCTCCGCGGGCGTCATGTCGCGGTAGAGCATCGTCTGATGCCCGATCAGACCGACGCGGGCGCGGAGCTCGGGGCGATCGCCCGCCGCGGGCGCGCCGAACAGGGCCAGCGTCCCGGCGGTGGGGGGGGTGAGCATCGCGAGGATTCGCAGGAGGGTGCTCTTGCCGGCGCCGTTGGCGCCCAGCAGGGCCACGCAACGCCCCCGGGGAAGTTCGAGGTCGATGGCATCGAGGACACGCCGACCGTCCATGGACTTGGCCAGCCCTTGGGCCAGGACCACGCTCGATGCAGCGTCGGCGTGGGAGATGGCCGGTGTTGGGATCGAACCCGCGTGCACGGGAACCTTCCTAGATCAGCGGCGCGTTGGCCGACCGCCGCCTGAGGATCACGACCACGACGCCGACCAACAGCAGCACGCCCACGCCCACGATGGCGATCGTCTTCGAGTTGTCCGTGCTCGCTTGCGTCTGCGTGAGGTCCTCTTGCGCGAGCAGCCCGCTGACGACGATCCCCACGCTCTGTCCCGGCCCCACCGCGTCGCCCTGGAAGAGGCGTGCCCGGGCCGAGCCGATGATCTCCGACCCGTTGGGCCTGAGCCCGCGCGGCTCCACGGTCGTCCCGTCGTCGGCGACGTAGAACTTGAGCAACTGCACGGGCGTGGTGGCGCCGAGGGTGATCTCCGCCTTGCCCTGCGGGGCCGGGACCAGGTATCCGTACCCGTACACCATGACCCCGGGCATCAGCGGGACCTGCACCGCCAGGCCCGCGTCGGTGAAGGTCCCGCACGTCTCGTCGAAGAACCCGCGTTGGAGCTCTCCCTTGTGCGCCCCGGCGGGCATGGGCACGACGAGCGTCGTGCGCCGCCCGCGCGCATCGGGCGGGCTCCCGAGCCAGGTGCGATCGCCCGTGTTCTCCACCACCAGTCGCTCGCGAACATCCATCGCGCCCTCGACGCGCGCCGCCGCCAGTGATCGCTCCACGATGCGCCACGCCGGCGGCTGGTCGGTCGTTTCGTACACGGTGACGTCGACGGTCGCGTCCCGCCTCTCCGGCCCCAACTCCGGACCGCCCTCCTGGTACAGGACGTTGGCGTGGCGGACACGCACGATCGGGCGCACGCCCACGCCCACGGGCACGTCGGGCACGATCGCCACGCCGAGCTCGTTGAGCTTGGCGTTCATCCGATGCACGACCTGGTCGCGGTGCACGAGGTCGATCACCACGTCCTCGATCCCGATCGTCGGGCCGTCCTTGGTGCCCTGGATGGCGCGGATGGTCAGCGTCCCCTTGGGCCCCATCGTCATCGATTGCTGGAACTCGATGGGGTTCATGTCACGCCCCGGAGCCTGGGCCGGGGCCAGGGGGGCGACGAGGGTGAAGAGGGCGAGCAGGAGCAGGGGTTGTTTCATGGGTGGCTCGCGCGTGCGGCGGGCAGGGCCTGGGGCGAGGCGTCCGGGGCCCCACGCGGGGCGGGCGGATGGCCGGCTTCTGGTACACGATATCGGCGCGGGAGCAGGCGGGGGGCCAGCGCGAAACCCGCGCCCAGGACCACGACGCCCGCCCCGGCCCAGATCCAGGCCATCAACGGGTTGATGTGGGCCTCGATCGCCGCCACCCCCTCCTCCCAGCCAACCAACGCCACGTACAGGTCCTCGCGCCAGCTGACGCTGATGGCCACCTCGGCATTGGCGTTCTCGGCCTTGTCGTACAGGCGACGCTGCGGGGTCAGGACCCGGGTGCGCCCCTGGGGGTCGGTGAGGGTGACGTCCGCCTCGACGGCGCTGTAGTTCTCGCCCCGCACGTTCCGCAGGGCGTCGAGCCGCAGCGTGTACCGGCCCACGCCCATGGTCTCCCCGGCGTGCAGCGTGCCCACCCTGGAGCGGGAGAAGATCCCCACGCCCACGATCCCGGCGATGGCGACGACCAACCCCAGGTGGGCGAGCTGCCCGCCGTAGCGACGGTGGTTGGCGTCAAGCACGCGGGCGAGGGCCGCCGGCGTGGAAGACCCGCCCTGCGCGCGCACGCTCGCCACCAGGGAAAGCACGATCGACGCGATGGTCATCGTCCCGATCCCGACGCAGCACGCCGCGATGGGGCTGTGGAGCCCCAGCAGCCACGCGAGCGCGATCGACGCCAGGGCGAGGAGGCCCGGCCCCCGACTCCCGCGAGCCAACGCGTCGGCTCCCGCGCGCGCGTACGCCAGGAGCGGAGCGACGGCCATCAGCGCCGCCAACGTCAGGCCCAGCGGGCCCACCACCCGGTTGTAGAACGCCTGCGACACGCTCACGGGCTTGGAGAAGACCGGCCCGCTGATGAGCGGGAAGGCGGTGCCCAGCAGCACCGCCGCGGCCATGAGCGCCAGCAGGATGTTGCCCAGCGTGGTGATCGCCTCGCGGGAGAGGGGCTCGTCGACGGCGGCCTGCGCGCGGAGCAGGGACCGCCCGCGCCAGAGCATCGCGCCCCCCGCCGCGATCGTGAGGGCGAGGAACGCCAGGAAGAACGCCCCGACGCTCGAGGCCGCGAAGGCGTGGACCGATTCGAGCAGCCCGCTGCGCGTGACGGCGGTGCCGAAGATGCAGAGGGTGAAGGTGGCGACGATGAGGGACGCGGACCAGCCCTTCAGGGCGCCGCGCTGCTCTTGCACGCCCAGGGCGTGCAGCAGGGCCGTGCCCGTGAGCCACGGCATGAGCGACGCGTTCTCCACGGGGTCCCACGCCCAGTACCCTCCCCAGCCCAGCTCGACGTACGCCCACCAGGCTCCCAGGGCGATGCCCGCGGTCAGGAAGATCCACGCCGACAGCGCCCAGTTCCTGGCCTCGCGGGCCCAGCGCCGGTCCGCACGTCCGGCGGCGACGGCGCCCGCCAGGATCGCCAGGGGCGCGCCGAAGAGCGCGTACCCGCCGAAGAGAACGGGCGGGTGGGCGATCATCGCCCAGTGCTGCAACTGCGGGTTCAGTCCGCGCCCGTCGCCCACCACCTGGTCGGCGACGCGGAACGGGTCCGCCGCGAAGACCAGCACCACCGCGAAAAATGCGGCCAGCACGCCCACCACCGCCAAGGACGCCGCCTGGTCCCTGGTCTGGCGAGACCGCCGGGTCCAACCCAGCAAGCAGGCCATGAGCCCCGCCAGGCACGCCCAGAGCAGCAGGCTCCCCTCCTGCCCGGACCAGAAGGCCGCCAGGCGGTATCCGATGGGGAGCGATCGTTCGATGTGATCCACGACGTAGGCCAGTCGCAGGTCGGCGCGCAGCAGCGCCGTCGCGAGCGCCCAGGCCGCGAGCAGGAAGCCGACGGTGGTGCCCAGCGTGCAAACCCGGGCCGCCCCGAGCCAGCGACGGTCGTTGAGTCGCCATGCGCCAAGGGCCGCCACGAAGCTGCCCACGGCGGCGATCATCGCCATGGCCAGCGCCTGGCTGCCCAGCGCCGGCGTCATCGCGCATCCTCCGCGGGGCGCAACGCCTCACGCGACTCGTACTTGCTCGAGCACTTGGTGAGCAGGACGTCCGCCTGGAACACGCCCCGGGGATCCAGCGCGCCCTCGACGACGACCTGGCGCCCCGCCCGGAAGAGGTCGGGGATCGTGCCGTGGTAGAGGACGGGCACCTCGTGCTGTTTCCCCCTCACGCGGAAGCTCGCCCGAAGTTCTGCCCGATGGACCTCGAGGTGGGCGTCGCTCACCACGCCGTGGATCCGGGCCCTCTGCCCGGGCGTCACGCCTTCAGCGACGAATTGATCCACGTCGACGTAATAGACCCAAGACGACTGAGAGCCCGCATAGGCCAGGTAGCCCAGGGCGCCAGCCGCGATGCCTCCCCCGATCAGGTACTTTCCGATCCCGCGACGCATGACCCCGGTCTCCAGTTTCTCCGCACGCGGTGCAAGCCTAGTGCCACCATCGAGACAAGGCGGGAGCACGGGCGTCGTGCGTGCCCGGGGCGTTGGGACAGGTTCAGCCGGCCCTGCGCCGAGCCTGCGGTTCCAGTGCCAGCTCAGCGCTCGCGTCGGGGGCTGGGGAGGCGAGCGTCTATTCGACGTGGCACTTGAGGCAGAGCTGGCTGCCGTTGTTGCTCATGACCAGCAGCTTGTCCTGGCCCGAGTACAGGCTGTGGCACGAGCCGCAGCCCACCGCCCGGTCGTACAGACGGATCCGCTTGTCCATGGTGGCCGTGTCCACGAACCGGAGCGCCTCCGAGGACCGTGTCGCGGGGCGCGATTTGACTTTGACGCCGACCGGGTGCTCTCTGCTGGCGTCGGAGTCGCCCCAACGCGATTGGTGGGACCCGGCGTCGGGGGCCGTGGTGCCATCATGGCAGGACGTGCACGAGGCGCTCTCGGCGTCCAGCCACCCCGCGCCGGCCTGCGCGGGCGCGGCGGACTTGCCCTGGAGATGGGCCTTGGCCAGGGACATCCCGTGCTCGCGCACGCGCTGGGAGACGGCGGAGGAGTGGCATCGCGCGCAGAGGGCCCGGGCGTCGCCCTCGACACGCAGGAACGCCTGCCCGCGGGCCTTCAGCGCCTGGTGCCCGTCCGCCTTCTCGGGATCGTGGCAGGTCAGGCACGTGACCTGCCCGTCCGTCAGCGGCAGGCCCTTGGCGCGATCCGAGGCGATCTTCACGCCGACGGGATGCGACAGGGCGCTGTCCCACTGGTGGCATTTCGCGCACGTCCCGCCGGGCGAGCCGCCCGGGTTGATCGGCCCGGGCTCGCGGGCCTCATCGACGACGCCGTCGGAGAGGTCGAGGCCGTCGGCGGCGCTCGCGCTGAGCACCCCCCGCGGGCTCAAGGCCAGCGAGGCCAGGGCGGTCACTCCCGCCAGCAGATAGGTTTCGAAGTTCCAGCCCGTCCCGTAACCGCCAGGTCGTCCACGCCCGCCACGCATGCCCCGCCTCCCTCCGTGTGTAAGGACGGGAGTTGATCGACGGGTGCGCGGATTGGCTTGGGGACCGGCTCGCCAGGAGTGCGAGCGGAATTCGGGAGGTGCCGGACTCCCGGGATCATCCGGCGGCGACGGCCTTGGGGCCTGGGCAGGGCGGCACCGGATATTCCGAGGCGAAGTTGAGGAAGGGGGATGGTCAGGTCCTGTTTGAATTGGACAGTGGAAGGAGGAAGACATCTCGGGGCCTCTCGAGTTCGGTTGTGCCGGCTCGCGCCCAGGCCTCTCAGGGAATCACGGAAAGGACCGCCCATGACGCGCGGAACCCTGATCACGAGTGCGATGGCCTTGGCGATGGCGTGCGGCAGCGCGAGCGCGCAGATTTCCTTGTCACGACACAACTTCTCCAGCTCGGGATGGAGCGGGGGCGAGATCTGCAAGCCCTGCCATATCCCCCACTCCGCCAACCCATCCGACGGCGCGCTCTGGAACCACGCCATGTCGAGCGCCACCTACACGCTCTTCGACGGCACGGCCGGCACCAGCGCCGACTTCGACGCCCGCACGCGCCTGTGCATGGGCTGCCACGACGGGACCGTCGCCCTCGATAGCTTCGGCGGGACCACGGGGACGAACTTCATCGGCGTCGCCGGCAACGTCGGCACCGACCTGCAGAGCGATCACCCCATCGGCAAGGACGCGCAGTACCCGACGACGGGCACGAGCTCGCGCTTCAACGTTGCCACCGTTTCAAGCTCGGGAACGAGCGCCACCGTCGGCACCTCGCCCAACACCCTCAGCGTCCGCGCCTGGGTCGATGGCGCGGGCGCGACCAAGTACGTCGTCGGTTGCGCCTCGTGCCACAACGTCCACAACCGCGGCAACCTGCCGCACATGCTGTACCTCAGCAACTCCAGCAGCGCCTTGTGCCTGGTCTGCCACATCAAGTAGTCCCCAGCCTCAGGACGTGATTCGCACGCCCCGTCGCCTCCACTCGCGGACGCGGCGGGGCGGCGTTCTTTGGCGACGGTGGCGGACACCCAAGAGCGCGCGCGTGGCGAAGGATCTGGGTGCAAACACCTACGGATGGCCTCCCGAGGTTGACAGGGATACGGGGGTGACGGATTCTCAGAATCGGGATGAAAGCGACCGTTGCGGCCTGTGAGGGCCTCATGCGGACAATCTACGGGGGTTTTTTCAATTCAGATTGTTTGGTACGGATCTTGCTTCATACTTGGGTGGAGACACGGAAGGGGCCGAGCGAGCGTGGGTGTGCCTGCTCCGGACCACGGCCCCAGAGAAAGGTTGAAAGGAAGAACCAATGAAGCTCGGAACCCTGCTGCTCGGTGCGACGGCCCTGGTCACCCTGTGTGGGACGGCCAATGCCCAGATCGCCCTCTCCCGCCACAATTTCGCCAGCACCGGCTGGGCTGGCGGCGAGATCTGCAAGCCCTGCCATATCCCGCACTTCGCGCATCCGGAGTTGGGCTACCTGTGGAACCACGCGATTTCGAGCGCCAGCTACACGCTGTTCGACGGGTCGGCCGGCACCAGCGCCGACTTCGACCGTCGCACGCGTCTGTGCCTGGGCTGCCACGACGGCACCGTGGCCCTCGATAGCTTCGGCGGCACGACGGGCACGAACTTCATCGGCCCGGCCGGCAACGTCGGCACCGACTTCCGCGATGATCACCCGCTGGGCAAGGAGGCCGTCTATCCGACGTCCGGCACGAGCAGCCGCTTCGTGGTCGCGACGATCTCGACGACCCGCCCGGGTACGGCGACGATCGGCCCGTCGGGCGCGCAGCTCAGCGTTCGCGAGTGGGTTGACGGCACGGGCGCCACGGTGTACGTGGTCGCGTGCGCGACCTGCCACAACGTCCACAACTCCGGCAACCGCCCGCACATGCTGAACCTCAGCAATGCGAGCAGCGCGCTGTGCCTGACGTGCCACATCAAGTAAGCCCGAGATAGGCAGACTCCTTCCGAGCTCCTGCTACGCCCGCCCCGGTGCCCGCACCTTCGTGCAAGAGGCCCCGGGGCGGTGCCGTTTTTGACGGCGTGGTGCGACGGGCGCGCCGCTCGAGGGCGGGGGTACGACCGGGGGCGAGTCGGGAAGTTCGCGCGTGCGCCTCGAAGGAGCGGGACTGGAGTTCTACTGTGTGCCATCCGGAGGTTCACATGTTGACCAGTCTCGCTCGCAGGTTCGTTCTCGTGGTCGGCGCTTGCTCGCTCGTCGCGATGACGCTCGGCGGCTGCGCCGGCACGCCGGCGAAGGAAGAGCCCAAGGCCGCGATTCCCGCCTCCTTCGCGTTCTGGCCGTTGTTTCCCGCCGATCCTCGCGTGCAGTTCGCGCGATCGCTTGCCTCCAGCAACGACCTTGTGCCGAAGAAGCACAGCCAGTTCGAGCAGGTGGTGTTCGGCAAGGAGCTGGAGCGGGCCGCGGAGATCAACAAGCCCTACGGCGTGGCGATGCGCGACGGGAAGGTCTACGTGTGCGACATGCGAGGAAAGGCGGTGTTCATCTTCGACCTGAAGAAGAAGCAGACCCGCGTGATGGGCGCGACGGGGGCGCATCCGCTCGCCCATCCGGTGGCGGTCTGCGCCGCCGACAACGGATCGGTTCTGGTTGCCGACAACCAGATCGGCGCGATCTTCGTCTACGACCAATCGGAGAAGTACGTGCGGCCGATGGGGTTCCCCAAGTTCAAGCCCATCGCGGTGGCGGCGCACGGCGACCGGGTGTACGCATGCGATTCGGGGAGCCAGTTGGTGCAGGTCTTCGACCTTTCGAGCGGCAAGCACGTGGGGACGATTGGCGAGGTGGGGGACGAGGACGGGCAGTTTCGACTGCCCGTGGGGATCGCGTGCGATCCGAGCGGAAACGTCGTCGTGATCGACATGATGCGTTGCCGCCTCCAGAAGTTCACACCCGAGGGGAAGCTCATCGTGGCTTGGGGCGAGATGGGCGACCAGGGGGGGACGTTTGCCCGCCCCAAGCACATCGCGGTGGACCGGGAAGGGATCGCGTACGTCGTGGACGCCGCGTTCCAGAACGTGCAGATGTTCGACGCCCAGAACCGGGTTCTCATGTATTTCGGCTCGGCGGGGGGCCACCCTGGCGCGATGAACCAACCCGTGGGGATCTGCGTCAGCGAGGACGGGCTCGAGTACGTGAAAGACCTGATGCACCCGGGGTTCGAGCCCAAGCGGTTGGTGCTGGTGACCAATCAGTTCGGTGAGGCCAAGGTCTCGATCTACGCCATGGGGGAATTGAAGAAGGGCTTCAGCGCCCAGGACCTGGCGGCGGCTGCGGCGACGGTGAATCCGGGAGTCGGCGGAACGCCGCAGGACATCCGGGATTTTCAGACCCAGGCGGGTCAGAACGTGGAAGGGGACCAGCCCGAGGGTGAGCAGCCTTCCGAGCAACCCACCGAGCCACCGACGGGCAACCCCACGAAGCCCGAGCCGCCGAAGGAGGCTCCCAAGTGATCCCGTGGGAGCAGGCGGCATGACACCCCCGAGCCCAGTTCGCGCTGCCGGGGGGGGAGGGCCAACCGCGCTCCTGGCGGCGGGGCTTGTGATGGCGGGCGCGTTGCTGCTGGTCTGGTCGGGGTGCACGGTCACGGAATCGAACTTCAAGACGCTGAGTTTCTTCTTCGACGGGGTGCCCGACCCAAGGCAGAAGGCGGTCGAGGACGCGGGGATCTCGAGGTTCTCGAGCATCGACCCCCGCAAGGCGCCGAACTACTCCGTGCACAAGCCCTTCAAGGAGGAGAAGTGCGACGAGTGCCATAAGTCGGGCTTGAAGATGGGGCGGAACAACGCGACGGTGTGCATGAAGTGCCACAAGGAGGTGCCGACGAAGCACGACTTCATGCACGGGCCGGTGGCGGCGGGGGCGTGCATGTGGTGCCACTATCCGCACGAGTCGCCCCACGCGCACCTGCTGCGGGACACGGACCGGAAGGTGTGCGGGCAGTGCCACACGCCCCGGATGCTGAGCACGAAGAAGGTCCCCGAGCACGCGGACGCGACGCGATCGTGCCTGGAGTGCCACTACGCGCACGGGGGCCCGGCGCCGAGGATGCTGCGCGAGGCCAAGGCGGCCGTCGAGCCGCCGAGGGAGAAGTGACGGATCGTGCGGCGTGCACCCATCCATTCCCTGCTGGTACTGGCGGTGATCGCGGGCGCGATCCCCGCGCGGGGGCAGGGACGTGAAGAGGGCCCCATCGTCATCGGGGAGCGGGGCCCGCAGTGGCGGCGATTCGAGCTGCGCAAGTTCGAGGCGGCGCTGGACCTGAGTGCCCGGTACCAGCGCGACCACTATCGCAGCGAGGGATTGCCCGATCGAACGGACACGGAGACTCGCCTGCAGGAGTACCTGGAGTTCGGGGGCGAGGCGTATATCGGGCACAAGAACCTGATCGACCTGACGGGCGACGCCCGGCTGGGGCTCAACGACTACTGGACGCACAGCGACACGACGGCGTCGAGCGGGCACCTGACGGACCTGTCGGGGTATTACCACCTCAGCGCGCTGTGCCTGGCGGAGAGCAAGTCGCCCTTCACGCTGTACTCCAAGCGCGAGCAGGCGATCATGGACCAGGCGTTCGGGAGCTCGGTGCGGACGGTGACGATGGAGACGGGGGGGCGCGTGACCCTGCGCTTTCCCGACGCGCCGACCAACCTCCACGCCTACCACCTGGATTCCAGCCAGAGCGGCGTCCTGGGGCTGTCGCGCTACTCGCTCACCCAGGATTCGTTCAACGCGCAGAGCAACATGATCGTGGGCGAGCGGCACCGGCTGGAGCTGGATTACTCGTTCGACCACGTGGACGAGACGCCCACGGGCGGGCTCTCGGACGTGTACACCCGGCACGACGCCTCGGCGGTGGACACGATCCTGTTCGGGGGGACCAAGCACCACGAGCTGAGGTCGTACCTCAAGTTCTTCGACCAGGGCGGGCGCGGGGACCTGCAGGTCCTCCGCCTCGACGAACAGCTCAGCCTGCACCATGCCCCCAGCTTCGACACGGGGATCAACGCCACGCTGGAGCGGCAGGAGCGGCTGAACGTCGAGCAACGCCTGGCGCGAGCCAGCGCGTACGCGCGGCATCGCCTGTTCGACAGCCTGGTCAGCACGGGCACCGTCGGGGGGCAGATGATGGACGTGCCCGGGACGTTCCGCCAGCACGAGTATTTCGCCACCGGCGACCTGCAGTACACCAAACGCGTGCCCTATGGCCGGCTCAGCATCGGGGCCAGCGCCAACTTCGACTCCCAGCACAACGGGGAACGCGGTTCACCCCTGCACGTCAACGACGAGCCCCATACCTTCACCGACCCGCAGCCCATCGTCCTCGCTCGCCGCAACGTCGTGCGCGGTTCGCTGGTCATCACGCCCTCGAGCGGGTTCCCCGCCTTCGACGAGAACGTGGCGTACACCGTCGCGTACTTCCCGGATCGGGTAGAAGTGTCGGTGATCCCCGGGCAGGGCATCTCCAACGGGCAGACGCTGCTCATCGATTATGACCTGGGGCCCGAGCCGGCCAGCGACATCGATACCGTCGGCGAGGGCGCGTCCATCCGCTACACGGTCGACCGGGGGTGGTTCCAGGGGCTCTCGGGGTACGGCACCTACCGCCAGACCGATCACACGCTCTCGGGCGCGTCCTCGTCGCTGGTCATTCTCGACGACGTGCGGGACCTGACGTACGGGCTGGAGTACGCGCGGGGCGGGGTCTTCCTGAAGGCCGAGCGTCAGAACCACGACAGCACGGTCAGCCCGTTCGACCTGACCCGCTTTCAGGCGATGTACACCCGCTCGCTGGGCGCGGAGTCAACCCTCTCCCTCGACGCGACGCACGAGGTCTACGACTATCGCAACCCGGTCAACCAGCTGGTGTTCACGCGAGGGACAGCGCGGTGGATCCAGCGACTCAACCGGGAGTGGGGTTTCAACGCGAAGCTGGAGGTTCGCGACGAGCGCAACGACCTGCTGGGGAATTCCAGGCATTTCGACCAGACCCTGGGGGTGCACTGGAGAAAGCGCCAGACGAGCGCGTACGTCAACGTGCGCAACTCGATCGCGAACGCCGCCCGGTCCGACACGACCAGCCAGAGCCTGGAATTCGGGATCCGAAGGAACTTCTAGGGAGGGAAGGCGATGGTCCACGTCCACCTGCGGTTTGCGGTGATGGCCCTGGGGTTCATGCTCCTGGGCGGCTGCGCGCGCCCGGGCGTGATCTTCGATCCCGCCAACCGCGCCCTGGGGTGGCCCCCGCCCCCGGACTCGGCCCACGTGGTGTACCTCGGTCAGATACGAACCAACGAGGACCTCAAGCCGGGGCGTGGCCTGGGCGGGGGGATCGGACGCTTCCTGTTCGGCAAGGAAGCGCCGCAGGAGATGGTCAGCCCGCGCGGCGTGTGCACGGATGGGAAGGACCGGTTGTTCGTGGCCGACGATGCCCTCAAGGGAGTCCACGTGTTCGATCTGGACACGCGGGAATACGCCCTGTGGCTCCCGCCCCAGACCGCCACGCCCTTTGTGGAGCCCATCTCCTGTGCGTGGGACCCCCTGGGACGCCTGCTGGTGTCGGACTCGGCCTCGGGGGTGATCCACGCGTTCGGTCGCCGGGGCGAGCACCTGGGGACTCTGGGATCGGGTGCGTTGCGTCGTCCCTGCGGGCTGGCGGTGCGGGCGGGCAGGATCTACGTGGCCGACCCGGGCGTGCACCAAGTGGTGGTGCTGGATGGATCCGGGGGCGAGGTGGGGCGGCTGGGCGAGCGCGGGTCGGGCGCGGGGCAGTTGAATTTCCCGACGTACGTCGCGGTGGATTCGTCGGGCGAGGTGTGCGTGTCCGATTCGCTCAATTTTCGCGTGCAGATCTTCGGTCCCGACGGGTCGCCGCGGCACACGATCGGCAAGAAGGGGGACATGCCCGGGACGTTCGCCCAGCCCAAGGGGATCGCGATCGACCCCGACGGGCACATCTTCGTGGTGGATTCTCACTTCGAGGCGGTGCAGGTCTTCGACCGGCGTGGGGTGCTGCTGATGACGTTTGGGAAGGAAGGGACGGCCGCGGGGGAGTTCTACCTGCCGGTGGGGATGTGGATCGATACGATGGGACGTGTGTTTGTAGCCGATTCCTACAACCGTAGAGTCCAGGTGTTCCAGTACGTGGTGGAGGCGAAGGGGTCATGAGAACGCTGACGGGAATCCTGCTCGCGATGGGCCTGGGCGGCGGCGCCTGGGCCCAGCAGACGAGCGTGGTGCTGAGCCCGCACAATCTGTCGGCGGCGGGCCCCGGGGCGGTCCGGGCGATCACCGAGGACGAGGTGTGCATCTTCTGCCACGCGCCGCACAACTCGGCGCCCACGCGCCCCTTGTGGAACCGGGCCACGCCGGTGGACGCGTACCAGATCTACTCCAGCCGGGCCCTGGACGCGCTGCCGGGGCAGCCCACGGGGGCGTCGAAGATGTGCCTTTCGTGCCACGACGGGACGATCGCGCTGGGGAGCGTGCTGACGCAGGCGACGCCGATCCAGATGCTCGGGAGCGTGACGACGATGCCGGCGGGGCATGGCAACGTGGGCACGGACCTGCGCGACGACCACCCGGTCTCGTTCTCGTACGACGCGGCGCTGGCGTCCCGCGACCTCAAGCTCCGTGGGCCGGGCACGCTGCCGGCGTCGATCAGGCTCGACGCGAATTCCGAGATGCAATGCACGACCTGCCACGACGCGCACAACAACGCGCTGGGCAAGTTCCTGGTGATGCAGAACGCCAACTCCGAGATGTGCGTCTCCTGCCACACGATGGGCTCCACGAATATCACCGGGCACGCAAACTGCTCCGACTGCCACCAGCCCCACACCGCCCCGAGCGGGCCCTACCTGCTCAAGGGCGCGACGATCCGGGGCACGTGCGTGGGGTGCCACGGGGGGTCGATCGCCGGGGTCGCCGACATCCACTCCGACCTCAAGAAGCCCTACACGCACGAGACGAACAGCCCCGTCGATCCGCCCGATCCGCAGGACGAGCACGTCTCGTGCGTCGATTGTCACGAACCGCACACGATGACGCGCGGGGCCGCTCCGGCGCCGGGGCTGCACCCGAACTTCGGAGCCCAGTCCGGCATGAACATCTCGGGCACCCTCGTGTCCAGCGCGAGCAGCGAGTTTGAGGTCTGCTTCAAGTGCCACGCGGACGGGACCACGCGCTCCCCGCGCGTCCCGCGGCAGATCGTGCAGAACAACACCCGCCTGGAGTTCGCGCCGAGCGCGGTCTCGTTCCACCCCGTGGCCGCCCAGGGCGTCAGTAGCGACGTGCCCAGCCTGCGTCCGGGCTGGACCACGTCCAGCCGCGTGGCGTGCAGCGACTGCCACGCCTCGGAGAGCGGGGTCTCGGCCGGGGGCATCGGGCCCAGCGGGACGCACGGGTCGGCCTGGCCCGGGCTCCTGGCGGCGCGATACGAGACGGCCGACAACACGTCCGAGAGCGCCGCCGCCTATGCCCTCTGCTATGCGTGCCACGACCGCACCAGCATCCTCAATGACGTGACCTTCAAGGAGCACCGCAAGCACATCGTCGAGGAGCGTGCGCCCTGCGCGGCCTGCCACGACGCGCACGGGATCTCTTCGGCCCAGGGCAACGCGACCAACAACAGCCGCCTCATCAACTTCGCGGCGGGGATCGTCTCGCCCAACTCCGTGGGACGCCTCGAATTCCGCGCGACGGGCTCGCGCCACGGGACTTGCTTCCTCCGGTGCCACGGCGAGAACCACAACCCGGAGAGTTATTGAACGGGGCCGGGGGAGGGGGCGTCTGTGCCCATGAGGCGGCGCAGCGCCGAACGTGCCGCGAAGGCGCGGGAGTAGACCGTGCCGGTGGGGATCCCCAGCACGTCGCCCGCCTGGGCGCTCGTCAGCCCGCGGACGGCGAGGAGGGCCAGCAGGGTCCGATCGTCGTCGGAGAGGCGGTCCATGGCGCGGTACAGTGCCTCCGCATCACCCAAGCCCATCGCATCGGGATGGGGCTCGGCGCGGGGCTGGTCGCCTAGCGCCCGGGCCTTGAGCAGCTGGGACCGCTCGCGTTCGCGCACGCGGGAGGCGGCCCGCAGGGCGATGGTGTAGACCCAGGTGCCGACCTTCGACTCGCCCCTGAAGCCCGCCAGGTGCTGGTGCACGAGCAGGAACGTCTCCTGGAAGGCTTCCTCCGCCAGGGTGCGATTGCCCGTCAGGTGCAGGCACAGCGCGAGCGTGGGCTCGCGCTGGGCTGCGTAGACCTGGTCGAAGGTCGGGGGCATGGGCGAGGGCTCAGGCTCCGGGGGTGTTGCCGGGGCGATCCCCGGGGCGCTGGCGCAGGAACCGCCACAGCGAGCGCTCGCGCAGGTATTGGTCGAGGGAGAGGTTCCCCCGCAGGAAGGACTCCTCGCGGCGGCGCGCCCCGGGCGAGAGCGTGCGCCGCCATTGCCACGCCGCCAGCACGGCCAGGAGGGTGAGGGATGCGAGGGCGGTGAGTCCTGATCCCGCGTAGCAGGCGCGGTACGCGAACAGTGCGAGCCACGCGAGCAGGGCGAGGACGCCCAGCTGATTGAGCGCGAACAGGTTCAGCGAACGCCGGACGTGGGCCTCAAAGCCACGCGAGGCCAGGGCAGCATCATCGCTCATGGCCAGGGCGCGTGCCCGGCGCTCCTGCCAGGCGTCCTTGAAGAGCAGCAGGAGCAGGGGCAGGGCGACGAACTGAGCCAGCGCCGCGACGACCCACATGTTCAAGGCGCGGCTTGCGAGCATGCTCCCCAGGGAAAGGGCCACCAAGGCGCCGATCCAGAGCAGGAGCGTGAGGGATTGGCGGCGGCGGACGTGGATCAGCGCTCCCGTGGCACGGCTGACGCGATCAAAGTCGAACGTGCTGGCGAGGGACGATGCGGCGTCGGTGAGCATGGCGGTCTCCCGGGTGACCTGGTCGAGGCGCTCGCGGCAGGCGGCGCACGTCGCCAGGTGTGCCTCGAGCGTGTGGCGTGCCTCGGGGGCGATTTCGCCGCGGGCTTGGGCCTCGATCAGGATCTCGAACTGGGCGTGTTCCACGGGAGATGAGAGCGGGCCGACCCGGACCGCCTTCACGTGAAATAGCAGAATCGCGGGGGCGAACTGGAACCGAACGAGATGAGCGGAAAGCGGGCCCTGATTGGCTCGCGGGGCGATCGATGGCCAGGCACGGCGCGGGGGCGAGGACGCGAGACGTCTTCAGTGGGCGACGGCGGCGCAGACCTTCTTGGCGGCGTCGCCCAGGTCGGTGGCGGCCTGGAGGGTGGGGAGCTTGGCGCGGGCGTCGGTGAGGAGCTGGCGCCCCGCCTCGACGTTCGTGCCCTCGAGTCGCACGACGAGGGGGACCTTGAAGCCGGTGCTCCCGTCGCTGTTCCTGTAGTTCGTCGCCGCGTTGACAATGCCCTGGGCGATGACGTCGCAGCGCATGATCCCGCCGAAGATATTGACGAGGATGCCCTTGACGGCCTTGTCGGAGAGGATGATGGAAAAGGCCTCGGTGACGGCCTCCTCGGTGGCCCCACCGCCGACGTCGAGGAAGTTGGCTGGCGTGCCCCCGTGAAGCTTGACGATGTCCATGGTGGACATGGCGAGCCCGGCGCCGTTGACGAGGCAGCCGATGTTCCCGTCGAGGGCGATGTACGAGAGCCCGAACTTGCGGGCCCGCATCTCGGCGGGGTTTTCCTCGCTGGGGTCGAACATGGCCTCGACGTCCTTGTGGCGAAAGGTCCCGTTGTCGTCGAAGTTGAACTTGGCGTCGATGGCCAGCACCTGCTTCTCCGCGCCGTTGGGTCCGGCAACGGTGGCGATGACCAGGGGGTTGATCTCGGCCAGCGAGCAGTCCTTTTCCACGTAGAGGCGGGCGAGCTTCACCATCACGTCGGCGGCCTGGAAGATCAGCTTGCCCGTGAAGCCCAGGCGCGAGGCGACGTTGCGGGCCTGGAAGCCCTGCAAACCCAGGTGGGGGTGGAGGAACTCCTTGATGATGGCGTCGGGCTTGGAGTGGGCGATGGCCTCGATCTCCACGCCGCCCTCGCGCGAGGCGATCAGCACGTTGCGTCGGGTCCTGCGATCGGTGGTGATGGCGAGGTAGAACTCCTCGCGGTAGGAGGGCGCTCGCTCGGCGATGTCCACTCCGGCGGCCACGAGGAGCTTGCGCACCTCCAGACCCTCGGCGGGGGTCTGGGGGCTCTTCATGCGGTTGGTGAGCATGAAGCGAGCGGCGGCCTCGGCCTCGGCCGGGCTCTTGACCAGCTTGACGAAGCCGGCCTTGCCGCGCCCGCCCGCGTGCACCTGGGCCTTGATCACGGCCAGGGGGGAGGGTTGCTGGGCAGTGACGGCCTTGAAGGCCGGAGCGGCCTCCTCGATGGCGCTGATGGTCTGACCGCTGGGAACGGGGATGGCGTAGGCGCGGAGCAGATCGCGACCCTGATACTCGTGGATCTTCATGGGCGGAGTGTAGCGGAATGGGACGGGACCGGCAGGAATAGGGTCCGCCTGTGGGAATCTGCGGGCCGGTCGCTAACACCGCGCGGCCTCGTGCGTCATTCTTCCCGGGGGGGTGGAACTTCAAAGGAGGCCGCCATGGCAAGGTGTGCTTGGGTTGTGGCTACGGTGCTTGCGGCGGGAATATCCGCGCACGCCGTCGGAGGCGGGGAGCTGTGCCGGATGCAGGCGCCTGAGGGGTTGATCGCTCACGAGTGGGGGACGTTCACGAGCTTCTCGACGCCGGACGGCAAGCTCCTCTACTTTGGCACCGCCGTCGCCGATCGGCTCCCCGACTTTGTCTATACGCGCCAGCGTCAATTCGCCGCAGATCCCGGGCTGCCAGCAGTGGGAGCCCCCAAGTCCGAGTTCTGGGCCCGCCAGCGCATGGAAACGCCCGTGATCTACTTCTACGCACCCAAGGCCATGAGCGTCGACGTGCGTGTGGACTTTCCCCAAGGCCTCATGACCGAGTTCTATCCGCCCGTGACCCTGTTCGGGCCGAGCACGTCGCTCGATCGCGAGCGGCCGCCGCGGGACGGCGCACTCGAGTGGCGCGGCGTGGGGCTGACCCCCGGCACGACCGGCGCTCAGGCTCCTCCCGAGGTCACGAATGGCTCCCACTACGCCACCGCGCGGGACGTGGCCCCCGCGGCGGGCGTGCACTGCTCGCACCTGGGGAGCGAGCACGTCGAGAAGTTCCTGTTCTATCGGGGCGTGGGCGATTTCGAGATGCCGATCACCATCCGCGCCCTGGGGCAGGATCGTTTCGAGCTTGCCTGCTCGCGCAAGGAGCAGTGGCCCGGCGGGTTGCTCGTGAGCATCGAGGACGGGAAGCTCCGTTGGCGTGCGGTTGGCGCCCTGGCGGGCTCACTCCGCCTCGACCTGGCGGGTGCGGGCGCCGACGCCGCCCAGGCCGCCGAGGCGCTGGTGCGTTCGCTGCACCAGGCGGGGTTGTTCGAGCTCGAGGCCCGCGCGATGGTGGACACGTGGCGCCGCAGCTGGTTTGCCGAGAATGGCACGCGGTTCCTGGCGATCATGCCACCCGCGCTCTGCGACGAGCTCCTCCCCCTGCGGATCACTCCGACGCCCGTGGAGACGAGGCGCGTGTTCGTGGCCCGCCTCGAGGTCCTGACGCCCGAGGTCGGCGCCCGCATCGAGAAGGTGGCGGGCGAGGGGCCTGGCGACGCTCCCCGCGTCAGTGAACGGCTCAGGCGGGAGTTCGGCTGGCTGGGGCGCTTCTATCAGCCCGCCCTGGACTCCAGGCGGGAGGCCACGACGAATCCGGACGTACGCCGGCGCCTGGGCGGCTGAGCAGATCGAGTGTGGAGGTCCATGGAGCACGATCCAGGGCGAGCCCCGACCCAATTGGCGTCGCCCGCCGGGGAAAGCCCGGTGGGCGATGATCGTGCCTTGGTCCGCGCGGCATGCGGGGGCGATCGAGCGGCCATGGAGACCATCTACTTCAAGTACCTGGGGCTCGTGCACGCGGTCCTGCTCGTGCGCGTGGGGCGAGCCGAGACCGAGGACCTCGCCCACGATGTCTTCCTGCGGGCGTTTCGCGCCCTGCCAGCGCTCCAGGAGGGGCGTGCCTTGGGCGCCTGGCTCGCGCAGATCGCGCGCCATGCCGCGCTCGACCACCTGCGCCGGCGCAGGCCTTGGGGTTGGCTTCGCCTCGGGACGGTGCGGGCTCGCAATCCCGCGGGCCTGGGCGGCGAGGAAATTCTTGCCGCCCTTGGAGAGCTGCCCGAGGCGTACCACGAGCCACTCGCGATGCGGCTCGTCTGCGGCATGAGCGGGCCGCAGATCGCGGCGGCCCTGGGCATGACGCCCGGGTCCGTACGTGTGAATCTCTGCAGGGGCATGGAGCTGCTGCGCGGGAAGCTGTCGCGGGAGGCGCTCGATCCATGAGTGAAGACCACGCCGATCCCGTGCGAACCGCGCAGGAGCAGTACCTGTGGGACCCGTCCTGCCGGCCCGATCCCCAGGTCCAGGCCCTGGAGCGGGCCTTGGCGCCGCTGCGTCCAGCCCCGTCGCGTCCGCCGTCTCGTGGGGAGCTCTCGCGCCCTCGCGTGCTCGCCCGGATGGGCCTGGCGGCGGCCGTGCTGGTGGTCGCGGCCGGGGCGTGGATCTGGGGCGGGCGTGCCGTCGCTCCGACGCTGGCGCCCCGTGGGTCTGAGGATCACTCCAGGGCCATGGCCGGCATGGAGGCGTCCGACCCGGGCGTCCAACCCGCGCCGGGGCGCGACGCCTCCACGGCGCGATACACGCTGTTGCCTGGTCAGTGGCTCGCGCTGACGCGCTCGGGGGCGAAGGTGCGCTTCACGGGGGAGGGGTCGGTGCTGCTCCCGCGCGAGGACGCCAAGGCCGCCGCCCTACCCGAGCTCGAGCGGGGCTCGGTGCTCATCGACGCGGCGGAAGGCCGCGAGCCGGTGGAGGTGGTTGTTGGGGGCGTCGTGCTTCGGGCCGCGCCGGGGAGCTTCGTGATGGCGGAAGCGAGCGTCAGCGCTCGTGCGCGGATCGGGGTCAAGCGCGGCTGGGTGGGCATCGAGCGGGGCGAAGGCGGGCAGGTCAGGCTGGGCGAGGGCACGCAGTTCGACCTTGATTCGACGCGCACACCGGTGCGCTCGGGGGCGGGCGAGGACTTCACGCGGGCCGTCGCGTTCGTGGATGACCTCCGATCCAAGAAGGCGCTGGAATCCGGCGCGTGGAAGGCCGATCCGCTGCGGGAAGTGGCTCGCCTCGCTTCTCGCCAGGATGCCGCGACCCTCTGGAACATGCTCGCCGGTCTGCCGCGAGATCGTCGCGAGCAGATCGCCGTTCGCCTGGCGGAAATGCTGGGAGACTCTGATTCCAAGAGCGTTGAAGCGGCGATCGCCCTCGACCCGGGCGTGCTCGAACGTTGGTGGGCCGGGATCGCCGGCGGCCCGCCTCCCGGCGCCAAGTAGCGGGCATCACCAGCGCTTGTGCTGCCAATCGCTCTCGCACAGGCGTGCCAGCGTGCCCAGGTCGGGCACTTCGAGGTCCGCCTGGGCCTCGAAGGGGAGGATCTCACGAGAACCCTCGCTGGCGCCGCCCAGGTCCTTCCCCGCGGCGCCCCGGCGATTCACCCACACCGTCGCGATGCCCATGGCCTTGGCGGGGACGATGTCATGGAAGCGACTTTCGGCCACGTGCAGCACGTGGTCCTTGTCCACGCTGCTCAGAGCCCGGAGCACGCGCCAGTGCTTCTCCGCGGGCTTGTAGCTGCGGCAGAGTTCGGCGGTCACGACGAACTGGAGATCGACGCCCAGGGCGGCGCGGGTCTGGGCGAACAGGTCGTTGTCGATGTTGGACAGGATTGCGAGCTTGTAGCGGCGGCCGAGAGTGCGCAGGGCCGGGCCGCTGTCGGGGAAGATGGGCCAGGACCCCAGCGAGTCGGCCAGGGCGTCGTGCTCGCGGGCGGTGAGGGCGAGGTCGAAGTGCTCCGCCAGGCCGCCCATGACCTCACCGAGCACCTCGCGATACGTGCGGTGCTGGTGGGCCTGGGGGTCCTGGGCCTCGTGTTCGAGCTGGGCGTAGAGATGCAGCAGTTCGTCGTCCGCGGGCTGGAGCCCGTGGGTGGTGAGGATGGGGCGGAGCGTGCGCAGGATGCCCGTCTCCCAATCGACGATCGTGCCGTAGCAGTCGAAGGAGAGGAGTTCGAAGCTGGTCAGGTCCACACGAAGTCGCCCGCTCAGGTGGCCCAGACGTTGCCCACGCGATTCGGGTCGGGCGGCGGGACAGTCCCGGCGCCGGGCCTTGGCTGCAGCGGGGCGTGATGGTCGGCCCGCCAGCTCTCGGGGTACGACAGGTCGTCGATGCCCAGGGCCGCCTTGGTGGGGAACATGGGGCGGAAGGTGTCGCACATGACGGCCAGCTCGTCGGTGTAGGTCTTGCCCAAGGACGCCTCGATGGTGCCCGGGTGGGGGCCGTGGGGGATGCCCTGCGGGTGGAGGGAGATGGACCCGACCTCGATCCCGCGCCGGGCCTTGTAGTTGCCCTCGACGTAGTACAGGATCTCGTCGCTGTCGATGTTGCTGTGGTTGTAGGGGATGGGGATGGCGTTGGGATGGAAGTCGAGCACACGGGGGCAGAAGGAGCAGATGACGAAGTTGAACCCCTCGAAGATCTGGTGGATGGGCGGGGGCATGTGCAGCTTGCCGACGATGGGGGCGAAATCGTCGATGTTGAAGCAGTAGGGGTAGTAGCAGCCGTCCCAGCCCGCGATGTCGAGCGGGTGGTACCCGTAGATGTAGCTGTGCACGCAGTCGCGGGCCTTGATGCGGACCTCGAACTCGCCGAGCTGGTCGTAGGTCAGCGGCAGCTCGGGGACGCGCAGGTCGCGCTCGCAGTAGGGGGCGTGCTCGAGGAACTGCCCGTTGGCCTTGCTCACGTAGCGCGGCGGGGGGCCGATGTGGCTCCCGTTGGCGGTCTCGAAGCAGACGAACTTTCCGAAGGGCATGTCGGCGGCGGCGGCGCCCGCGGGGCGCTGGTCGTCGGGGAGGGCATTCCACTCGATGCGGTAGATGGTCCCCTTGGGGATGACGATGTAGTCCTTCTTGCCGAACTTGAGCGTCCCGAACATCGTGTAGACCGTGCCCGAGCCGTAGTGGACGAAGAGGCACTCGTCGCCCTGCCCGTTCTTGTAGTGGTAGGTCATCTGCTCGCGGGGGATGCAGATGCCCATCTCGACGTCGGCGTTGCCGAAGAGGACGATGCGACCCGTGACGCTGTCGCCGTGGGCCTTCATCTTTGCCGTCTTGGAGTGACGCATCCGCATCACTTCCGTCTCCACGTACTCGGGCTTGGTCTTGTACAGGGTCTTCCACCCGCTGACCTGCGTGGGCGGGTAGATGTGGTACATGGTGGTCGTGGGCCCGACGAAGCCCTCGGTCCCGAAGACCTCCTCGCTGTACAGCGCCCCGTCGGGGCGGCGGAACTGGACGTGGCGATACTTCGGCAGGTTCCCGAGCTTGAAGTAGTACGGCATGGACGGTTCCTCCGGCGGTGAGCGGGAGTCTAGGGATCCGCCGGGACGGGGCCAAGGCCCGCGTGCCGGGGCGCCCATAATCCCCCGAGGAGGCCAGCCATGGGACTACTGGGATTTCTGTGGGACTTGCAGCAGCACCGCCGGCTCAACGAGCTGGAGACCCGGGTGTCCTCGGAGGCCGCCGGGGCGCGGGCCGAGCGTGAGGAGCTCGTCGAGGAGCGGCTCGGGCGCCGCATCGACGCGTTGGTTCTGGTGAACATGGCCCTGTGGTCGCTGGTCGGCGAGAAGCTGGGCTGCACGGACCAGGAGCTCCAGGACCGGGTTCGGGAGATCGACCTCCGCGATGGCAACATGGATGGGCGCGTGACCACGCCGCCACGCACGTGCGGCCAGTGCGGGCGAGTGATCTCGGCACGCCACGCGCGCTGCATCTACTGCGGCAAGGCCGAGCCGGGCGGGGACGCGTTCGCGGGGGCGCAGTGAGCGGCTCCGCGCCGGCGCGATGCCAGGGCGACGCCAGCGCCTGCCAGAGCCATGACTCCCGGGGCAGGGACGACCCGGACTGTCAGCGGGTCCTGCGAAAAACCCACGGCATACACGACGCCCCAGTCGGTGAAGTAGGTGCTGTAGATGATCGCCGCCGTCGAGTGCCCGTCGACGTCGGCGTACCCGAAGATACCTCCGATCAGGCGGTTGCCGGGTGTCGGGTCGAGCGTGAGCGAGTACTCGACGAGCGTGATCGGGTTGCTGTACGAAGGGACGGGGAGCGTCCACGGCGGATCCTGACGCAGCCCGGTCCACCCCGGGCCCTGCCCCGGCGGCAACGTATCATCGATGGCATCGATCTTCAGTATGCCGGGCAGGCGATGGACCACCCCGGAGATCATCGCTTCCCCGCCGGTCGCGTTCGTGATGCTGTCACCTGGCGCGGCGTTGAAGACGGCGGCATCCAGCCCCGCGAGGCCAAAGTAATGGCGTTGCCCCGCCGGGAACTCGAACCTGCCCCGCACGAGGACGGACCCTTGGGTCTGGGGCACTTCGACCAGCCCGGCGCTGTACGACACGCCCCCGTCGGTCGAGGCCTCCCACCACCAGTGCCCCTCGCCGCCGTAGACAACTTGAGCCGAGGCGGAGCGGCAGCCAGCGAGCGCCAGACCCAGGCAGAACCACTTGTCGATTCTCGTCCGCATCTGTTCGCCCTCCGTGTGTGGAGTCAGTTGCACGTCGCTCCCAAAGCTCGCGCCGCATTCAGCCGGCCCCCGGTGACGCAGTTCCCTTGGAACAGGGGCATCGGGTCAACGGCGTTCATCAGGTATTGGCGAACGAGCGCGGGGGTGAGCGCGGGTTTGGCGGTCCACAGCAGGGCGGCGACCCCGGTGACGACCGGAGCCGCCGCGGATGATCCACTGAACACCTGGGTTGCTCCGGTGTGGTCAAGAGCAACCATGTCGAACCCCGGCGCGAACAGGTCCACGCTGGCCAGGCCGAAGTTGGAATCTCCAAGGTTGTCGTGGAGCGGGCCGCTCGCGTTCCCAACAACGAGGATGTTGTCGTCGCCCCATTCCTGGGGGTACCAATGGCCAACGTGCTGCGGATTATCCAAGTCTTGCCCGCTGTTCCCCGCCGCGACGACGTAAAGGGCATCCCACGTGGCGTGGATGAAGTCGTGGAGCATGCCAGCATCCGAGTTCACGGCCCAACTGCAATTCATGAGGCGCGCGCCCTTGCGGTAGGCGTACTCCATGCCTCGGGTCGCGTCGCTTGCCGTACCGAGGGCCTCACCCCAGATCTTGACCGGGAGGATCTGGCACTTCCAGACAATCCCCGCCATCCCCAGCGAGTTGTTGCCGACAGCGCCGAGGATCGATGCGACGCCCGTGCCGTGCCCGCAGCGGTCCGTCGGGTCATTCGCCTGGAACGGAGTTCCCGGCGGATCGCAATCATGTTGTCGCTGCTTGACGAAAGAAGCGCCCCAGATGTCGTCCACGATTCCGTCCTGATCGTCATCGACTCCCGGCTGCCCCAGGGCTTCGAGCGGATTTCGCCACATGTTGGGTGAAAGATCCGGCAGGTCGTACTTGACACCGCTGTCGATCACGGCGATGAGCCGGTCGGCGGTGACCTGGCCTGTCCATCCCCCGGTCATGCAGACCGCGCCCAAGTGCGGTTTCTGTTGCGGCCAGAGGGGGTCGTTTGGCTCGACGCCGCACGGGTGGACGAACGGGTCCTTTTCCGCGAGGCTGACTTGGGGGAGGTTGACGGCCACGGCAATCGCCAGGTCAACGCCGCCTTGGGGAACGAGCAGCGACGACCAGCGAGGGACAACCGTGGAGGTCCATTCCAAGGTGCGCCCGATCGCCACCAACTCTGGCGGAAGCCCGGATTGCATCAGCCTTGCCGTCTCCTCGTGGGCCCCTTCACGCAGAGGGAGGGGTCGGAGTTCTCATCGATTGCCAGAGCCTCCGAGCAGGGCAGGAGTGCGGCTAGAGCAACGAAGACGCTGTGGAAGAGATGGCGGCGGTGCATTGCGAGGCCTCGACGTGCGGTGCGGACCGTCAAATAGACCTCAGGATTGAGCGATTTGCAAGGAAAGTGGCGAGATTCTCGGTCGTTGGTTCGAGGCGGCCCGAACGCGGGCAGAACGCTCGCCGGATGCGCCCCGGGCGCGGCGTGAGCGTGCTTACGCCATCTTGACCCACTGCCAGAGCGTCTTGAAGTTGGGCGGCTTGCCGTACATGAGCGCGCCGATGCGGAAGATCTTCCCGGCGGCCCAGGCGGCGCCGATCACGGAGAGGACGCCGACGAGGATGCCCACGCCGATCTGCCAGGGCGGGACGGGCTCGCTCCCGCAGACGCGGATCATCATGACGAAGGGGTTGGGCCCGGGGATGAAGGAGAGGGCGACGGCGAGGGGCGAGTTGGGGGCGCGCTGGATGAGGAACCAGGTCATCCACGGGAGCATCAGGAGGATCATGACGGGGCTCATGAGGGTCTGGGCCTCGCGCATGTCGTTGACCGCCGCGCCGATCGCCGCCATCATCGATGCGACCAGGAAGTATGAGATCATGAAGAAGATCACCAGGTAGACGAGCTGGATGGGCTGGACGAGCCCGGTGACGGCGAAGGCGATCAGCCCGGCGACGCCCAGGCTCCCGTACAGCCCCAGGATCAGCAGCCCCACGCCCATGTACCCCACGATCTTCCCGGTCATGAGCTGCGTGGGCGAGACGGCCGAGAGCAGGACCTCCATGACGCGGTTGCCCTTCTCCTCGACGGTGGACGTGAGCAGGTACTGGCCCGAGGTGAAGACGGACATCATGAGGAGCATCATGAAGGCCATGGGGACGAGCATCTGCAGCTCCCCGTTGGACTTTCTCTCGCCGCCGAGGGTCACGGTCCTGGACTCGGCGTCGGGGCGCCGCAGGAGCTTGCGCAGGTCCTCGGGCGAGAGCCCGGTGGTGGCTATGCGCGGGTCGGCCGCCACACGCGCGTCCACGATCGCCCGCGCCACGCGCCCCTCGATGCGCTGCTTGATCTCGAAGTCGAGGCGGTCGGCGTAGAAGGACTGGAACGGCGGGTACTCGCCCTTGGCGTCGCCCCGCACGGTCGCGGGCTGCACCACCAGCAGCGCGATGCGCGAGGCTTCCGCCCCGCCCCCCTCGCGCTCGCGCCGGATCTGGGCCGTCTCCAGCGGCTTCTTGGCCTCGTCCAGCGAGGCTCCCGCGTCGAGGAACTCGAGCGTGAGCTTGGGCCCATCGCCCGCGCCGGCCGCCTGGGCGATGGCGGCGGCGGTGGCGGCGGCGTTGGACTGGTCCATCGGCTGGGCCGGGATCCCGCCCTTCTTGGCCTGCTCGATCTGCTCTCTCGCCTTCTCGCCCTCCTCGCCGCGCTCCTTCTCGATCCCCGCCTCGCTGAAGTTGAACGCGATGCGCTCCTTGAGCAAGCCCGTGCGGTCGACGATGGCGACCGAACCGACGATCTGCGGGCCCTTCTGGTTCTTCAGCAGGGCCACGGCGCCGGCGACGATGGCCAGCATGATCGGCGCCATCACGATGCCGAAGATGAATCCCTTCGTGAACACCGTGGCGGAGAACTCGCGCCAGGCAACGGTGAGGATCTTGTTCATGACTCCACCCCCGCCGGCGACGACCGCCGGACCGCGCCGCCACCCGTTCCCGACTGCGCCAACATGGCCTGGGCCTCCGGCCCCGCCAGCTGGATGAAGATGTCCTCGAGGCTGGGGCGGCGCAGCTCGACCAGGCGGGCGGGCACGCGGCGCGTCGCCTCAACCATGGCCACCGAGGCGTCGGCATCGTCGCCCAGGCGCAGGTCCACGCCCCCGCCGGCCTGGCCGGCGACACGCACGCCGGGGATGGTCCGCAGGACCTCCAGCGCTTCGCCCGCGTGCCCCAACGGCTCCACGTGGAGCACGCGCGGGTCGTAGCGCTTCCAGATCTCGGGGAAGGGCAGGTCGAGCACCTTGCGCCCATTGTTGATCATGAAGATGTGCGTGCAGAGCTGCTCGGCCTCGTACATCGCGTGGGTGGAGAAGATCAGGGTTCGTCCGGCCTTGTGCTGCTCCTCCATGAGCTCGCGCAGGAGGCGGCGGTTCAGAGGATCGAGCCCGCTGAAGGGTTCGTCGAGGATGATGAGGTCCGGCTCGTGGATGACGGCGGCGATGAACTGCACCTTCTGCTGCATGCCCTTGGACAGCTCCTCGCACTTCTTGCGGAGCACGTCCTTGAGTTCCACGCGCTCGAGCCAGCCCAGGACCTTGGCGTCCAGGCCGGCGGAATCCATCCCCTTCAGGCGGGCGACGTACTTCAGGAACGCGCCCACCTTCATCTTGCGGTAGATCCCGCGCTCCTCGGGGAGGTACCCGATGCGGTCCTTGGACTCGACGGCGGAGGCCTTGCCGAGCACGGAGACCGCGCCCCGGTCGGCGAACAGGATCGACATGATCATGCGGATCGTGGTGGTCTTGCCGGCGCCGTTGGGCCCGATGAACCCGTAGAGCGAGCCCTGCGGAATGGACAGGTCGAGGTCGTCCACCGCCACCTTGGGCCCGAAGGTCTTGGTGACGCCGCGGATCTCGATGGCGTTGGTCAAGGGGATCTCCAGTGGAAGCGGACCCACCATCGGCCTGGCGGGGCGCGGGCGGTGATTATTGGCCAGGTTGCTCGCGGGCTTTCAGGGTGTGGATATCCTCCCCGCGATGGGCGAAACCGGCACATCGAGGGCGTGCGTCTTCGCCCCGGACATCCCGGGGCGGGTGTGGGAGAAGCTGCGCGCGATGGACTCCCATGAGCGGGAGCTGGCGCGCCAGCTCGAGGACCCCGCGGTCGCGTCCGACCACAAGAAGGTCCGGCAGCTTGCCATCCAGCGGGCGGCGCTGGCGCCCGTTGTCGACGAGTACCGGCGGATCACCAGGCTCGAGCGCGAGGTCGAGGAGCTGGAGGCTGCGGCCCGGGATGGCGACGCCGAGTTTGCCGCCCTGGCGCGCGAGGAACTGCCCCGCCTGCGCGAGCAGGGCGAGGCGGCGGTGAAGAGCGTGCTGTCGGGGCTGGTCACGAGCGACGACCGCAAGGTCGGGTCGGTGATCCTGGAGATCCGGGCGGGCACCGGCGGCGACGAGGCGACGCTGTGGGCACGCGATCTCATGGAGATGTACCAGAAGTACGCCGCCAGGCGGGGCTGGGGCTTCGAGGTGATGGAACTTGCGGGCGAACCGGGGGTGGGGGGCGTGCGCGGGGTGACGATCGGCGTCAAGGGCGAGGGCGTGTGGAGCGAGCTGGCCTTCGAGGCCGGGGTGCACGGCGTCAAGCGCGTTCCCGCGACGGAGGCCCAGGGTCGCGTGCACACGAGCACGGCGACCGTCGCGGTGCTGCCCGAGCCCGAGGAGGTCGATGTCAAGATCGACTGGACCAACGACGTGGAGGAGCAGGCCACGCGGGCCCAGGGCCCCGGGGGGCAGAACGTCAACAAGGTGGAGACGGCGTGGCAGATCCTCCACAAGCCCACCGGCATGGTCATCAAGATGATGGAGAGCAAGAGCCAGCAGCAGAACCGCGAGAAGGCGCGGCGACTGCTCATGGCTCGGTTGTTCGAGGCGGAGCGACGCCGACAGCACGAGGCCCGCTCGGCGGCCCGCTCGGCCCAGATCGGAGCCGGCGAACGCAGCGAGAAGATCCGTACCTATCGCTGGAAGGAAGGGATCGCCGCCGACGAGCGCCTGCCCGGCGAGTACCAGCTTCGCGACCTTCTGGCCGGCGATTTCGCCGAGTTGTTCAGGGACTTGATGGACCGGGAGACCCGCAAGAGGCTGGCGGAGCTGTGATCGGGCGCGATGGATGAGCCGTTCGATATCGCGATCGTGGGCTGCGGCGCCGCCGGGCTGATGGCGGCCATCTGGGCCGGGCGGACGGCGAGGGGGACGGGACGAACCGCGCGTGTGATCGCCCTGGACGGCGCACGAACGCTTGGCGCCAAGATCCTCGTCGCCGGGGGCGGGCGGTGCAACGTCACGCACGACGCCGTGGACGAATCGGCGTACGCGGGGTCGTCGCGGAGCGCGATACGGAAGGTGTTGCTCCAGTTCGACGTGCCCAAGACGGTGGCGTTCTTCCGCGAGTTGGGCGTTGAACTGAAACGGGAGGAGACGGGGAAGCTGTTTCCGACGACCGATGAAGCAAGGACCGTGCTCGATGCGCTCCAAGGCGCTGCGAGGGGCGCGGGCGTCACGCTCCGCCATCCCGCGCGGGTCGGTGAGGTCGTGAGGGGAGATTCCGGATTCTGCCTGCGGTTGGCTCCGCCCGGCGATGCGCCCGCCTCCGGCGATCGCGTCGTCTCGGCTCGCCGCGTGATCCTGTGCACCGGCGGCAAGGCCCTGCCCAAGTCCGGCTCGGATGGGTTCGGGTACGAAATCGCCAGGTCGCTGGGGCACACCGTCACTCCGCACGTGTTCCCGGCCCTGGTTCCGCTGCTCGTCAAGAAGGGGCACTGGCTCGGTGGGCTGTCTGGGATCACGGTGGACGTGACGCTCGAAGTGCGATCGCATTCCGGTCAGAGGCTGCAATCGATGACGGGCTCGATGCTCGTGACCCACTTCGGGCTCTCCGGGCCCTGTGTTCTGGACATCAGCCGCTCCTGGACGCAGGCGTGCCGTGATGCGGAGCGCGAGGGCGAGCCCGCTCCGCAGCTTCTTGTGAACTGGCTGCCGGGCGAGACAACCGAGAGTGTTGATCGGGCGATGGTCGGCATGGGGCGACAGTCGCCGCGGGCATGGCTGATGGGCCTTGGGCGCGGACGACTCCCCGAGCGACTCGCGGGCGGAATCGTGGACCATGTCGGGATGGCGCGGGAAGCGACGGGTTCAACGATGTCCCGTGCCCAGCGTCGGGGCCTTGCGGTCGCGCTGACACAGATGCCGGTGCCCATCATCGGCGACCGCGGCTTCACGTTCGCCGAGGCGACGGCCGGGGGCGTGCCGCTCAGCGAGATTCGATTGGAGTCGATGGAATCCCGGATCTGCCCAGGGCTGCACCTGTGCGGCGAGATCCTGGATGTGGACGGACGAATCGGGGGGTACAACTTCCAATGGGCGTGGGCGAGCGGGTTCGTCGCCGGGGGCGGGGCCGCCCGCGCCCTGGGCGGAACGTGATCCGCCGAGAACGCCCAAGGCGTCCAGGGTCAATGCGACGATCGAGGGTTCGAGGCAGGCTGAGTGCTCGGGCGGGTTGGTGTCCGAGGCGTCCGCCCGGGGCCGGGTGGTGCGCAGGACGCGAAGCAAGGGCACTGTGGCACGCGTACGCCGCGGCGGGGGCGTCCGCGGCCTCCGTATCCTCCGGGGCGTGGCCCTGCTGTGCGTTCCCATCCTGGGCGGCTCGGGACGCCGGTGCGGACCTCGTGGAGCTGAGGATCGACGAGTTCTTTGCGGGGGGTCCGGGATCGGGCGAAGCTGGCGGCGATGGTCGCGGCTCGCGGGACCGGAGCGGTGCGGTGGACGCGATCCTCCGCCTGGTGGCGATGTCGCCCCTCCCGGTCATCGTGACCTGCCGCCTGGCGAGCGAGGGCGGCGGGTACGAAGGCGACGAGGCGGACCGGATCAGCCTGCTGGAACGACTGGCCAACACCCGCCCGCGAAGGGTGGGCGAGGTCGATGGGCGCGAGGTCATCGAGCACCCGCCCCGCTACATCGATGTCGAGCACGCGGCGTACACCAGGTCGGCCAACATCCGCCAGAAGATCGGCCTCGCCATCGACCATCCCGGGCAACTCAGGGACCTCAAGACCAGCCTGATCCTCTCCACGCACGACTTTCAGGGGCGGCCCGGCGACCTCCACCGGCGCGTGCTCGCGATGGCCGGGCAAGCCGCGGCGGCCGTGGTCAAGGTCGCGTACCGGGCCAGGTCGATCCGCGACTCCCTGGAGATCCTGGACCTGCCGGCACTCACGGGCAGGCCCACCATCGCGCTGGGCATGGGCGAGTTCGGGCTGATCTCGCGCATCCTCGCGCCCAAGTTCGGTGGTTTCCTCACCTTCGCGAGCCTGCGGCCGGAGCTCGCGACCGCGCCGGGCCAGCCGACGGTGCGCGAGCTGCTCGATCTCTACCGGTTCCGCTCCATCGGGCGGGCCACGGCGGTCTACGGCGTCGTGGGCTGGCCCGTGGGGCACTCGCTGTCTCCCGCGGTGCACAACGCGGGTTTCGACACCATCGGGCACGACGGCGTCTACGTCCCGATGCCGATCGTCGGCGCCGAGGACGTTCAGGCGAGCTACGCCAGCTTCAAGGCGACCATGCTGGAGCTGATCGCTCATCCTCGTCTGACCTTTCGCGGGTGCAGCGTCACCATCCCGCACAAGCAGAACCTCCTGCGCCTGGCGCAAGAGCGGGGCTGGGGCGTGGAGCCCATTGCGGCGGCCGTCGGGGCCGCAAACACGCTGGTCGTGGAGAACTCGGGCGGCGTGCGCGTCCTGAACACCGACGCGCCGGCGGCGGTGGGGGAGTTGCGTCGGGCGCTGGGGGAACTCGCGGGGCGGCGCCTGCTCGTGCTCGGGGCGGGGGGGATGGCCAGGGCGGTCGTCCTGGGCGCCGCCAGCCAAGGCGCCCACGTGCGGGTCTGGGCCCGACGCGAGGCCTCGGCCCGGGAGCTGTGCCAAGGGCTCACGCGGGCGGGCGCGGGCGAGGTCGTCGCGGTGCGCGAGGCGGCGGGCGAAGCGGTGGACGCTGTCGTGCACTGCACGCCGGTGGGGATGCGGGGAGGGCCCGAGCCGGGTGGGGCGGTGGTCGAGGCCGAGGCGCTGGCGAAGCGGAACCCGGGGGTGCTGGTCATGGACAGCGTCTATCGCCCGGTGGAAACGCCGCTGCTCGGACGCGCGCGGGCGCTGGGGCTGCGAACCCTCGACGGCGTGGGGGTCTTCGTGGCCCAGGCCGCCCTCCAGTTCGAGGCCTGGACGGGGCGGCCCGGGCCCGCCGGGCTGTTCGAGCGCATCGTGCGTGAGCAACTGGGGAGTGAGCGCGAATGAGGCCCGGGTCGGTGTCCTACCCGAACCACTACGCGTGGTACGTGCTGGCCGGCACGCTCGACATCCTCGTGACCTACGTCATCATCGAGCACCTCGACGGAGGCGAGGTCAACCGCCTCGCCCGCCAGCTCCTCGAGCGATACGGCTGGGTGGGGATGGTGGCGCTCAAGTACGCGACCATCGTGCTGGTCGTGGCGATCTGCGAGGCGGTGGGGCGGCGCAACCTCGCGCTGGGGCGGCGCCTGGCGATCACGGCGATCGCGATTTCGGCCCTGCCCGTCGGGCTGGGCTTGCTCCAGGTGTGGGCGTGGACCGGCGCCGAATAGGCCCGCTCAGAACCGGGCGTCGAACCCGCTCGTCCGCAGGAGCGTCTTGAACGCCTCACTGAACACGAAGTTGTGGGAGGGGATGTCCTGGCCCAGGCCCTTGAGGTCGATGCTCGACCCCGTATGGCTGAACATCAGGTCGATGGCGCCCACCCGCTGGTACCCCCGCGCCGCCTGCGAGTGGTCGAGCACCTCCACCAGTCCCTGGGTGGAGGCCCCCGCCGCGTCGTAGTGCGTCATCGTGGCCGTGTAGCGCAGCGTCTGGCCCGGGGTCACGTCCCGGGCAAACTCGGCGTTCCCGCACTTGGCGAGGATGACGTTCTCTTGGAAGTCCGCGGCGTGCCCGACGAGGATGCCCGCCGTCTGCGCCATCCCCTCCAGGATCAACGACGCGGGCATGAGGGGCAGGGCCGCCCGCGCGCCGGCGGCGGGGAAGTGGTCGTGGAGGTGCTCCTCGGCCAGGCTCACGTTCTTGATGGACACGCAGCGCGAGCGCGGAGTGAGTTCCAGCACGCGGTCGATCCACATCCAGCGCATGGGAGGCTCCCCGCGTGGTTCAGGCGGCCTTGGCGAGCTTGCGCTCCACGAATGACACGATCGCGCCCACCGTGAACAGCCCGCCCAGGCGCGAGATCTGCGGGTCCTTCTCGAACTGCGAGAAGTCGACGTGCGGCAGGCGGGCCTTGACCATGTGCATCCCTTCCGGCGTCAGCTTCCCGTCCTTGACGATGTCCGGGTTCTTCATCAGGTCGTCGGGGAACATCTCACCCTGCCCGATCTTGAACCCGAACGCCTGCTCCAGCTTGAACTGGATGTCCAGGAAGTCGATCGACTCGGCGCCCAGGTCCTTGGTCAGTGAGGCCGTCGGAATCACGTCCGCGTCGTCCACCGCCAGGGCGTCCACGAGCACCGAACACACCTTGCCGAGAATCTCATCGCGAGTCATGGGCATCCTGATCGTCCCCCGCTCCCGCGTCCGGGGTCTGTCCGGGATCGCGGGCGCGTCGATAATAGCGCTCCCCGGGGGCCTCGCGGCGGCCTCACGCCACGCACGCGGGCCGAAGCGTGAATCTCCCGCTGGCGGCCACCGCCCCCGCTTCGCCCGGCACGGGCACGAGCACCTGCCCCCTGAACTCCACCGAGCCGGCCTCGCGCTTGAGCAACTCAACCTCCACCCGGATGGTCTCTCCCGGACGCACGAACCGACCGTACTTGAGCGCACGCACGCGCCCGAGCACCAGGGGCAGCGGTTCCGGCGCGGCCTGGGCGAGCCGGCGGGCGGCCTGCACCATCGCCTCCAGCATCATCACCCCGGGCAGGACGGGGAAGCTGGGGAAATGGTCCGCCAGGTACTCCTCGGCGGCCGTGACGTTCTTGATCGTCACGATCCGCTCGGGCGAGCGCTCCAGGACGCGGTCCACCAGCTCGAATCGCATGGCGGACGATACCCCCGGAATCGGGCCTAGGCGAGCGGGTACCCTCGCTGCGTGCCCAGCGTCACCGATCAGGGCGTCTGCATCCGCGTGTGGGACTGGTCGGAGACCAGCCAGACGCTCTCGCTGCTGACGCGCGCACACGGCGTGCTGCGGTGCCTGGCCAAGGGCTCCAAGCGCGAGCACGCCGGCTTCAGTGGAGGGATCGAGCTGCTCACCCGCGGCGAGGTCGTAGCGAACCTCAGGCCGCCCGATGCCGGCGGGGGGCTGACCCTGCTGACCGCCTGGGACCTGCAAGAGCTGTTCCCGGGCGCGCGCCGGAGCCTGCGGGCGTTCCGATGCGCCATGGCCCAGGCGGACCTGGTGCACCACGCGATCCTCGAGCGCGACCCGCATCCCGAGGTGTTCGACGCCCTTGTGGGCGCCCTGCGCGGGCTCGACGAGCCGGGGCGAGACCTGCACGCGACGGCCCGATTCGCCTGGATCCTGCTCGAACGCACCGGCCATCGCCCGGAGTTGAACGTGGACGCGGGCACGGGGATCGCCTTGCCCGGGCAGCCGGTGTACTCGTTCGATCCCCGAAGAGGGGTGCTCTTCTCGGACGCGCCCGACGCCGATGCGGGGGACGCCCGGTGGCGCGTGAGGCAGGAAACGGTGGACTACCTCCGTACATTGGACGGGAAGGTCGGTGGACCCCGGGCTTATCCAGACGCAGTTGCCGCGCGAGCCCTTCGGCTGCTCCTCCTGTACTTCCGAGAAGCCAGTGGACGGGAGGCGCCCGCGGCGGGGGCACTCTTGCGCTCCCTGGAATCCTCGGGGTGATCTCAGAGAACATGAAGTCCGTCCGAAACCGGTCCGATGTTCCTCCACGGGGTCCGGTTCGAAGCGGACTCCAATAGCGCCCCGGCCACGGGCGGAGTCGTGATGAATCCCGAACTGCTCGAACGCATCCTGTCCTGCAAGTCCCTGCCGTCGCTGCCGGCGGTGGCCCTGCGCGTGATCGAGCTGACGTCCGATCCCAACGTGAAGCTGAAGGAACTGGCGGGGACGATCCAGAACGACCAGGGGCTGGCGGCCAAGGTCCTGCGCACGGTGAATTCGAGCTTCTACGGGCTGCGCACGCCGTGCTCGACGATCGATCGCGCCCTGGTGATGATGGGCCTTGGCCCGGTCAAGACGCTGACGCTGGGCTTCTCGCTGGTCCACGCCATCAACGAGGGCAAGTCCAATTCCGCGTTCGACTACGTGGCCTACTGGCGGCGCGGGTTGTACACGGCGGTGGGCTCCAAGGCGTTGGCGGAGGCGGCCAAGAAGACCTGGGGCGACGAGGCGTTCCTGTCGGGCCTGCTGCAGGACATCGGCGTGATGGCCATGGTCCAGGCGCTGGGGGGCGAGTACACCGCGGTGGTCGCGAAGACGGAAGGCGATCATCGTCTCCTGGCGCGCGCCGAGGCGGAGGCCTTCGAGGTCACCCACTCCGAGATCGGGGCCATGCTGGCCGAGCGATGGCGCCTGCCCGCGCAACTGGTGATCCCGGTGCGCTACCACGATCGCCCTACGGCGGCGCCGTCGGAGCAGGCGGAGATGTGCCGCTGCGTCGGGCTGGCGAATCTCCTGCACGACGTGCTGACGGACCCGGACCCCCGCGCGAGCCTGCGGAAGATGTACGAGTTGGGCGAGCAATGGCTCTCGCTGGAGCACGAGGCGATGGACCTGGTGCTCAAGCGCTGCACCGACGGGACGCGCGAGCTGGCCCGCCTGTTCAACCTCGACACGGGCCCGTTCGCGGACCCCGATGCCGTGCTCAAGAGGGCCGAGGAGACGCAGCGCGAGATCGAGGCCGAGGGTGACGCGCCGGCGGTGGTGGCGTCCATGAACTCCCTGCTGAAGGACGGGGGGAACGTGGATCCGATGACGGGCGCGCTCTCGCGGGCGGCGTTCCAGGGGATGATGCAGGAGGTGGTGGATCCCGCGGGCCAGGGGGGTGGCCAGCCCGCGCTGGTGCAGGTCTACGTGGACGAGCACGCCGCCCTGGGGCGAGACGAAGGCCAGGACGCCCAGGACGAGTGCGCCGCGATGGTGGTCGAGGCGCTGAACCGTCAGTTCGCCGCGTTGAACGGGCGCGTCTGCCGGCTCAAGCCCGACCTCTTTGCGATCGGCCTGGCGGGCGTGGACCCGGCCGCCGTTCGCGCCGCCATCGAGGGGGCCAGGCAGGAGCTGGGCAAGCCCGGGAGTCGAAAGGGGATCACCGTGGGGTTGGCGATCGCGCCGCGAGCCGGAACGGCGCAGGCGCTGGTGGTGGCGGCGACCGAGGCCCTTCTGACGGCCCGCAAGGCCGGCGGGAAGACGGTGTGCGAGCAGGCGGCCAAGGCCGCCTGATGCCCTACGCGGGCCGCAGCCTCCCGAAGGTCCTGGGTCCATCGCCCAGGGTGTCGGCCAACACTCGAACCTCGTCCAGCCGCACGCGTTCGATGCGTGAGAGCTCCTCGGCGAGGGGGCAGTACTCGCGCAGGTAGAGCCACATCTGCCCCAGGCGGTGCATGCGATCGTGGGGGCGTTCCGCGCCGAGCGTTGCCGCCGTCGCGAACTTGTTTCGGAGGCGCGTCAGGTCGTCGTTGGTGGCGCTGCGGGCGGCGGCCTGGGTCTGCTGGCGCACGATCGACCAGATCTCCTGGGCGCGGTCGGGATCGCCCGACGCGAAGACGAAGAACTCCCCGAACCCGTCGTGTCCGGAGTAGGACGCCTGCGCCTCTTCGGCGATGCCCGGCTCGATCAGGGCCCAGTGCAGCAGGCTGTTGTCCGCCGCGCCCACGAGCTGCCCGAGCAGCGAGGCGGCGTAGCGGCGCTCGTCGGCGGCGCCGGGCGCTTCCCACAGCCCGAGCAGGTAGGCCCGGTTGACCTTGGCGTCGCGCAGCTCGACCTCCCCGCCCTCCAGGCGCGGGGGGCGGTTGTCGCGGTGCGGGTCGGTCGCGGTCCAGGCCCCGCACAGTGCCTCGACCTGCTCCACGACGCGGGCGAAGTCCAGCCTTCCCGCCAGGGCCACGACCGTGTTGTCCGCGGAGTAGCGGGCATCGAAGTAGGCGTGCATCTGGTCGCGCGTCAGGTCCGTGATGCTCTGCGTGGTCCCCAGCACGCGGTGTCCCAGGGGATGGGCCCCGAAGTGCCTTTCCAGGCTGGCCTCGTAGAGGTTCCAGAAGGGGTTGTCCTTGTACATGGCGATCTCTTCGAGGATCACGCCTTTCTCGGTGTCGAAGTCCGCCTGGCGGAGGGCCGGGCGCATCATCCGTGCGAGCAGATCGGTCGCCTCGCCGAGGTGCTCGGGCAGCACGTGGGCGTAGAAGCAGGTCATCTCGTTGCTCGTGAAGGCGTTGTTGCGTGCCCCGATGCGATCGAACGCCTGGTTCAGGCGCTCCGCCGACAGGTCGGCCGTTCCCTTGAACATCATGTGCTCGAGGAAGTGGCTCACCCCCATGAGGCGAGTGTCCTCGTCGCGGGCCCCGGTGCGCACGAAGAAGCCGATGGCCGAGGAGTTGGCGTCGGGGTCGGCCTCGGCGATGAGGGTCAGCCCGTTGGCGAGGCGATGGTGGTGGAAGGCCAGAGGCATGGGGGAGGGTACCCGGCGAGGGCCGCGGGCGAAGCGGTGGTCACAACTGCCAGAGGCTGCTGCCCCAGGTCAGGCCCCCGCCGAAGGCCAGGAACATGACCTTGTGCCCGTCGCGGACGCGTCCGGCGCGGCGCAGCTCGTCGAGGCAGAGGGGCACGGACGCCCCCACGGTGTTGCCCACGCGTCCGATGTTGATGTACAGCTTCTCCTCGGGGATGTCGAATCGGTCACGGGCCGCCCCGAGGATGCGGGCGTTGGACTGGTGGCAGACGTACATGTCGATGTCGGAGGGACCCAGCCGGGCCTTCTCCAGCGTTTCCTCGATGAGGCGCGGGAACGTCCCGACGGCGAACTTGAAGACACCGGCCCCGTTCATCTGGACGCGCGCCAGCTTCGCGGGGTCGGGCGCCGTGGCGGGCGGGAAATCGCGGTCGAGTTCGGGGACATAGATGTCCTTCCAGCCCGACCCGTCGCAGCGCATGGCCTGGGCCAGGAGGCCCTTGGTGGGATCGTCGGTGGCGCGGAGGATCGCGGCGGCCGCGCCGTCCCCGAAGATGATCGCGGTGCTCCGTCCCGCGGTGGTGTAGCTCATGTGCTTGCTGAGGGTGTCGGCGCCGACGATGGCGATGGTCTTGTGCAGGCCCCCGCGGATGGAGGCGTGGGCCATGTTCAGAGCGAACACGAACCCGGAGCAGGCGGCGTTGAGGTCGAACGCACCGCCCGAGCAGATTCCGCACAGGTCCGCGACCTGGCACGCGGTGGCCGGGCAGGACATGTTGGGCGTCATGGTGGCGCAGATGAGGAGGTCCACCTCGGCTGGCTGGGTGCGAGCATCGGCCAGGGCGATGCGCAAGGCGGCGGCGGCGAGGGTGGGCGTGGACTCGCCCTTGTCGGGGTCAACGATGTACCGCGTGTGGATCCCGGTGCGCTGGACGATCCAATCGTCGCTGGTGTCCATCAGTCGCGTGAGGTCGGCGTTGGTGAGGACCCGGGACGGCAAGGCGGATCCCGTTCCCGCGATGCGGACGCCCGGTGTCGCCCTGCCCGGTTCCATCAGACGGGGCCCCGCCCGCCGGCGGCGGCAACCGACGCGGGCGCGGCCTCGATCGCGTCCCCGCCGTCGACCAGGGACGAGACCTCCACCAGGCGGCGGACGATCGCCTCGTTGACGTTGGCCTGGACGAACGTGCGGCAGTTCCTGATCGCCGCCCGGATCGTGCGGGCCTCGGACGACCCGTGCGCGATCAGGATGGCGCCGTTCACGCCCAGCAGCGGGGCGGCGCCGTGCTCGTGGTAGTCGTTCTTGGCGTAGATGTTCTTCACGATCGGCTCGAACTGGCCCATGAGCTTGAGCGTGGGGTCGGCGTGGATGATCTCGGCCGCGATGGCCTTGAAGAGCGAGCGGGCCATGCCCTCGCTCGCCTTCAGCAGCGTGTTGCCCACCAGCCCGTCGGTGACGACCACGTCGGCCACGCCCTCGAAGAGGTCGCGGCCCTCGACGTATCCGACGTAGTTCAGCCCGGGCGTGGCCTTGAGCAGGTCGCGGGTCTGCTTGATCATCCCGGTGCCCTTGGCCTCCTCGCTGCCGATGTTCATGAGGGCGACGCGCGGTTCCTTGATCTTCAGGAGATTGCGGGCCAGCACGTCGGCCATCACGCCGTACTGCCACAGGTGCTCGGGCTTGGGCTCGGGGTTGGCGCCCGCGTCGGTGAGCACGAAGGGACCGTGGAAGCTTGGGACCGTCACCGCGATGGACGGCCGGATCACGTTGGGCAGGCGCCGCATGTGCAGCATGGCCGCCGCCACGCACGCGCCCGTGTTGCCCGCCGAGAGCACGGCGTCGCAACGGCGCTCGCTCGTCTTGGCGCCCAGGTGGGCCATGCGCACGATGGAGGAGTCGGTCTTGGCCCGCACGGCCTTGGCCGGGGAGTCGTCCATGTGGATGACTTCCTCGGCGTGCTCGATCTCCAGTCGCGGGTCACGGACGCCCCGCTCCTCGAGCGTTTCCGTGATCACGTGCCGCGGGCCCACGAGCACCAGGCGGTCGCTGGGCGCCAGGTCCTCCAGAGCCATGATGCAGCCCTTGAGGATCGCATCCGGGGCATGATCGCCCCCCATCACATCAACGGCCAATCGCATCGCGGAGGTCCTTCTGGAAAGTGGAGTACGCTGCGCGGGGCTCCGCCCCGGACCACGCTCCAGCGAACACCGGCAAACTCGGAATCGCCAAGGATATCCGCCCTTGAGCGCGGGTGCGCGGGGGTTGGTGTTTGGGACTCGGGTTTCGTATGGGGTGCCCAACGAAAAAGCCCACGGCCGAACGCCATGGGCTTTCATGAGTGGGTGGAGGAGGGATCAGGCGTTGGAGACGCCGATGCCGAGCTTGGGGACCTTGATGCGCAGGCCCGGGCGGACGTACCCAGAGTCCTTGGCCACGCGGTGGTGCTGCTTGGGCAGGCCGGTGAGCGGATCCAGGGCGACCGTGCCGGCGATCATGGCATGGTGCGTCCGCCGACGGCGTGTGCGCCCGTGGCTGCATCGTTGTGGAGGGAGCATCGGCCGGTCCTTTCGTGTTCGCTCCGCAAGTCCGGAGGGGTGGAGAGGATAGGCGCCGTCGGGGCCGGGTCAAACTCCGACTGGACGCGGGGGAGAAGGCGGTTATAGTCATGTCCGGGGCGAAACGGGCCCCGGCACGCCCAACCCTCAACGGGGTGCGGCGGAGTTCTGGCCTCCCTAGCTCAGTTGGTAGAGCAGCTGACTCTTAATCAGCGGGTCGAAGGTTCGAGTCCTTCGGGGGGCATTAGAGAAGAATGCACGAGATCGCACCCGCTCGTAAAGGCTTGCACAGCAAGCCTTTGCTCGTTTTGGTCCCGAGTGGTTTGCGACCCCGTACGAGGCATTTCCGCCGCCTGTTGCAGCGCATTCTGCAACCTGCTCGTCGGAGTCGTCGGCTGCGGCGAGAGCGCGTTTTCAAAGTCGCTTTCGCGAACCGTGAGGTAGTGCTGCGTCGCAACGGTCGTCGTGTTGCCGAGCCAGGTGCAGACGACGTGGAGCGGAAACCGAGCCGACAACTCGGTCTGACACGAAGCTCGAAGGTTCCTGCCCATGGCCGAGATCCTCCTGATCCAGCCCGGAGTGCAAAACTCAAGCTGGACTGTGTTCAGGGGAAAAGGCCACTCGGGTGCGCGCTGCCGGCCAAGTGGTTCGGGCTCTCCGGACCGCAGCTCGAAGTGTGCCTGCAGGATCGGCCCAGCTTCCGGCGCTTCATCGCGGGCGTCATGCCGGCACCGGTGGACTGTGCTTGGGCTCACCGTTCCAGTGCCCAGCGACGTCCCTCGTGGGGAGCGGGCTTACGGGGTTAGAGCGGCGTCAGCGCCACCGCCGTCACCTTGTAGTCCGGGCAGTGGCTCGTCGGGTCCGTCCACGGGCCCACCACGCAGTTCGTGTTGGTCTCGGGGAAGTGGAACGTCAGGAACGTCACGCCCGGCGGGAGCCGTCGAGTGATCCGCGCCGGCGCGACCGCCTCGCCCCAGCGGCTGCGCACGCGCACCTTCGCCCCGTCGTCAATGCGCAGGCGGGCCGCGTCCTCGGGGTGGAGCTCGAGGTAGTCCGCGGGCACGATGCGGCTGTTGGGCGTGCGCCGCGTCATCGTCCCCACGTTGTAGTGTTCGAGGATCCGCCCGGTGATCAGCACGAACGGATGGGCCGCGTCGAGCTTGTCCTGCGGCGGGATATAGTCCACGCTCGTCAGCAGCGCCCTGCCGTTGGGGCGGACGAACGTCCGCTCGTGCACCGTGCGGGTGCCCGGGTGGTCATGGGTGGGGCAGGGCCATTGCAGCCCGTCCCCCTCCAGGCGCGCGTACGACACGCCGCCGAAGAGATTGGGCACCACCTGCGCCAGCTCGTCCATCACGCTCGACGGCGTGGAGTACTTCCACGGGGCACCCATGGCGATCCCGACGTCGCGGATGACTTCCCAATCCGGGCGGGCGCTGCCGGGGGGCGCGACGGCGGGGCGGACGTGCTGGATGCGCCGCTCGCCGTTGGTGAACGTCCCCTCCTGTTCGAGCACGCTGGCCGCCGGGAAGACGACGTGGGCCAGACTGGCGGTCTCGGTCATGAAGAGTTCCTGCACGATGAGCAGGTCGAGGCTCTTGAGGGCCTTGATGACGTGGTCGTGGTTGGGATCGCTCTGGGCCACGTCCTCGCCCTGGATCCACAGGGCCTTGAGCGTGCCCGCGCAGGCGGCGTCGTACATCTCCGGGATCGTCTTGCCGATCTCGGTGGGGGGGGCCTTGCCCCAGATGCGTCGCAGTCGCTCGCGGACGGCCTCGTCCGTCAGCTTCATGTAGCCCGTCAGCGAGTAGGGCTGCGAGCCCATGTCGGCGTTGCCCTGCACGTTGTTCTGCCCCCGCAGGGGCAGCATGCCCGAGCCGACCTTGCCCAGCGAGCCGGTGAGGAGCCCGAGGTTGCAGTAGGCCATCACGCCCGCGACGCCCTGGGTTTGCTCCGACAGGCCCAGGCCGCTGACGAAGAGGGCCGGGCCCTTGGCGATGAGCCGTGCGGCGCGGCGAATCTGGTCGACGGGCACGCGCGTGACCTCGGAGAGCTCGTCGAGCGTGTGCCGCCCGAGGAAGGCCGTGAGCTCGCCCAGGCCCTCGCAGCGCTGGTCGACGTAGGCCCGGTCGTAGAGGGCTTCTTCGACGATCACCTTGGCGAGGGCGTTGAACAGGGGGACGTTGGTGCCCGGCCAGAGCTGCAGGTGCTCGTGGGCGAACTCGGCCAGCTCGATGCGGCGCGGGTCGAGGGTGAGGAGCGTGGCGCCGTGCAGGGCCGCCTGCTTGAGCCGGGCGCCGATAACGGGGTGGGCCTCGGTCGCGTTCGCCCCGGCGATGACGATGCAGCGGGCCAAGGGGATGTCGGCGTAGGAAGCGGTCGCCGCGCCGGTGCCCGTGACGGCCGTCAGGGCCACGGCGGTGGAGGAATGGCAGACACGGGCGCAGCAGTCCGTGTTGTTGGTGCCGATGCTGGTGCGGAAGAGCTTCTGGAGCAGGTACGCGGCCTCGTTGGTGCTGCGCGAGGAGGTCATCGTGCCCGTAGAGTCGGGGCCGTGGGCGTCGCGGATCTCCTTCAGGCGCCGGGCGGTGAAGGCGATGGCCTCGTCCCACGAGGCCGGGTGGAGCATGCCGTCCCTGCCGCGAAGCAGGGGCGTGGTCAGGCGATCGGAGGAGCGGGTGTAGGCGTGGGCGTAGCGTCCCTTGACGCAGAGGTGCCCGTGATTGACGGCGGCGGTCTCCACGCCGCGGATCTGCACGACGACGCCGCACGCCTCCTCGGTGTGCGTGCGGCAACCCACGCCGCAGTAGCCGCAGACGGAGTCGACGGCGTGCAAAGGTGCGGGCAGGGGCGCGGCGCGGGAGATGCGGTCGCGGTCGGAGATGGCGCCGGTGGGGCAATGATCGACGCACGCGCCGCAGGAGACGCACGGGCTGTCCACGAAGCGGTCGGTGGCGCCAAAGACCAGACGCGACCGCCCGCCCCGACCCTCGATCGCGTAGACGAACTGCCCCTGCACCTGCTCGCAGGCATTGAGGCAGTTGCGACAGGCGATGCACTTGTCGCGCTGGAAGCGCATGTAGGGGTGCGAGGCGTCGAGGGGGGCGTGCTCGGCGTGGTGCCCGAGGGACGATCGCGACACGCCGAAGTGGGCCAACAGGCGCTCGAACCGCATGCCGCCCGCGTCGGGCGTGAACGCGCCGGCGGGCGTGCCCGAGAGCGTGAGGTCGAGCAGCCCGCGGCGGATGGCGGTGAGCTTGTCGGTGGCGGTGCGGATGGCCATCCCGGGCGCGATGGGCGTGTGGCAGGCGGCCTGGAGGCGCTGCCCGTCGATCTCGACCAGGCACATGCGGCATCCACCCTCGGGTTCGAGCCCGTCGGCGTGGCAGAGCGTGGCACCCGTCGACGCTGGCGTGTTGGCTCATGGCCGGCCCTCCGGTCGAATGCGGTCGCCGAACTTGGTCAGGATGGTCTGGATCGGGTTGGGCGTCTCTCGCCCGAAGGCGCACAGGCTGGCGTCCTTCATCAGCGAGAGGATGCCCTCGAGCTGGAGGCGGGCGGCGTCGCTCAGGCCGTCGTGGACCAGCTCGCGTGCGCGGAGCGTGCCCAGGCGGCAGGGGACGCACTTCCCGCACGACTCGTCGCGCATGAACGTGAGCATGTGCCGGAGGATGTTGCGCCAATCGGAGCCGCGGGGGATGGCGACGAGCCCGGCGTGCCCCAGCGTGATGCCGCGCTTGGCCATGCCGGCGAAGCAGATCGTCGCATCCCATTGGTCGGGCGTGACGATGCTCCCCATGGGCCCGCCCAGGAGCACCGCCTCGAGCGGCGTGCCGTCGGCGCTGCCCCCTCCGAGGCGTTCGATGGCGTCGCGAAGGGTGACGCCGAACTCGACCTCGACGATGCCCGGCTTGGCGAAGCCGCGGTTGAAGCACAGGGCCTTGGTGCCCTTGCTGTCGGCGGTGCCCATCGCCGCGAACGCGTCGGCGCCCGAGGTGATGATCCAGGGAATGTTGACCAGAGTCTCGACGTTGTCCACGACGGTGGGCCTGCCGTAGAGCCCCTGCTCGACGGGGTAGGGCGGGCGCGGGCGGACTTCGCCGCGCTGACCCTCGATGGCGTTGAGAAGGGCCGTCTCCTCGCCGCAGACGTAGCTGCCCATGCCCTGGACAACACGGACCCGGAAGGGCCTCCCGCGGCCCAGGGCGTTGGCGCCGAGGTGCCCCGCGTCGGTTGCGGTCGCGATGGCCCGTTCCATCTCCCGCACCGACACGGGGTATTCACCGCGGATGAACACGATGCCCTCGCTGGCCCCGATGGCGTGGGCGGCGATGGCCATGCCCTCCAGGATCCCGTGCGGGTCTCGCTCCATGAGTTCGCGGTCGATGAAGGAGCCCGGGTCGCCCTCGTCGCCATTGGCCACCACGTACTTCGGGGTGCCCTTGGCGGCGGCCGCGGCACGGAGTTTCTGGCCCGTCGGGAACGCCGCCCCGCCGCGACCCCGAACTCCCGAGGCCAGGATCGCCGCGAGCACCTCCTCCGACGGGGTTCCCGCGGCGACCCGCAGGCCCGCGTACTCGGGCGCCGGCGTGCCGGCGCTCTGGGCCCCCATCAGGCGCGCCGTCACGATCGCGTGGCGCGCGTGGTTGCGGATCTCGGGCGGCGGGGGGTGGGGCAGGGGGCGGTCGGCCAGGAGGGCGTCGAGGGCGTTGGGGCCCACGGGCGCCGCGACGAGCCCCGAGGGCGTCATGGCGGCGGGGGAGCGATCACAATACCCGAGGCAATACACGCCCTCGCACGTGCCGCGCTCGTTCAGCGCGCGGTGGAGCGAGCCGGCACCGGAAAGAACGCACGACGTGCCCGCGCACACGCGCACGGCGCCGGTCGCGGCATGGACATCGTGGAATGAGGACAGCGCTCCGCGAACCGCGGCGACGGGCATGTGGAGGTCGCCGGCGAGTTCCTGGAGTGCCGCGGCGTGCGGAGGCCCGCCGTTCTCGATCGCCCGCCTCATCTCGGGCAGAACCGGCTCGAACTGGGCGTTTGGGGCGTGGGTGGCGCGGTGGGCGCGGACGCTGTTGCTCATGGTGGTGCTCCGGTCCCGGGCTCGCCCGGGGCCATGAGCAACAGTACGATCGAAAGAGCATCCGGGAATCCGCAGGACAACGAGTGTCGCGGGGTACGTGCCGGAGGCTCCCTTTGGGGAGGCACCATGGACGCCATCCATCCGTTCGACTCGTTGATGCCCAGGCAAATCGCCGCCAAGGCGGAGGACGTGGGCGTGGCCAAGGGGCACATGGACGCGCCCACGACCTTGCTCCTGGCCATCCTGGCGGGCGCGTTCATCTCGATGGGGGCCGTGTTCTCGACCGTGGCCGCCACGGGCAGCGTTGCGCTCCCGTTCGGCGTCGGGCGGATCCTCGCGGGCCTGGCGTTCTGCCTCGGGCTCATCCTGGTCGTCGTCGCGGGGGCCGAGCTCTTCACGGGCAACAACCTCCTGCTGATGGCCTTCGCCAGCCGCAAGCTCTCCTGGCGCTTGCTCCTTCGCAACTGGGTCCTCGTCTACCTGGGCAACATGGCCGGCGCGGTGGCCACCGCGCTGGGCATGTACCTGGCGGCCCTGCACAACCTGGGCGCGGGACAGGTGGGCCAGACCATGCTCACGATCGCCCACGGCAAGCTCGAGTTGGGCTGGGGTGAGGCCTTCGCCCGGGGCGTCTTCTGCAACGCCCTGGTCTGCCTGGCCGTCTGGATCTGCATGTCCTGCCGCACCACCGGGGAGAAGGTCCTGGCCATCGTGTTCCCGATCACGGCGTTCGTGGCGTCCGGATTCGAGCACTCGGTGGCGAACATGTACTTCGTTCCCGCGGCGATCTTCGTCCAGGACTGGGGGCCCGCGGGGGCGCAGGCGGCGCCGGGCCTGTCGGGGGTGATGCCGCTCGAGTGGGGCCCGTTCGTGCTGCACAACCTCGTCCCGGTGACGCTGGGGAACATCGTGGGCGGGGGCGTCCTCGTGGGGATCGTGTATTGGGAGGTCTACTGCCGGCGTGCGCGGGTGGTCTAGCGATGGTCGGACCTAGCCGCCGATGGCCGACATCGTGCGCGCGGGAGCAACGAATCCACCGGCGTTGATGGCGTGCCCACGTTGCTTGGTCCAGGCGGAATCGACGAGCAGAGCCCGGAGCGCCTCGTCGGTCGCTCCCGAGCGGAGCATCGACTTCAGGTCCCACTCGCGGGCGCTGAAGAGGCACGGGCGCACCTTGCCGTCGGCGGTCAGACGCAGACGGCTGCACGCCCCGCAGAATGGGTTGGACACGGGCGCGATGAACCCGATCCGCCCCGGCGCGCCGTCCGCGAAGCGGTAGGTCGCGGCCGTGGATGAGGCCTCGTCCTCCCCCGTTGGAACCAGCGCGTATCGAGCCTCGATGTCCCGGCGCGTCTGCTGCGCCGTCACGACGCTGGCCCGGTTCCACGCGTGGGCCGCGTCCAGGGGCATGAACTCGATGAACCGCATCTCGACGCCGAGGCGTCGCGCCAGCTCCGCCAAGGGCAGGGCCTGGTCCTGGTTGACCCCCGCGATGAGCACCGCGTTGAGCTTCACCGGGGCCAGCCCCGCGCTCGCGCAGGCGTCGATCGCGTCCAGCACCTCGCCCACGCTCGACCGCGAGCGGGTCACGCGCGCGAAGGTGCCGGGGTCGACGGCGTCGATGCTGATGGTGACGCGGTCAAGGCCCGCGGCCTTCCACCGGCGGGCCGTCGCCGCGTCCACGCGGGCGCCGTTGGTGGTCATCGCCAGCTCGACGCGCGAAGCGGCGCGGAGGCCCTCGATGATGGGCACGAGGTCGGCGCGCAGCGTCGGCTCGCCGCCCGTCAGGCGGACTTTGCGAACGCCCAGGCTCTCGGCGACTCTCGCGACGCGGACGATCTCGTCACGCGTGAGCAGCTCGCTCCGTGGGAGCATGGGCAGGTCGCGCTCCATGCAATACACGCAGCGGAAGTTGCACCGGTCCGTCAGGCTCACGCGCAGGTCGCGGATCGCCCGCCCGTAAGAATCGACGAGAACGCCCGACCCGCGCGCGCGGGCCGGGGCCGCGGGCGGCGCCATGACGCCCGGAGCGGTCAGCACCGGCAGGGCCAGCGCGACGCGGCCTTTCGGGGGCGCGGCCGGCGAGGTTGGATTCAGCGTGCTCGCCAGGCGCGGCCTCCGGACGCCGGTGGGGGCGCGGGCGTCGCGCCACCCACCGATCCGCTCGATTCTATCGGGGCACACTCGCCCCGACCGGGTCAATCCGTGCTCGCCACGCTTCCGCGCCAGCGTGATCTCCCGTCTGCTCGTGGGCTCGGACCACGTCCTCGAACAGTTGGCGCCGGAGCCGGTACGCGGGGCTGGCCAGGTCATAGCAGGGGTTCGTGGCGGCCCGCTCGAGCAGGGGCAGGGCCTCGGCGGCCCGGCCCAGCGCCATCAGGACGTGCCCTCGCGCGAAGGTCACGTGGGCCAGCTGGTCGCCGAAGATGGCCGAACTCGCGTCGGCCTTGATCCAGGCCTGAGCCGAGAGTTCATCGGCGCGGGGCAGCTCTCCCAGCTGCACGCAGCAGTAGGCCAGCTGCGCCTGCGTGAGCGCGACGAGATGGTGCTTGGCGTCCACCACCACCTCGAACCCGCCCAGGGCTCGTTCGCACCACGCCTTGGCCTCGTCGCACCGCCCGTCCCCGGCCAGGCACCACCCGAGGAACCGGTGCGAGTTGGCGATGACGAGCGGATCGCGAATCTCGGGCGGGATCGCGTCGCGGACCTCGCACACGCGCCGCGCGTACTCGATCGCCCGCTCGGGGTGTCCCGTGAAGAGCAGCGTGGCCGCCGCTTCGTCCAGGCAGGTCATCACCGACGAATCACGCGGTCCGAAGC
>JBGAOG010000050.1:0-7099 GCA_044221985.1 Phycisphaerales bacterium
CCGCCGGCGGCGTTCGCCTCCTCGATCGCGAGCGTGTACCCGTCCACGATGCGCTTCCCGACGGGCGCGTCCACCCCGGAGAGCGGCGCCAGCACGCCGACGCGCAGCTCCGTCACGCCCGTCGGCTCCGGGTCGTCGGCGCCGGGGCCACGGTAGGTCGGCGGCTCGAGGAAGAAGCGGGTCGCGGGCTCCCCCGCGCCCTTGTGCGGGACGAGCGCGTCGGGCGTCCGCCCGTACGGCTCGGGCGCCGCCGGCGGCGCGGGCGGGAGGATGTCGGACCGGGTGTCCCCGGCGCTTCATGGTTGGTCATGGGGAGTTCTCGCAATCCCAGCCCGCGGCGCCTGGCAAGCCCTCTCCGCGGGCGCGGGCCTCTCCCGAGACGTTATGGAGGGCGCCGGGCCCGCATCGTCCGGACGCCGCACAGCTGCCGCACACCAAACAAAGACCCCGCCGGCGGCGGCGGGGTCGGTTGATCGCCCGATTCGCTGCGCCGCTCACGCCGTCTCGGACTTGCCGATCTGCCACTCTTCGAGCTCGATGGGGGCCTGGCGGCCGAAGATGGTGACGAGGACGCGGACGCGGCCCTTCTCGGGGTCGAGGTCGTCGACGGTGCCCTCGTAGCCCTGGAAGGGGCCTTCCTTGATGGTGACGTGCTCGCCCTTGCCGAAGACGAGCTTGACCATGGGCTCGTCCTCGGGCTTCTTGGCGTCGCGGAGCATCTTCTCGATCTCGTGGTCCTTCATCTTGGTGGGGCGACCGGCGGTGCCCACGAAGTCGCCCACCCCGGACGTCTCCTTGATGAGGAAGAAGACGTCCTGGGGGATGCGCCCGTCGGGCTCGAGGCGCATCTCGACGAAGACGTAGCCGGCGTAGAGCTTGGTCTCGGTGATCCGCTGCTTGCCGGCCTTGACGGTCTTGGTCTTCTCGGTGGGGACGAGGATGCGCCCCACGAGGTGGGCCATGTTCTCGATCTGGACCTTGCGCAGCAAGGTCTCGCGGACCGAGTTCTCCTTGTTGGAGGCGACGCGCAGGACGAACCAGTTCATGCCCTCGGCGCAGAGGGACTCGTCCCCGGCGATCAGCCCGGAACGCTCGCCGGCGCTCGGAGTGGGGTCCTTGGGTGTGGTTTCCATGCGATGAACGCTCCTTGGCTTGCTGGCGCGCCCGGGGACGAACCGCTCGGGTTCGGCGCCGGGTTGCATCCGGGATTCGCGGGCGAGCCTCCCCGCCTCAGCTGGGCATGACCCCGATGAATTGGAAGGCGGTCTGGAGGACAAAGTCGATGATGAAGAGCGCGGCGGCGATGAGGAAGGAGGCGGCGATCACCACCACCGTCGAGTTCTGGACGATCCGGCGCGTCGACCAGTTGACCTTCTTCATCTCGTCGTCCACCGCGACCAGGAAGTCCACGCTGCCCTGGCGCCGCCCCACGACGTGGAACAGCACCAGCGCCCCCGCGAGGATCACCCCCACGGCGCAGCCCAGCGTCAGGTAGGCCGGCTCGATGGCGTTGATCCCCACCACCTTCTCGACCTTGGCGGAGAAGTTGGGGGCCGCCACGCGCTGCGTGCTGGTCATGGCCTTGGCGCTCGTCAGCGTGGGGCGGCCGACGACCAGGGTCCGGGTCGATGGGGTGTAGTCCTGCACCGGGGCCGACCCGATCTCGACCTCCGGGTCCACGCTGGTGTCCACGAGCTTGACGATGGTCCCCGAGGCCGGGGGCGTTTCGCTGGCCTGGGCGAGATTCAGGCGCCACCCGGTCTTGGGAAGGTCGAAGCCCTGGACGGTCTTGGCGAGCCAGGCGGCGCACCCGAGGACGAAGACCCCGGCGAAGGCCGCCGTGAGCATCCGCGTCCACTTGCCCTGCCCGAAGCGGCGGATCCCGTGCTGGTAGGGCGACTCAACACGCCGGGAGGGACTTGAACCCGCAACCTGCGGATTTGGAATCCGCTGCTCTACCAGTTGAGCTACCGGCGTAGGTTGACCGTTGGGCCCGCTGGCGGGCTTGGGGTCGGACGTGTTCTGGTTGTCTGGAGCGCTCATGCTGGCACCGTTCGCCACCGGGGTTGGTACGCCCGGGAGGCGAGGGGGTTTACTTCCTCTTGACCTTGTGCAGGGTGTGCTTGCGCAGGCGTGGGGAGTACTTCATCATCCCCTCCTTGAGGCCCTCGGGCATCCCGCCCTTGACGTTGACGCTGGTGCGGTAGTTGAGGTCCCCGCACTCGCTGCACTGGAGCCAGCAGTATTCCCGAGCCGCGTTCTTCTTCTTGGCCATGACGAGCACCTTTCAACCAGAGCGAGCGTCCGCCACGCCCGCGGGCCGCCCGAATCGTGCGGTCTGTCGACAACAACGTCCGGGAGAAGGCTCCCGGACGCGGGAAGATACTAGGCAGGGTCGGGGAGGGTGCCAACTGCCTCCCTCCACCGGAATCGAGCCCGGAGGCCGCCACAAGCCCGGCGCCGCAACGCCCGTACCGAACCGAGTCCAAATCGATCGGTGCACGCTTCGATCCGCCCGATCGCCCACTTCCCGGGGCCCAGCCCTAGCACCCGCCCTCGTAGTGGGGGAGGAAGAAGAGGAGATCGTCGATGTCGACGGCGCCGTCGTCGTCGAGATCAACCGCCACGTCCCCGGCCTCGAAGCCGACGAGGAAATAGAGGAGGTCCTCGATGGTGACTGCTCCGTCGGGCCTGCCGGCGTTGGCGAAATTGCCATCATCGTCGAGGTCGGCCGGGCAGCAGACGCGCGAAAACGTCGGGCGAGACCCGCCACCGCCGCCGATGGTCCCGTCGTGCCCGAGCGGGCCCGCGTCGTCGGCCGCCGCCACCCCATCGCACTCATCAAAGTTGAACAAGAGCATCGTGTCGGCGTCGGGCGAGAGGTCGCCCGGCGGCGGCGTGAAGCTCGGGCCGCTGTAGCGCGCGATCGACGAGATCCTGAGCGATTGGAGCGAGCCTCGGAACGAGCTGAAAATCGACCCATCCCCGCGTGCGACCCGCCCGATCCCGGCGTTGCCCCCGCTCGGAAAACCCGCGCACGGCGATTCGATGTTCCCGCTCCGGGCGCGCGAACTGATCAGCGTGCCGTCGAGATAGAAGCGCTGCTCGCTTCCGTCGTAGCAGTACGCGACGTGGTGCCACACGTCCGGCGCGAGCGCCGCGGGGACGTGCCACGCCGTTCCACCGTCGACGGGGTGGGTGTATTCGTACAGCCCGCTCCCCGTGATGCCGAACTGACGATCGTAAGACCACGGGCGAATCTCGTTGTAGATGTTCCCGCTCGCGCCCGCCTGCGGGCCGGCGATGCGCAGCACGGCCTCGTACGTGATCCGGTTCGGCACGCTGATGCACACGGGCGCGAACGTGATCGAATCGTCGATCGAATCGAACGTGGCGATTTGTGCCGTCGCCGCGCGCGGAGCCAGCACGGCGAGGAGTGCCCCGACGGGGACCAGGCCGAGCGCCCTCGCGACGTGGAGCGATCTCCCGGCGGCAGGTCGGCGTACGAACGGCGCGCGGCATCGATCCAGCATTCGCATGCTCCCCTGCAAAGCCGACGGCCCATTCACTCAGCACCCCCAGTCAGGACGACGAAACAGCAGTCTACCGCACGGGGGGCAGTTCCGCAATGGCCAACGATGTCCGAACGCCGCAAGGCCGCGTGACCAGGGCGCTCCACTCGGGCATGAAAAGAGCCCCGGATCGCTCCGGGGCTCTTGTCGTTCCCTGGTGTCTATTGCCCGGGTCTACTGGATGATCTCGGTCACCACGCCCGAGCCGATGGTCTTGCCGCCCTCGCGGACGGCGAAGCGGGAGCCCTTCTCCATCGCGATGGGCTTGCCCATGAGGTCCATCTCCATCTGGATGTTGTCGCCGGGCATGCACATCTCGGCCCCGCCCAGGAGCTTGCAGGTGCCCGTCACGTCGGTGGTGCGGAAGTAGAACTGGGGGCGGTAGCCGCTGAAGAACGGCGTGTGGCGCCCGCCTTCCTCCTTGGTCAGGACGTAGACCTCGCCCTTGAACTTGGAGTGGGGCTTGATGGTGCCGGGCTTGCAGAGGACCTGCCCGCGCTCGATGTCGTCCTTCTCGACGCCGCGGAGGAGGCAGCCGACGTTGTCGCCGGCCATCCCGCTGTCGAGGGTCTTCTGGAACATCTCGACGCCGGTGACGACGCTGGTCTTGGTGTCGCGCAGCCCGACGATCTCGACGGTGTCGCCGACCTTGATCATCCCGCGCTCGATACGCCCGGTGGCGACGGTGCCGCGCCCCTTGATCGAGAAGACGTCCTCGACGCTCATGAGGTAGGGCTTGTCGGTCTCGCGGACGGGGTCGGGGATGAAGCTGTCGATGGCCTTGAAGAGCTCGTCGATGGGGGCGCAGATCTTGTCGTCCTTGGGATTCTCGATGGCGGCCTTGGACTGCCCGCGGATGACGGGCGTGGTGTCGCCCGGGAAGCCGTACTTCTTGAGCAGGTCGCGGACTTCCATCTCGACGAGGTCGAGGAGTTCCTTGTCGTCGACGAGGTCGATCTTGTTGAGGAAGACGACGATGTGGGGGACGCCGACCTGGCGGGCGAGCAGGACGTGCTCGCGCGTCTGGGGCATGGGCCCGTCGGCGGCCGAGACGACCAGGATCGCGCCGTCCATCTGGGCGGCGCCGGTGATCATGTTCTTGACGAAGTCGGCGTGGCCCGGGCAGTCGACGTGGGCGTAGTGCCGCTTCTCCGTCTCGTACTCCGTGTGCGACGAGTGGATCGTCACGGTCTTGTTGGCGTCACGGACCGTGCCGCCCTTGGTGATGTCCGCGTAGGACTTGATCTGCCCGCCGAAGCGGGCCGCCGAACGGGCCGACATGGCCGCCGTCAGCGTGCTCTTGCCGTGGTCGATGTGCCCGATGGTGCCGACGTTGACGTGCGGCTTCTTACGCTCGAATACGCCCTTTGCCATGACCAAACTCCTCAACCGCGGGCCCAACAGGGAGCCCGCGGCTCATTCCCCCGCGGCCCGTCGCCGTCGATGTCGACCACTCTCCAGCCAGGCCCTGAGCCAGGCGAGCGTCAGACGGCGCCCAAAGACCACGCGGGATTTTCCGGACGCCGCCGACCCGAACCCCCCGCGGGGCCCGTGCCTGCCAAGTGGCGAAACGCCCGATACGAACACCCGGCCAGGACCTTCGCCCTGCCCAGATTCCCGCCCCCCAAAGCCACCAAAGGGATTTGAACCCTTGACCTCTCCCTTACCAAGGGAGTGCTCTACCACTGAGCTACGGTGGCACGCGGCATGCTGCCGTGGTACAGACCCCGTCCGGGGCGTCCCTCCAGGACGATTCCAAGGTAGACCCACCGCGCGGCGACCCGTGGGGCGGAGGGGGCAGGATAGTACCCGAGGGGAGCGGTCGGTCAACGAATCGCCCAGAGAGCCGGCGGGGTGTTTGGATAATGTCTGGCGGATCGCACGGGCAGCGCGGCGCGCCGGATGGCGCGATCGCCATCGCATCCAACGCTCATGGGGCCGGCGAGGGAGGAGGCGGACTCGCGCCGGGCGGACCACCCGGGCCTCGTCGTCGGCGTCGTCGTCGCCGTCCGCGCGCCTCGGACCCGGGTCCCTCGGGCGCGCGAGGGGGCGCGCTGTCGTCCTCGTCCAGGGAACGCATGATCTCGTCGAGCTCGTTGTGCCCTCCCGAGGGCTCCGGCGGGCGGGCGGGAGAGGGCCTGGGCGGCTGGGCGTCGCGGGGCGGGCGCTGGGGACGGTCCTGGCGCTGGGGTCGGGGCGCGGACTCGGTCCCTTGCTGGCCCTGGGGGGTCCCGGGCGCGTCTCGCGGTTTTCGGGGCGGGGGGGGTGGTGGCGCGGGGGGGGGTGGGGGGGGGGACTATCGCCGCCGCGCGAGCGCGGGGGAGGGAACTCGGCGGGGCGGAAGTTGGCGCTGTTGATGCTCCCATCGGGAGCGTTGGGGGAGCGGGGCTCGGTGAGGTTCTCGAGCGCGAAGGCGGTCTGCTGGATCTTGCCGTCGCTGGAGAGGGCGTCGAGGCGGACGAGGACGAGCTGGGTGAGGATCTGGGTGTCCATGACGAGGCCGTCGCCGTCGGGCGTGCCCACGCGGACCTTGCGGTGGGGGAGGCGCTTGCGGAGGTCCTCGTAGGTGTCCTCCTCGTAGCGGAGGCAGCACATGAGTCGTCCGCAGCGCCCGGAGATCTTGAGCGGGTCGAGCGTCGCCTTCTGGATCTTGGCCGACTTCATGGAGATCGGCTTGAGCACCTTGAGGAAGTTCTTGCAGCAGCAGTACTGCCCGCACTTCTCGTAGTCGGCGTTCAAGCGGGCCTCGTCGCGCGGGCCGACGTGCTTGATGTCGAGGCGTCCCGGGAAGGTCTCCTGCAGGGCGCGATAGACGCCGGTGAGGTCCACGCGATCCTCGCTGACGTAATGGACGGTGAGGCGTTCGCCCCCGAGGATCGGCTCGACCTCGACGACCTTGAGGGGCAGGCGGAGGGGATCGACGACCCCGCGAGCCTTCAGACGCAGCTCGTGCTTGCCCTGCTCGAGGCGCTGCTGCTGGTCGAGGTCCTCGGGCGTGGCGACGCGCAGGACGCGGCCCTCGTGGAAGAACGGGTAGTCGCGTCCCCCGGAGTTCTCGATGTACTGGAGCATCTCCTTGCGCGAGACGCTCTTGGAGCACCCGGAATTGGCGCAGGTGCTGGTGAGCATCTCGCCCAGCTCGGTGCCGCGGTGGGTCTTGACGACGAGCTTGCTCCCGCAGCCGGGCTTGACGGACCCGTCGTAGGGAAACTCCCCGACCATCAACATGGAGCCGAAGCGGACGACGAGCGTCCTGGGGACCGCCAGGGCCCGGTAGGCCTTGCGATCTTCCTCCTGGAGGGCCTTGAGGTCCTCCTCGAACTGCGGAAGGGGGAGGATGGGCATGCGGGGGAGAGGATAGGGCGCATTGTCGGCGTGCCCAAGAGCTCGTATCTTGTGCGCATGGGCGACCGGTTCAATCGCGGCAACATCGTGGCGGCGGTGTTCCTCCTGGGCAGCCTGGGGCTGGCGGTGGTGGTGAGCTTCATGCTCAAGGGGCGGTCCGGGGCCGGAGGGCGGGCGCTGCC
>JBGAOG010000050.1:7109-23346 GCA_044221985.1 Phycisphaerales bacterium
GCACTTCTCGCTGGCCCAGGGGGCGACGGGGCTCAAGCCCGGCTCGCACGTGCTGATGGGGGGGCAGCGGGTGGGCAAGGTGGTGGGGGTGGAGTTCTCGCGGGCGACGATGGGGCCGCGGGACGTGGCCACGGGCGTGGACGTTCGCGTGGAGGTGCGCTCGGACCTGGCCCTGTTCGAGAACGCGAGCGTCTCCCTGGAGATGCCCCTGATCGGGACGCTCTCGTCGCTGAACATCTCGTCGGTGGGCGATCCCGCGGGCGTGGGCAAGGCGCAAGGATCGGGCCCGGAGGTGGAGGCCGGCGAGGTGGTGTCGGGCGCCCTGGCCCCGCCGGGGATCCTGGCCCAGTCGGGCATCGGTCAGGAGGAGATCCAGAATGTCCGCCAGGCGATCAAGTCCCTCACGGGCGGGGTGTCGCGCGCCAACGAGCTGCTCGATGCGACGGGCCCGAAGGTCCAGGCGGCGGTGGACGACCTGGGCGGGATCGGGCGCGACCTGCGCGCCAGCGTCGAGCGTTGGACAAAGAACCTGGATTCGATCCTGGGCAACGCCGACACCGCCTCGCGGAGGCTCGACCCACTCCTCACCAAGGCCGACGTCGGGCTGGAGGACGCACGGGCCGCCATCGCCGACGTGCGCCGGCTCATCGGGGACAACCGCGAGCGCATCGACGCGACGATCGCCAGCGTGCGGAGCGCGGCGGACAAGCTCGATCAGAAGACCATGGACCAGCTGGGCATCGCGCTGGACGACGGGAGGCGGGCGCTGGAGTCCTTCTCGGGCGCCGTGGGCCGATTCGGGGCCCTGGTGGGCGAGGAGACGCCCGCCCTGCGCCGGATCGTGGCCAACATGCGCCTCATGAGCGACCAGCTCAAGCTGACGGCGGTGGAGGTGCGCTCCCAGCCCTGGCGCCTGTTCATCCAGCCCACGACCAAGGAGTTCGAGTCGCAGGTGCTCTACGACGCCACGCGGTCGTATGCCCAGGCGGCCAGCGACCTGCGCGCGGCCAGCGAGTCGCTCGACGCGGCCCTGGCGGCGTCCCCCGCGAGCGCCGATCGCGAGGACGTTGCCCGCCTGGCCGGTGAGCTCAAGGAAGCGTTTACCAAGTACCACGACGCCGAGCGGGCCCTGCTCGACAAGCTGATCGTCCAGCGGGGAAAGTAGCGTGGCCCAACGCCGGCACCACTACGAGCACGCCTTCGAGGACTTCCTCCGCTCGCGACGGATTCCCTACGTGGCCGTCGACGAGGCGAAGAAGGCCCTCGTGCCCGAGGGGCAGGCGTGGAACGTGGTGGAGGGCGACGGGGCCAAGCGCTCGCTCAAGTCCTTCGACTTCGTGCTCTACGGCGAGGGAGCGAACCTGCTCGTGGAGGTCAAGGGGCGCAGGATCAGCCCCGCGCGGCGCAACCGCCCTCCCCGCCTGGCGAGCACGCAGGAAGAGCTGTTGGGTCCGCTGCGCTCCGACCGACCCCTGCCCCCGCCTCGGCGCGCCCGGCTGGACTCGTGGGTCACGCTCGAGGACGTGGAGAGCCTGTCGCGTTGGGAGCGGCTGTTCGAGCCGGAGTTCGAGGCGGCGTTCGTCTTCGTGTACTGGTGCGACGACCAGCCGCCCGACGCGCTCTTTGATGAGATCTTCGATCATGCGGGGCGCTGGTACTCGCTGCGGGCCGTCACCCTGCGCGACTACGTCGCGGTTATGAAGACCCGCAGCCCGCGCTGGCGGACGGTGCACATCCCCATCGCGGCGTTCGATCGGGTGAGCCGCCCGCTGGTGGGGGGGTTCCGCAGCGCCAACGGGTGAGCCCGTGGAGCGCCCGACCCCGAATTACCCCCGAACGGGCGATCGAGAGGCGTCGGGCACAGGCGCGATAGGATGACCCGCCATGAGAACGACACGCCACATCGCCCTGGCCCTCGCCCTCCTCGTTGTCCCCGCGCTGGCCCAACCGGCCTTCGCGCAGACCAAGAAGCAGGAGAAGGTCGAGACGCCCACGCCCGGGCGCGAGGACGACACGCGGCCCTACGCGACCAACATGCTGCTGATGATCGCCATCATCGCGGCCGTGGTGGGGGCGAACTGCCTGCCGTCGAAGCGCGGGCACCAGGACTGAGAAGGCGCCGGGGTGCTCGGGTGTCGAGGTGACGCGGGGAAGAGGTCGCCCGCGCCTGGTGGGGCGGAGCGGGAGCGAGGGGAACCTGGGAGGGTTGGACCATGCGCTCGGGTCGGATCATCGTGCCGCTGATCGTCAATGCCGTGCTGCTGGCGGTGCTGCTGGTGGTGCGCTGGGCGGGCGTGGCCTACGCGCAGGGGGGCAACCGTCCGCGCGGGGAGTACGCGATGCTGGCGGGCCGACTGGGCGAGGGCGGGAGCGTGGTGTACGTGCTGGACAGCGCCAGCGGCGAGATGGTCGCGCTCAAGTGGGATTCGTCGCGGCGGACGCTGACGGGCCTGGGCTATCGCCCGCTGGGCGGGGACGCCAGCCAGCAACTGGGACGGTGAGCCATGACCAACACTCCCACCGGGATCGATCGCGCGTCGGGCCGCCAGGGTTCGGGCGTGGGCGCGCCCTTCGCGCGCCTGGCCAGCGCGGGGCTGTGGGTTCTTGCGGGCGTGCTGCTGGCGATCGTCGTGCTGGGCGATAGCGACGCGTACCAGCCGATCGTGGGCCTGACGGGCAGCGCCCGCGCGGGGATGGTGGCCTCGAGCGGGAGCTACACGATGCTGACGGCCGAGAGCGGCAACGAGGACGTGCTGGTCGTGCTCGACTCGCGCAACGAGAACCTGCTGGTGTACCGCACGACGGCGCAGGAGGGAGTCCAGCTCATGCAGCGGCACGGGCTGGCGCAGATCTTCGCCGACGCCAAGGGCCGGTGGCTGGGGCGCAGCAAGTAGGCCGGCACGCGGCGCCAAGGGGGGAAGGCCCACCACCGAGGGCCGCGGAAGGCTACGGAGGCGAGCGCCAGCCGGGGCCGGGGAAACCGGGCCTCCGCCGCGCTGGAACTCCTGGAGTCGAATGCAGAATCGCCGGCACGTTCTGCCGGCCGTTTGGGTATGGCGTGCGGCCTACCTTTTCTCATGAGCCAGATTCCAACCTACCCCGTCCCCGGCGGCGAGATGGCCGTCCAGCCCCGCACCAGCGTGATGGCGGTGGTCTCGCTGATCCTGGGGATCCTCTCGATCCCGACGTGTTGCATCCTGGTCGGTGCACCCCTGGGGCTGTTCGCCGCGGGCCTGGGCATCGCGGCCCTTCTGGCCATCAATGCCCGCGCCGACGGGTCGCTCGAGGGTCGCGGGCTGGCGGTGACGGGCGTCGTCACCGGGACCATCGGGCTTTTCCTGAGCATCTTCGTGATCTGGGGCGCGTCGCGCGCGGGGTCGGTCTTCGCCCAGTTTGCCTCCCAGCCCATGATCGCCGTTGAGGCCATGGACGCCCGCGGGCTCGACTCTGCCCTGAGCAAGGCCGCCGCCGCCCGCCTCGACGAGGCCCACATGAAGGGCTTCCGCGACGCCTACCAGGCCAAACTCGGGAAGTTCCAGCGGGCCAAGAGCAGCCTGTCGGACCTCGCCCACTCGTTCATCACCCTCACCCAGGACCAGCGCATCCTCACCCGCATGCAGGGCGAGGGGAAGGCCTACTTCCCGGTCCTCGCCGAGTTCGAGAAGGGCGACGCCTACATCCTGCTGGTCCTCCCCCAGCAGCAGAATTACGGGCCGCGCCAGGGGCAGGCCAACATCCTCGAGGACCTGGGGGTCCTGGCCCCCGACGGGGAGCCGATCATGCTCCTCGGGCCCGCCCCCGCGTCGCCCGCCGACCCCGCGCCCAAGGACCCGAAGTAGGCGGCCCATGCCCGCCCAGCCCACTCCAGCCCCCGCCGACACCGAGCCCGCCATCCGCGTGCAGGGCCTGGCCAAGGCCTTCGATGGACGCAGCGTCCTCGAGGACATCACCCTCGACATCCGGCGCGGCGAGACCATGGTCATCCTCGGGGGCAGCGGCTCGGGCAAGAGCACCCTCCTGCGGCACCTCATCGGCTCCGTCCGCCCCGACGCCGGGTCGATCTCCATCCTCGGGCAGGACATCACCGGCCTGCACGGCGAGGCGATGGACCCCATCCGCAAGCGTTTCGGCATCCTCTTCCAGAGCGGCGCGCTGTTCAACAGCATGACCATCGCCGAGAACGTCGCCCTGCCCCTGCACGAGCACACCGACCTCGATTCCAACATCATCGACATCCAGGTCAAGATCAAGCTCGAGCTCGTCGGGCTGCGCGAGCACGCCTCGAAGTTCCCCGCCCAGCTCAGCGGGGGCATGAAGAAGCGCGCCGGGCTGGCCCGCGCGCTGGCCCTCGACCCCGAGATCCTCTTCTACGACGAGCCCAGCGCCGGGCTCGATCCCGTCACCAGCGCCGAGATCGACCAGCTCATCGTCGCCCTCTCGCGCCAGCTCGGCGTCACCAGCGTCGTCGTCACCCACGAGATGGACTCGGCCTTCACCATCGCCGACCGCATGGCCATGCTCGACAAGGGGCGGATGCTGCGCGTGGACACCCGGGACTGGTTCGACCGCCTGCGCAAGGTCCCCGCGCCCGAGGCCCTCGCCCTCTCCGAGCACGAACGCCTCATCCGCCAGTTCCTCCGCGGCGATCCCGAAGGCCCCATCACCCAGCGCCGCAACCAGGCCAGCAGCTTCGAGGCCGATCTGCTCGGCCCCAACCTCCTGGGTCCGTTGCCCAGCGTGGAGCCGACGAGACGAACCTAGCCCGAGCCCGAAGCGCGAGCGAGGGCCCTTCGCGGGGCGAACCGCGAGACGCGACACGGGAAAGACCTGCGGCCCGACTGTGAAGGAGGGCTCTCGTGGTTTTGTGCCATTGACGTTGCGGCCTTGAGCAACGTCAATGTCTTCGGTGCGCCCCAAGAGCATTGAAGTTGTCCAGAGCACAACTTCAATGACACGTCAACGGGCGACTTCAATGCCACCCCGCCCGGATTTAGCCGCCCTTCGTAATGGTGCCAGACCCTGGAGGCTTCGATGGTGGCGGCGCGGGGGGACGTGGTCCCTGATCCGATGTAGTTGTAACGGTGTTCAGCATTTGAGCCTCACTCGGAGAAGGAGAAACAACACCCTTTGTATTGCCTGTCGCGCCAACAACAGCGGCGCACAGGAGAAGCATAAGCCCGAGGACAGACCCCAGCGTAAACACCGAAGATCGCCCCAGCATGCGGTGTCTAAGTTCATTCAGCTTCGCGTTGTGCTTCGTCTTTTCTGCAAGAACCTTTGCTAATTCGTCAAGCAGAACATCGGAAACCGCGTCGTCTCGAAACTCCGGCGGATATTTTCCGTGGTCGAGCTCTGTACGATACTCTTGCATCCAAGTCAGCACTTCGTGAGGAAGCGAGAATCGACCATAGGACCGCGGGAACAGCGACGCTCCCATGCACGCGAATGCCAGCGCAAGGGAACTCGCTGAAAGTCCGCACACGACCATAGCCGTCGGCTCTGAAATGTCGATCCCGAATCGTCGGTCCGGGCCCCGCGTAGCTAGGGCCGCGATAGCGGTGCCAACCAAACTGTTCGCTGTAAGCCAAAGCGCCGCTCGCCTGTAGATGTAATCCGCTTCTGCGGTCTGTGCTTTGTATTGGTCATAGAAGTGGTCGAAGATTCCCTGCTTGTTCATGGGGCACATCGTACCACGGTTCTACCGACCTGCTACCGCACCTTTGGGTCGCCGCGAGTGGACGAGCCCTAGCTCTCAACGACTGTGCGCTCACCGCCGTCGCCGCGCGAGGAGATTTCCCGCCAAGAGAAGGCAGGCCGTCGGCGGGGCCGGAACCACCTCAACGATGCCGGGAAACAACACTGGATAGTCCCCGTAGAACGGCGACGGATAGTCGAGCCACTGCTGGTTCCACGGGAAGAAGTAGGAGGCGTAATCCTCGCCCTGCGGGCTTGACGGCCAGTCGTTGGGCTCTCCCGGATACCAGTTGGTGTAGGTCACCGGCTCGCCGCTCACCCACACCCACTGGCCCTCGACCGCCTCGTCTGTAAACCCGATCCACACCTTCTGCAAGTCGATTGAAAGAAACGTCGTCTGGAGCCACGCATCCTCGGCGGCGCTGCGGACCGTCACCAGGTCGCCGCTGAAAGAAATCGCCTCCGCCCTCGCGTCATGCCAACTCGCGGGTGTGGTCAATCCATACTGATGGCCATTGACAGGCGAGGTAAACCAGACCGGATCGGCGACGGCGCGCCGGGCCGGCACGAGCGCACCAATCGCTGCAAGAGCGAGAGTCAAACGCATGTCTTGTCTCCCTTCAGGGTCCAAAATACACAGGCTTGGCTCGTCCGTCAATGAAATCCCATCCTCTCTCCGCCCCCCGCACCACTCCATCCAGCCCCTGTACCAATCAGTACAGCTCCTGTACTGCGTGGTACAGGAGCTGGAACAACGCCGTTATCCGGGCTTTGGGCCAGCGCGGGTGCCGACGAGACGCGCTTGGATCAGAAGAAGAAGGGGACATGCAGTCCGACCATCAGGGAGGGTTCTCTTGACGCGGTGAAGGGGTGACGCGGTGAAGAGGTTTCTTCTACCCAGGCTCGTGGGGCAGGCGTCCCGCCTGCCGCCTACCCCTTCTGCTCATCCGCGCGATACCCCTGAAGTTCCCGCGAAACCCCAACCGCACGCTTCGATGCCGCCAGGTTCGTCTCCCATGTGCCCGGTCCGGCGGGGGGCGCTCAGGCGGTGTGCTGCCCGACCTGCGTCCGAACCTGCTGGGGGCAGGTCGTTTTTGCGCCCATGGCGGGTTGCCACCGGTGGCCTGGTGCACCGTCCGCGGCGCGCCTAGTATTCTCCGTGATCTCTGTTCTGGCCCGGCCCTGTCGGTCGAGTCCTCGCAGGTCTCCCGACGCTTTCTCCGCCCGAGCCAAGCACCGGTTTCCCAGTCAAGTCCCATCGGGCATGGAAGAAAGCTATGAAGCTTTACGTCGGTAATCTGTCGTTCAACACCTCCGAAGCCCAGCTCCGCGAGCTCTTCGCCGCCCATGGCGAGGTCTCCTCCGCGTCCCTGGTCATGGACCGCGAGACGGGCCGCCCGCGCGGGTTCGGCTTCGTCGAATTCGCCAATGACGATCACGCCCGCGCGGCCATGGCCGCCCTCAGCGGGAAGAACGTCGACGGACGCGACCTGACCGTCAACGAGGCCAAGCCCCGCGAGGGCGGCGGCGGCGGCCGTGGCGGGTTCGGTGGCGGCGGCGGTGGCGGCCGCGGCGGGTTCGGTGGCGGCGGCGGCGGACGCCGCGGATACTGATCCGCTCCGCACAGTCAGCACAGCCTCGAAGGGCCGGAACCGCAGGGTTCCGGCCCGTTTTCGTTGGCCCCGGGCGCGGGGGCCCGGATGGCGATCGGAATTTGTTTGGAATCCCGCGGCGCGGGGGCGGGCGGAGCACGTTCTGTCACCCGAATGTCACCACTCCACCGCGTGAGGAAACCGGGCAACGCTTGGGAGCGAAGTCTCGTGGGGATCGCGTGAGGAGTGAGCGCGGCTCGGCTGCCGCCCCGCATTCCCCACTCATGACTGACCTTCCCTCTACACTGTCCCCCTTCCGTCCAAGGAGCACGCATGGCGAGCAAGAACGAGAGCTGGGGGCTGGAGATCGGCGCGACCGCGATCAAGGCCCTCAAGATGGAGCGGGTGGACGAGACCAGCGTCCGCATGGTGGACTTTGCCGTCGCGCAGCACCCCAAGGTGCTCAGCACGCCCGGTGTCGAAGCCAACGAGGTGATCCGCCTGGGGCTCCAGCAACTCGTGGGGCAGGTGGACCTGACCAAGGGCGCCCTGGCGATCAGCGTGCCCGGGCAGTCGGCCTTCGCCCGCTTCTGCAAGCTCCCGCCGGTGGAGCCCAAGAAGGTGCCCGATATCGTCCGCTTCGAGGCGATGCAGCAGATTCCCGTTCCCCTCGAAGAGGTGGAGTGGGACTACCAGACGTTCGTCGCGCCCGACTCGCCCGACGTGGGCGTGGGCATCTTCGCGATGCGCAAGGACAACCTCAAGGAGCGGCTGCAACTCCTTGCGGACTTTGGACTTACGCCCGACGTCGTGACGCTCAGCCCGCTGGCGGTGTACAACGCCATGGCATGGGACCTTGACTTCGGGCCCCAGACGCCCGGCACGATCATCGTGGACATCGGGACGGCGTCGACGGACATCGTGATCGCCGAGCCGGGGCGCATGTGGGTCCGCACGTTCCCGATGGGCGGGCACCAGTTCACCGAGGCCCTGGTCCAGGCGTTCACCCTGAGCTACCCCAAGGCCGAGAAGCTCAAGAGGGAGGCCGAGCAGACCGAGCACGCCCGGCGCGTCTTCCAGGAGATGCGTCCGATCTTCACCGACCTGGCCACCGAGATCTCCCGCTCCATCGGGTACTACCAGAGCCTGCACAAGGACGCCAAGCTCACCCGCGTGGTGGGGGTGGGCAGCACGTTCCGGCTCCCGGGCCTGCGCAAGTACTTCAAGCAACAGCTGGGGCTGGAGGTGTATCGCGTCGAGGAGTTCAAGCGGATCAAGCCCCCCGAGGGCATCGCGGCCGAACGCACCGCGGCGTTCAACGACCTGTCCTTGAACATGTGCACGTCGTACGGGCTGTGCCTGCAGTCGCTGGGGCTCAACGCCTGCGGGGGCAACCTCATGCCCGTGTCGGTGATGCGCGACACGGCCTGGAAGAGCAAGGTGCCGATCTTCGCGACGGCGGCGGCGCTGGCGGTCGCGGGCAGCGCCGCGTTCTTCGCCCGCCCCGTCATCGACAGCATGAAGATCAAGGATCGGCCCATCGACAAGATCGTGGGCGAGGCCATGCAACTGGCCGCCGCCCAGAAGGAGGAGGCCCAGAAGGCCGGGGTCATCGGCGGGGCCAAGCCCGACTTCGCCGTGGCCAACCTGATCGACGTGACCAGCCGTCGGGACTTCTACCCGCACATCGTCAACGACGTGGGGTTGATGATGGCCGCCGCCAACGCCAAGCAGCCCGGCGACAAGCCCGCGGGTCCGGCGTTCGACGTGGCCTCGCTGGCCACCACCTACGAGGCGCCCGAGGAGAAGGGCGCCGACGACGTGGCCAAGCGTCCCAGGGTGCGCTGCGTGCTGGAACTGAACACGGACAACACCGAGGCCCGGCGCTTCGCGCAGGACGCGCTGGAGAAGTGGCTGCGCGAGAACGAGAAGCGTGAGGGCGTGCCCTACCGCATCGTCTACGTGGACGGGAGCCTCTCGGTGCGCGAGGGCGAGGCGCCGGCGTCCGGGATCAGCGAGGGTCTGCCCGCGGGACCCGGCATCGGAGGGCCCGTCGCGCCCCCGGTGGACGAGCGTGGCGGCGGGCGAAGCGGGCGCGCCGGACGCCCCGGCGCGGGCCCGGGCACGATGCCTCCCCCCGGCGGCGGAAGGGGCGGGATGGGCGCCCCGCCCCCGATGGCGCCCCCAGACAGCGGGACGACGATGACCGGGGACGATCAGGCGGCCCAGGGCGAGCTGGATCGGATGAGCCCCGTGAGCGTGGAACAGCGGGCCAAGGGGCGGATGACCGTCCACATCGAGTGGCTCGCGGTCGAGGAAGGGAGCGCCAAGTGAAGCCGATCATGGACTGGGTCAGGAAGAACTGGATCGTCCTGGTCTGCGCGCTGCTGATCCTGGGCTCCCTGCCCGCGGCGTGGTTCTTCAGCACGTCGTGGAACAAGAAGATCCAGAGCGACCAGCAGGGCCGGGGCGGCACCGAGTACACCAAGGTCAGCGCGATGTCCGTGACCTACTCCATCGCCTCGCCCCTCCCGGGCGAGAAGCCCCTGGAGCTCAAGGACGCGCCCAACCACGTCATCACCGAGCACTTCAAGGCCATCAAGGCTGAACTGGCGCGCCAGACCGAGGCCGTGCTCAAGCGCATGAGCGACTTCAACCGCGGCGCCGGGCCCGACGCCGCGGGCGTGGGGCGGGGCGAGCACGCGGCGCTGGTGCCCGAGCTCTTGCCCGGCCCGGGCGAGGCCGAGGTGGCCAAGTCGGCCTTCGGGGACAAGACGCCCGATCAGATCAAGCAGATCCCCGAGGAGCAGCGCAGGAAGGCGCTGGCCCAGGCCCAGCGCGAGCTGATCGAGCCGGGGCTCCGCGCCATGGAAGACGCCCTGCTGGGCAAGAGGGGCAAGCCCGACCCGTACACCGAGCTGCTGCGAGCGGCGCGCGCGGGTGAGCCCCCGACGCCGGCCGCCGTTCTGCGGGCGATCAACGAGCGGCGCCAGATCGCGCGCGAGCAGATGACCGCGGGGAACCGGGAGCTGACCCCCGCCGAGCAGGCCCAGCTCGATGACCTGAGCAAGAAGCTCCGCCTGGGGGCGTACCAGTCCGCGGCCCGGGAGTTCTCGGTGTACATGTCGCGGGGCGCCCTGGGCCCGGCGGGCGAGGGCGCGGGGTCGAGCCCGTTCCGCCAGCTCCCCACCGACGTCCTGCTCAAGGCCCGGCGCAGCGAGACGGAGATGTTCATCTACCAGTGGGACTGCTGGATGCTGTCGGACATCCTCGCGGGCGTTCGCCTGGCGAACACGCGCGACGGGCAACCCACCGACGTGGAGCACTCGGTCGTCAAGCGCGTCGAGCGCATCGGACTGAACCCGCCGGCCCGCCTGGGCGCCGTGGAGGCCTCGATCGAGGTGCCCGACCCTGGCCAGCCCCAGGCCGCACCCCCCGCGGCGGCAGCCCCGGGGGCCCAGGTCCAGCCCAACCTGGCCGTGTCGATCACCGGGCGAGCCAGCTCTCCCCAGAACCCCGACTACGAGGTGCGCACGGCGGAGATCGTCGCGGTGGTGGCCTCCGAGGACCTGCCCAGGTTCCTCGACGCGCTGACCCGCGTGAACTTCAACACGGTGATCGGCGTGCGCCTCGACGGCGTCAACGCGAGGGAGGACCTGGCCCGCGGGTACGCGTACGGGCCGCGCCACGTGGTCCGCGCGACCATCACGCTGGAGACGGTGTGGCTGCGGTCCTGGCTCGCGCCCCTGATGCCCGCGAGCGTGAAGAAGTCCCTGGGGATTGCCTGAGCAAACGCCCGTGGCGCCGGGTTGCGAGGGCGCCGCGGAAGATCGAGCTGAGTGAAGGAACGAACGATGAAGACCAAGGGCCTGCCGTGGATCGAGCAGCACGTTGAGAAGGTCGTCCTGGGCGTCGTGGGAGTCGCCCTGGTGGGGATCGTGGGGTTGCAGGTGCTGCACCAGCCCAACCGCGTGGCGGTGGGCAAGGGCCAGGCCCTCCCCCCCGACCAGGCCTTCAAGCCCGCCGAGGACGCCGCCCGCGCGCTCAAGGGGAAGGTCGAGACCGACAACCCCACGCTCCCGCCCCCGCTCGCCATCGACCTTCCCAAGACCCTGGCCGACCGGCTGGCCAGGCCGGTAATCCCCGCGGCGAACATCGCGGCCCTGGGGGCCGCGGCGGTGGTGGCGGAGGGTCGCTCGGTCGAGGTTGCCGCGGTCGTGGACTATGCGCCCCTGGCGGTGCCCGCGCCCACCGGCGTGGTCGGCGCCACGCTCGCGGCCACCATCCATCCCGCCGAGCAGGTGCACCACCCCGACCTGGCCAAGCTCCTGCCCTCGGCCCAGCCGTTCGACAAGGTCGGCGTGAGCGTGGAAGGGCACTTCAGCGGGGCCGCCCTGCGTGCCGCCCTCCTGGCCGACCCCGACGGCGAGGGCAAGACGCAGCCCATCCCGCGCGGTTACTGGCAGGACCCCCTGCGCACGGACGTGGCGATGATCGACATCGTCGCGGTGGAGATGGAGCGTGAGCTGGTGCGCCCCGCCCTGGGCTCGAGCGAGAAGGCGGGGACCAGCACGCTCCTCTCGGGCATGCCGGGGCGGTGGAACTCGCTCCAGGAATGGAGCGCACACGTCCGCAACGTGGGCGACGTGCCCAGCGAGCTTGGGCAGGTGCACCAGATGGCCGAGCAGATCCAGCGCCCCGCGTACTACGCCCTGATCGCGGGGCAGTCGTGGGCCGAGCCGGCCGAGATGCACGAGCGCGTCGAGATGGCCGATCAGCAGGCCCAGATCGACCGCCTCCAGAAGCAGAGGACGGACCTCAGGGCCCGCCTGGCGCAGGCGGAGGATGAACTCTCCCACCTGCCCGCGCCCGATCCCAACCAGAAGCGCGCGGGCTCCGCTCCCCCGCCTCCACCGCCCCCCAGCGGAGGGGGTGGACGCGGCGGCGGCGGCGGGCGCGCGGGCCCGCCCCCGAGCGGGCCTGGCCCCTCCTCCCAGCCCAAGAAGGAGGACCCCACCCAACGCCGCGCGACGCTCCTGAGCCAGGTGCGGAACCTGACGCAGCAGATCAAGGGCGTGGAGCGGCGGTTGGGCGACTTGGGCGTCAAGCTCGTCGACTCCCCGCCCCCCGGCACGCAGCCGATCCAGCCCCTGGCCGTCCCCCTGCTCGACGACCCGGACATCCGCCTGTGGTCGCACGACATGACCGCGACGCCCGGGGCGGCGTATCGCTACCGCCTGCGCGTGGTGGTGAACAACCCGCTCTTCGGGCGTGCCCTGCGCAAGGAGCAGGAGGGCATCGCCAAGGACTCTCTGGCCCGCGGCGTCTGGTCAGATTGGAGCGAGCCCATCGAGGTCGAGCCCACGCGGGACTTCTTCATCGGCCACGGCCGACCTGTTTGTGTTCTATTACGGGCAATGGCGCAAGGCCTCGCCTCGCGTGACGCCCGGAGACACGTTCGCGGCCGAGATCAAGGTTCCCGCGTTGCCGATCTACGACCTCAAGAAAGTGGGCGAGAAGTTCCCCCTCGGGCAGCCCCTGACCGGCTCGGCCCCGTCGCCCAGCGCCCCTCCGGCAGGCCCCGATGGCCGCCCGGGACGCCCGGGCCAGGGGCGGTTCGCCGGCCCGGACGTCCCGCCGTTGACGCCGCCCTCGCCGACCAGGGCGGATCCCGCCGAGGGTGTGATCCAGCTCGAGGGGGTGGATTCAACCCCCGGCCCGACGAGCCTGGCGGCGGGTGTGAGCGCGGTGTTTCTGGACGCCCAGCGGGCGTTGATGGCGGACCCGGAGCTCCAGGGACACTCACGCGAGACCCTGTCCGCCGTGCTCCGTGAAAAGGACGGGACACTGGTCACGCGAAATCCCGAGGAGGAGTCGGCATCTCCGGTGTTCAAGCGGCTGGAAGCGATGTACCGGATGTCCAAGGTCGCCAAGGCGCCCACGAACACCCCCCAACAACCCGGGCCGACGGCCCCGGCCCCCGGTCGGGATCGTCCCCCGACGAGCCTGGGCGGCGGGGGCGGAGGCGGGGGTGGTTGATTCGGCATATGTGCGGCTGTTCAAAGGAGTTGGGGTTTTCTCGCTGGTGAAGGCTTGACCCGCACGGAGGTGGGTCTACACTCCTCCCCTGCCAGAAAATGGCAGACGGCCAGCCCGAAGGGGTGAAGCCGGCCTCCGACGGGTGGGACCTGACGGGGCAAGCTCATTGACAACCGGATACGAACGATCGCCCCTCCCGGGCGGTTGGACGAGGGAAGCCCGCGGCGCAAGCCGGGGGTGGAGCCTTGTGGCCGCTCACCGATGCGACGAGCATCGGGCAAGGGAGGGAAGTTGCTGGACGGGCCGGCGCCGGGGATGAACTGGCGTGTCGGGCCCGCACCGAGAACGTGATTTTGCAGTGCCAAAGGCGGCCGGGTCCGTGCCGGGCTTCGCACGCGAGTGCGGGGTTGTCGGGCTGGATACTTGGTGGTCAATGCAAGGCCACCATGGAAACAACTGGCCGGGGTCGAGAAAGCCCGCGAGGGCGGCATCGGCGTCCGGTTGGTATGACCAGGCAGAAGGGCACACGGTGGATGTCTTGGCGTCAAGAGGCGATGAAGGACGTAGGAACCTGCGAAAAGCCCAGGGGAGCTGGTAACCAAGCCGAGATCCTGGGGTGTCCGAATGGGGCAACCCACCCTTCGGGGTACCTTGCGCTGAATGCATAGGCGCAGGGAGCGAACGTGCTGAAGTGAAACATCTCAGTAGGCACAGGAAAAGAAAGCAACCGCGATTCCGTGAGTAGCGGCGAGCGAAAGCGGATAAGGCAGACGACGAGCGAAGCGTATGGAACGACGCGCCGCAGAAGGTGAAAGCCCTGTAACCGAAGTCTGCTGAGCCCATGGATTAGACTCTGGCTCGGGAAACCGGGGTCGAAGATGGGGGGTCCACCCTCCAAGGCTAAATACTCCTTGACGACCGATAGCGAACTAGTAAGGCGACTGAATGATGAAAACCACGGCGATGAGCCGGGTGAAAGAGAAGCTGAAACCGTGTGCTTACAAGCGGTCGGAGGGCGCAAGCCTGACGGCGTGCTTTTTGCATAATGAGCCGGCGACTTATTCTGTACGGCGAGCCTAAGGCCCAACGGGCCGGAGGCGGAGCGAAAGCGAGTCCGAATGGGGCGCTAAGTCGTACGGGATAGACGCGAAACCTTGTGATCTACCGTTGGCCAGACTGAAGGGCGGGTAAAACCGCCTGGAGGGTCGAACGCGTGAACGTTGAAAAGTTCTGCGATGAGCTGACGGGAGGGTTCAAAGTACAATCAAACTGGGAGATAGCTCGTTCTCTCCGAAATAACTTTAGGGTTAGCCTCAGGGATCAGCCCGTGGAGGTAGAGCGACTGGATGGTTTGAGCGGTCTAACCGACTAGCCGGACCAACCAAACTCCGAATGCCACGTGCGTAGCCCTGGGAGATAGACGGTGAGTGACAATATCCATCGTCAAGAGGAGAACAATCCTGATCGCCAGCTAAGGTCCCAAATCTCTGCTCAGTTCGAAAGGAAGTCAGATTGCAGTGACATCCAGGATGTTGGCTTAGAAGCAGCCACCATTTAAAGAGTGCGTAACAGCTCACTGGACGAGGAATCTGGCGCCGATAATGATCGGGAATAAGCAGAGAGCCGAAGCTGCGGGCTCGAAAGAGCGGTAGGAGAGCGTTGTTACGGCGGTGAAGCCGTTCCGGAAGGATAGGTGGAGCTGTAACAAGTGAATATGCCGGCTTGAGTAACGATTAGACGGGTGAGAATCCCGTTCGCCGTATGCCCAAGGTTTCCTGGGGAAGGTAAATCCGCCCAGGGTTAGCCGGGTCCTAAGGCAAGGCCGAAAGGCGTAGTCGATGGACATGGGGTCAATATTCCCCAGCACACGCGGAGATCAAATCGTGGTGCGAATTCCAAAGATCTGCGGGGACGTTAGCTGTGCCCAGGCCCTTGAGGCCGATGCAGGTCGGAGGAGTTCCTAGAAAAGCCACGAGGGCAAAGCGTGTCCCGTACCAAAACTGACACAGGTGGGCGGGGCGAATAGCCTCAGGCGCTCGAGAGAACGGTCGTGAAGGAACTAGGCAAGTTAACCCCGTAAGTTCGCGATAAGGGGGCCCTCTTCCGCAAGGAAAGGGCGCAGAGAAAAGGCTCTGGGAACTGTTTATCAAAAACACAGCTCTGTGCTAAGACGCAAGTCGACGTATACAGAGTGACGCTTGCCCAATACCGGAATGTCAAGGAAGTGGCTCATCGCAAGAGAAGGTCATGACCGAAGCACCGGGGAATGGCGGCCGTAACTATGACGGTCCTAAGGTAGCGAAGTTCCTTGTCGGGTAAGTTCCGACGCGCATGAATAGCGTAATCACTGGAGCACTGTCTCCACGACCGACTCGGTGAAATAGTAGTGGCGGTGAAGATGCCGCCTACCCGCAGCAAGACGGAAAGACCCCGTGGACCTTCACTATAGGCTCGTATTGGCCACGAGCATGCTTTGCGTAGCATAGGTGGGAGCCTTCGACGCCCGGATTCCGGTCCGGGAAGAGGCACAGGTGAAATACCACCCTGAACAAGTTTGTGGCCTAACCATGATTCCCGTGAATCCGGGCGTGGGACAGTGCGTGTCGGGTAGTTTGACTGGGGCGGTCTCCTCCAAAAAGGTAACGGAGGAGTGCAAAGGTCGGCTCAGCACGGATGGAAACCGTGTGTCGAGTGCAAGAGCACAAGCCGGCTTTACTGCGAGACCGACGGGTCGAGCAGTCTCGAAAGAGGGCTCTAGTGATCCTGCGATCCCGTGTGGAAGGGTCGTAGCTCATCGGATAAAAGGTACCCCGGGGATAACAGGCTGATCGCTCCCGAGCGTCCATAGCGGCGGAGCGGTTTGGCACCTCGATGTCGGCCCATCACATCCTGGGACTGAAGGCGGCCCCAAG
>JBGAOG010000051.1:0-22950 GCA_044221985.1 Phycisphaerales bacterium
GCCCGAGAAGAAGCCCGGCGAGCCCTCCCAGAACGGCGCCAAGGGCGAAGAGCCGGTTACGGGGGCGCAGGGCGACGACAAGCCCCGGCCCGCGGCGGACACGAAGGACGCCAAGAAGGAGCCCGCCAAGGTCGAGATCGTCGCCGAGGGGCTCCCCGAGCGGCTGTTCGTGGTGCCCGTCCCCAACGGGAACTACTCGGAACTCATGCTGACGGAGAAGGCGCTGTTCTACATGTCGTCCAGCGTGGGCGAGCCCGAGGGCGAGGAGGGCGGGGGCCAGGCGCTCGTGTCCTTGCCCATCTCCAACGACAAGCCGGAGGTAAAGGTCGTCGCCTCGGGCATCCGTACCGCGGAGATGTCCGCGGATCGCAAGAAGCTGCTGCTGCGCAAGGGGGACGCGTTCTACGTGGTGGACGCCACGCCCGCCAAGGCGGAGCTGGAGAAGGCGGGCGTGGACCTTTCGGGGTGGTCGCTGTCCGTCTCGCCGCCCGAGGAATGGCGCCAGATGTACGTCGAGGCCTGGCGCCTGCTGCGCGACTACTTCTACGACAAGAACATGCACCGCGTGGACTGGAAGGGCGTGCTGGCCAAGTACCGCCCGTGGGTGGACCGCGTGCGAGGCCGCGAGGAGCTCTCGGACATCCTGGCCGAGGTGACCGGCGAGCTCAGCGCCCTGCACCACTTCGTGGTGCGCGGGGACCTGCGCAAGGGCGACGACGCGATCATGGTGGCGACGCTGGGGGCCGATCTGGTGCGCGATCCGGGCGCCGGTGGCTACGTGGTGGCCAAGGTCCTGCGTGCCGACCCGGACGAGCCCGACATCCGCTCCCCGCTCGACCACCCTTCGTCGATCGTGAAGGAGGGAGAGGTCATCGAAGCGGTCAACGGCGTGGGGGTGCTCTCCGTCCCCGACCTGGCGCCGCTGCTGCGCCAGCAGGCCGGTCGTCAGGTGCTGCTGCACGTGCGGACGGCGGGGGGCGACGCCGCGGGGCGCGACGTCATCGTGCGCCCGCTGGACCCGGGCCAGGACACGGAGCTTCGCTATCGCTCCTGGGAAGTGTCGCGCCGCCGGCTCGTCGAGGCGTGGTCCGACGGGCAGGTCGGGTACGTGCACCTGCGCGCCATGGGCGGCGGGGATTTCTCGCAGTTCGCGCGCGATTTCTACCCCGTGTTCAACCGCAAGGGTCTGATCGTGGATGTGCGGGACAACCGCGGGGGGAACATCGACTCCTGGGTCCTGTCGCGCCTCATGCGAAAGGCCTGGATGTACTGGAGCCAGCACACCGGGCGCGGGCCCAGCTGGAACATGCAGTACGCGTTCCGCGGGCACATGGCGGCCTTGTGCAACGAGAACACCGCCTCCGACGGCGAGGCGTTCTCCGAGGGCTTCAAGCGCCTGGGGCTCGGCAAGGTCATCGGCACGCGCACGTGGGGCGGCGAGATCTGGCTCTCCATGGAGAACACCCTCGTCGATAACGGGATCGCCAGCGCGGGCGAGTCGGGCGTATTCGCGCCCGAGGGGCACTGGCTGATCGAGGGCCATGGGGTCGAGCCCGACAGCGTGGTCGACAATCTCCCCCACGCGACCTACCTGGGAGAGGACGCCCAGCTCCGGGCCGCCGTTGACCACCTGCTGGGGCTGATCAAGGAGAAGCCCGTGGAGATCCCGCCGGTGCCGGCGTCGCCGGACAAGCGCCCCAAGGTCAAGTGACGGGTCCGCCTACTTTTTCCGCTTCTTGAAGCGGTCCTTGATGCTCGGGGCCGCGGTGCTCCCCCCCCGCCGCAGCAGGCCGGGCGGGACGCCCGCGCTGGAGGCCTCGGCGCCCTTCATGGCGGCGGCTCGCTCCTTGAGGCTCATGCCCGCGAGCTGGCGGGTCATGCGGGTGACGCCCTGGAACTGCTTGACCAGGGCGCCGACTTCTTCGGCCTGGGTGCCGCTGCCCCTGCTGATGCGCCGGCGGCGGGAGATATCGATGAGCTCAGGCTTGCGCCGCTCCTCCTTGTTCATGGAGTGGATCATCGCCTCGGTGCGGTCGAGCTGCTTCTCGTCGATGTTGACGTCCTTGAGCATGCTCCCCACGCCCGGGAGCATCCCCAGCAGGTTCTTCAGGGGGCCCATCTTTCGCAGCATCCGCATCTGCTTGAGGAAGTCGTCCATCGTCATCTCGCCCTTGGCGAGCTTCTCGTTGAGCCGCTCGGCCTCCTCCTGGCTGACCTGCTCCTGGGCCTTCTCCACGAGGCTCACCACGTCGCCCATGCCCAGGATTCGCCCGGCCATGCGCTTGGCGTGAAATTCCTCGAGCGCGTCGAGCTTCTCGCCCACGCCGATGAACTTGATGGTCGCGCCCGTCACCTCGCGCACGCTGATGGCGGCCCCGCCCCGCGTGTCGCTGTCGAACTTCGTCAGCACGATCCCATCGACCTCGAGCTGCTTGTGGAACTCGCGGGCCGAGTTGACGGCGTCCTGCCCGGTCATGGCGTCGACGACGAGGAAGATGTGGTGGGGTCGGACGCGCTGGTTCACCTGCGCCAGCTCGCGCATGAGCGAGTCGTTGACGTGCAGGCGCCCGGCGGTGTCGAGGATCACCGTGTCGATGCCCTTGGCTCGGGCGTGCTCCACGCCGCGGGCGCAGACGTCCACCGCCACGCCCACGGCCTTCCCGTACGCGGCGACCTTCTCGGGCTCGCTGTAGAACTCCACGCGCGCGCCGCCGGGCAGGTCCGCCTGCACCTGCTGGGCGACGGTCTGCAACTGTTCGACCGCCGCGGGGCGCTGCAAGTCCGCCGCCACCAGCAGGACGCTGCGCCCGCGCCTCTTGAGGTACGCTGCCAGCTTCCCGCAGGTCGTGGTCTTGCCCGATCCCTGGAGCCCGCACATCATCACGACGGCCGGGCCGGGGCTGACCCGCATGATCGGCTCGGTCTCCCCGCCCCCCAGCGAGATCTTCCCTTCGCCCATGGGCACCGAGGGGCTCGCCTGCACGTCCGCGGCGGGCTCGCTCAGGGCCGCCTCGCCCCCCAGGACCTTGACCAGTTCCTGGTGGACGATCGCGATCATCTCCTGCGCGGGGCTGATGCGCTTGGTGACCTCGCGCCCGGCGGCCTCGGCCATCACCCGCGCGCAGAACGCGTCGACCACGTCCACGTGCACGTCGGCCTCGAGCAGGGCGTGGCGCACGTCGCCCATGGCGTCGGCGACGTTCTTCTCGGAGATCGTGGCCTGACCGGAGAGTTTGCGGAACAGCCCGTTGAACGCGTCGTTGAGCTTCTCGAACATGGTCGCGCGGCGACGTTCGTCGCCGTTCCTTCACCCCGGTGCGTGGGGCATGCCGGCGATCAGGGCTTGACCGCGGCAAGAGTAGGAGCGGGCCGGACCGCTGGGCGCGTCAGCATCCGCTCTCGTACCGGGTCAGGAAGAAGAGCAGGTCGTTGATGTCCACGCCCAGGTCGTGCGTGCCCGTGCCCGAGCCGTCGTCCAGGTCGGCGTGCACGTCGCCCTCCTCGTACCTGCCCAGGAAATAGGTCAGGTCGTTGACGTCCACGCCCCCGTCCGGTTGGCCCAGCCCGCTGCCGTCGTCGACATCGGCCGGGCAGGGCGGGTCGGCGGTGGGGGCCTCGACGGCGCCGAGGTCGCAGGCCGGGTCAGCGCCGGTGATCCCCGGCTGCGGGCGGGCCAGTCCCCGCTGATCCACGGGCAGGGTGCACGGCGCCGGCGCGGCGTCGATGGCGCGGCTGTACGCGCGCGGCAGGTGCGTGGGCGTAGGCCCGGAGTTGTCGCCCAGCGGGAGCAGGCGCGGGTCCAGGCCCACCAGGTCACTGCCCACCAACCCGCTCGCCCCCTCGCCCGATCGCAGGAGGTTCCATCCTTGCGAGCCCAGCGGTCCGGAGACATCGGGACCGACCGGCGCGGCGTTCATCGCGAAGACGCTCAGCGAGGCCTGCATCGCCCCGCCCGCGTTGGCGAGCCCCCCGCCCTCGCCCAGGGCGGAGTTGTCGGCGATGGTGCAGTGCACGAGGGTGGCGCTCCCCGCCGCGAGCACCAGCAGCCCGCCCCCGTCGCCCGACGCCTGGGCGTTCGCCTGGTTGCCGGAAATGGTGGAGTTCTGAAGCGAGGCAACCCCCTCGACGGCCAGCCCGGCGCCGCGCCCGCCCAGGTTGGCGCTGACGGTGCACCCGTCGAGCGTGGCCTGTCCCCAGACGAGCATCCCCGCGCCCGGGCCGGCGGCGTCGTTGTCGGTCACCCAGGAATCCCGCATCCAGAGCGCGGTCCCCGCGGGCACGCTCACGCCCGCGCCCGCGTCGTCCGGCGCCGGCCCGTCGCCATGGCCCCCGGACACGACCACCCCCGTCAGGGCCGTCCCCGCCCCGCCGGCGCGCAGGACGCGGACGCTGTTGTCGGCGCGCCCCAGGAAGCCCGGTTGGTCGTTGCCCAGGAGGTCGCCGCTCAGCACGACCCGATGCGCTCGTGGATCGGGCTGCGCGCTCCCGCCGGTCGGATAGCCACCCGCGAGCGTCACGCCCGCGGGCAGAACGAAGCACGCCTGCCGATCGCCCGCGGCGCTGGGCGTGTACGTCCCCTGCGCGACTTCCACGCGCGTGATCCCCGGCTCCGCCGCGGCGTACGCCAGGGCGTCGCGGACCTCTCGCAACGCGCTCGACCATGCCGCGCCGTTGCCCCCCGGGCCGGCGGCGGTGTCCACGTAGATCGTCGGTCCACAGGCGCGCACGTCGATCGTCGCCGTCTGGGACGAGACCGTGCCGCACAGGTTGGTCGCGTCGCAGCGAACGCCCTTGCCGGCGTCGCCCAGGCCCACGCTCGCCAGCACCAGCGAGGGGGAATCCACGCCAACCGGTTCGGTTCCCAGGAACCACTGGTACGAGATTGGCGCGGTGCCGTCGCCCGCGGCGTCGAACTGCGCCGGGTCTCCCGGACAGACGGAAACGCCCGCGGGCTGGGTGCTGAACGTCACCTGCTGGGCTCGCGTGCCCAGGTCCCCGATGCTCGTGGGGCCCGCGCCGCAGGCGTTGAGGCCGCGCACGTAGTAGAAGGCGGCCACGCCCGGCGTCGCGCTGGTGTCCAGGAAGGTCGGTGAAAGGGCCGTTCCGACCACCACCGCCGACTGAGGCTCGTCGACGGCGTTGCGCAGGATGTCGTAGGACGCGGCGTCGCCCAAGGGGGTCCATCCGACGACGACGCCCGCGCAATGGGTCGCGTCGCCGGCCGTCACGCCCGTCGGTGATGCGGACGGGGGCTCGCCCGCGAATCCGGTGGCGCCGGAGCTGAACTGGGAGTACCCGCAATCGGCGGTCAGGGCGCGGACGAAGTAGAAGTGGACCTGGGGTGTGTCCAGGCCCAGGTCGTCGTGCCAGGCCGTGGTGACCGTGGCGATCAGATCGCTGGCGAACAGGTTGTCGGTGTCGCTCCGACGCACCTGGTAGCTCGTGGCGCCCGCGAAGGGAGCCCAGGCCACGTGGACGCTCGCGCACTGCGTGCCCTGGGTGCCGTCCAAGCCAACCACCGCGTCGGCGAGGAACGGGCGGTGCCCGGGGTCGCCCGCGCCGAAATCGCTCGAGCAATTCGCGGCCAGGGCGCGCACGAAGTAGTAACCCGTCACGCCCTGCGCGGCGTCCGCGTCGTCGAAGCTCGCGGTCGACGTCTCGCCCAGGAGCACCGCGGCGTTCGCGTCGTTCGTGGCCGAGCGCCACACGCTGTAGCTCGTCGCGCCGGGCACGTCGGTCCACGCCACATGGACGTGCTCGCAAAGGTCATCGCTGGCCACGACCCCGCCGGGCGCCTGGCAGGGGATGGAGAAGTCCACGTCGGACACGTCGTAGAAGATATTGCCCAGCGCCTCCACGCGCACGCGGGCCTGGGACGTTCCGCCCGGGGTGATCGTCACGCTCGCCGAGCCGGAGTTGGGCACGCTGGCGGCCAGTTCCTCCGCCCAGGTCGCGCCCCCGTCGCGCGAGAGCAGGATCCGCACGTCCGCGCAGGAGATGGGCGAGGCGGTGGTGCCCGCCACGTCCCAGGTGACCGTGTGCGTCCCCTCGCTCCACGCCACGTTCGAGTTGGGGCTCGTCACGCGGAAGGGCCCGGCCGTGCCGATCACGGTCACGCCCTCGTCGTCGGTGGAGACGCCCCCGGCCCCGGCGCGATGGTCGCGGGCGGTCACGCGGAAGTTCAGCGAACGCGTGGTCACGGGCCAGGGCTCGCCCGGGGCGTTCGTCCCGGCGAGCACGTCCCCGGCGGCGGGGATCGAGCGGGTGGGATCGGTGGAGGGCGGGCGGCTGCGGATCAGCGGGCCGCTGCCGGTGTCCCCGGCGTCCAGGGCCTGGGCGGGGCCCAGGTCACGCTGCTCCCAGCAGAAGGTGACGGTGTCGCCGTCGGGGTCGCTCCCCGACGCGCGGAGCTCGAAGGGCGTGTGCGCGGGGATGGAGTGCGACGAACCGGCGGACACGTCGGGCGCCGTGTTCCCCGTGCCCTCCGCGACGGCGCAGGCGCCGACCCCGACGGCCCAGGCGCTCACCCGGTTGAACGACTGGGCGTTGAGGTACAGGTCGCCCACGTTGCCCGCGTTGATGTTGTCGGCGCCGCAGAAGCTCGAATAGCTCATCAGCGTCGAGCCGCTGCCGGGCTCGTACGCATCGCTCGCGCTGCGCTGGAGGGCGGTGCATCCCGCGTTGATCCCGTTGAACGTGTGCCGGGCGTTGAACTGGTGCCCGACCTCGTGGCAGAAGGTCTGGACGGTATAGGGATCGGTGACCGCGAAGGGGGACGCGGACACGCCCTTGGCCTTCCAGCCCGCCACGCACGCCACGCCGAGGCTGGCCAGGCCCCCGTTGGCCGTCCCGAACACGTGCCCGATGTCGTAATCGGCGTTGCCGATCACCGCGTCGATGTTCGCCTGATTCTCCGCGAGCATCGCGTTCAGGTCGGCGTTGGTATACGCGTCCGTTGCGGGGTCCGTGGCGACGAGCAGGTCGTTGTCGGCGACGAGCACGAACCTGATGTTGGCTTCGATCTCGTACACCCCGTTGAGCCGGTTGACGAGGGTCACGATCGCGTTCATCGCCTGGGCGCTGCCGCCCTGGAGCTGGGTGTACTCCCCGGTGGTCGCGATGGCGAGGCGGTAGACGCGACGCGTGGGGCCCACCCGAGGCGTGCCCGAACGCGTGCCCGCATCGCCGTCCATCCACATTCCCGGCCCGTCCACCTGCTGGCAGGCCCATCCGCGGGCGGGATAATCCGGCGCGAAGAAGCTCGTGTAGTACCTCGGATCGTCGCGCGCCCACGGGTCGATATCGATCGTGCCCAGGGGCGACAGGACCTGGGCGCCCAGCCCGCGCGGGGTCCAGTCCAGGCGCACGCTCGAACCCGCCAGGTCCAGCCCCCGGCCCACGAACGTGCGGAGGTCCGGGAACTTGGCCTGCAACCGCGGGGCCATCACCGGCGACTCGAACAGCTCAAACCTGGACAACGTGCCGTCGGGCATCGGCAGCGCCACGATCAGCCCTTCCGCGGCGCCCTCGCGGGGGGCGCTGGAGATGGCCCTGGCGAACGCACCCGTGTCCAGCACCGCCCTGGCGCCCCGGATGGGGCGGACCCAAGCCTCGCCCGTGCCCGCGGGGAATTCGGAGACGATCTTCCACGCGGACCCATCGCCCCCGGCCCGAGCCACGGGCGAGACGATAGCCAAGATCGCCAGAATGACCCAAGCCAGCCCGGAGCGCATCATCCATCCTAGAGGTCGGCCCGTCGAAGTCCCCCTTCGAGTCGCCCCGTCGAAGGTATCCGATTCCGACGCCCCTGGGGATCGCCGAATCGGAATAATCATGCCGCATCACCGGAGACGCGAGCGCCCCGTGCGGATCGCGCTCCGCAAGGTCCTATTTCATTCCGACGACTTTGGCAAGGGCGGCGTCCTTTTCGGCGTCGCTCATCGCGTCCCACTTGGGGAGGCAATTGGCGCAGCAGAAGCCGACCTTCTGGCCCTTCCACGTGCGGCGCGGGCTGTTGGGCTTGACCGTGTCTTCGGGAACGATGACGCAGTACTTGTTGACCGAGTCGACCGGACCCATGTCGGCCTTGCAGGTGGACTCTTCGTTAGTCGCGCATCCGCCCAGGGATGCCGCGCCCAGCAACGCCGCTAGAAGTACGAGCCGCCTCATCGAGCTTCTCCAGTTTGAACCGCCACGAAAGACGATCGTAGACTCCGGTTCACGCGCTTCCATCCCCCCGCGAAACCCCTGGCGCGACCGCGCCGGGAATCAAGTGCGCCTCGATCTGGGTCCGCAGGAGCTCCGCGTACCGCCCCCCGGCGGCGAGCAGGCGCTCGTGGGTGCCGACCTCGCGTACCTGGCCCCGGTCCATCACGACGATGTGGTCCGCGTTGCGGACCGTGCTGAGCCGATGGGCGATCACGAAGCTGGTGCGGCCCTTCATGAGGCGCGCCAGGCTGGTTTGGATCAGGGCCTCGCTCTCGGCGTCGAGGTTGCTTGTCGCCTCGTCGAGGATCAGGATGACCGGATCGGCCAGCAGCGCGCGTGCGATGGCCAGGCGCTGCTTCTGCCCGCCCGAGAGGCGCACGCCGCGCTCCCCGATGAGCGTGTCGTACCCCTGGTCGAGCCGGGCGATGAACTCGTGGGCGTTGGCGGCCCTGGCGGCGCTCTGGACCTCCGCGAGCGAGGCGTCCCTGCGCCCGTAGGAGATGTTCTCCTCGATGGTGCCGTCGAAGAGAAAGACGTCCTGCTCGACGATGCCCAGCAGGCGTCGGTAGCTCTGCACGTCGACGCGCCGCAGGTCGGTGCCGTCGAAGGCGATGCTCCCGCTCGTGGGGTCGAAGAAGCGGGCGATGAGATTGCACAGGGTCGTCTTGCCGGCGCCGCTGGCGCCGACCAGGGCGATGGTCTGCCCGGGCAGAACGCTCAGGGAGACGCCCCGGATGACCTGCTCGGGTTCCTTGGGCGCCGTTGGAGACTGGCCCTCGCGCCCGGCGACGGGCGCCTCGGCCCTGGGGTAGGCGTACCACACGTCGCGCAGGTCGATCTGCCCGCGGGCGGTGGCCCGGGTCAGGACGATCGCGTCGGCGTTCGATTCCGAGGCGAACTCGCGGGGCTCGTCCAGGAGGTCGAGGATTCGATCCAGCCCGGCGAGGTTGGTCTGGGTGTTGGTGGCCGTGCTCGTCAGCGTTTCCAGCGGGCCCAGGAGCCAGAGGAGGTACGTGCTGAACATCATCACGTCGCCGACCGTGAGCTTCCCCTGGACGACCATGGACCCGCCGTAGACCAGAACGCCGGCGCTGGCGAGGGGGATCATGACGGCCCAGCCGACCTCGACGAGGCGGCTCCAGGCCCAGACGAGCATCTCGAGCCGGGCCATCATGTGCTGTGACGTTCCGAATCGGGCCGCCTCGGCGCGGTGCTGCCCGAACCCGCGCACGACGCGGATGCCCCCGAAGGCCTCGGTGGCGCCGGCGTCGATGCCCTGGCGCGTGAGCTTGATGTCGCGGTAGACGGGGCGGATGCGGGCGATCCACGTCTTGTGGCTCACCCACACCGCGGGGATGAGGGCCAACCCGCCCACGAGCATCCGCCAATCCACGAAGGCGAGGATGCACAGCGTGCCCACGAGTTGCACCACCGCCCGCCAGGGGTTGTAGATCATGCTGAAGAGCATGTCCCCGGCCTGGCTGGCGTCGTCGCGCAGCAGGCTGGCCATGCCCCCGCTCTTGTAGGAGTAGATGCGGTGGAGGGGCAGCTGGGCGGCGTGGGCGAAGGCCAGGCGGCGCAGGTGCACCTGCATGCGCTTGTTCAATCGCGTCATCTGGAAGCGGCCCCAGGTGCCCACGGCGACGGCGAGCAGCGCGGTGACCACCATCCCCAGCCCCAGGCGCCAGAGCAAGGCCTCGCGAGCTTCGGGCAGGGCCAGGGCCTCGCGCAGACGGGGCGGAATCCCGCCCGGGCCGGGGTGGTCGGTGATGATGTAGTCGATGGCGACCTTGGTGGCCGCGGGAATGACCATGCCCAGCAGCGTGGCCAGGCTCAGCGTCCCCAGCGCGGCAACGACGAGCCCGCGCCGCCCGCGCAGCAGCTCCCAGAAGGCGGCGAAGAGCTCGAAGAAGGAACGATGACGCCGGTTCCGGTCGGGGGTGCGTTCGTCGTGGGAGCGCTTGGCGTACTGGCGGTCGGTGCGTCGCTTGGCCAGGTAGTCCGTGAATCGCTGGCGACTGCTGATCCTCGCGCGGGGTGGGCGTGGGGGCATGGGTCGGCGATGGTAGGAGGAACGGGCGCGGCGCTGGACGCCGACGGGCCAGCCTCTGTACCCTGCGCACGCCATGAGCCATGACTCGATCCTCATTCTGGCCGCTGATCCGGAATCCGTAGGGGCCAGGGCCTTCAACTGGGCGGACAAGGCCCTGGACTACGCCATCAAGTGGGCGCCCAGCGTGGTGGGGGCGCTGCTGCTGCTGGTGCTGAGCCTGATCGTGGCGGGCTGGCTGCGCAAGTTCGTCGTCGGCGCGCTGGAGCGGGCGAAGGTGGACACCACGCTGGCCCGCTTCTTCTCCAACGTGGCGCGATGGCTGATCCTCCTCCTTGGTTTCCTCGCGGCGGCGGGGACGTTCGGGATCAACATCACGGGCTTCGCGGCGATCATCGGCGCCGTGGGCCTGGCCATCTCGCTGGGCTTCCAGGGCACGCTCTCCAACCTGGCGTCGGGCGTTCTGCTGCTGGTGTTCCGCCCGTTCCGGGTGGGCGACAGCGTGGTCGTCGCGGGCCAGGCTGGAACCGTGGATGCCATCGACCTCTTCACCACCACGCTGGACACCGCCGATAACCGGCGCATCATCGTTCCCAACGGGGCCATCTTCGGGAACATCATCGAGAACACCACGCACCACCCGCGCCGGCGCGGGGAGATCCGCCTGCCCGTGGCCCCCGATGCCGATCCGGCGCTCGTGCGGCGAGTGCTGAGCGAGGCGGTGCGTGCGGCCCTGCACACCACGCCCGGGGGCCTGTTGGAACCTGCCCCTGGGATCGTGCTGGTGGAGGTGACGCCGCCCACGTGGTCGCTGCTGTTCTGGAGCCAGACCCCGCGAATGGCGGAGGTTCGCGAGGGAGTGCTGGCGGGCGTGAAGGGGGCGATGGACGTCAACGCCTTGAACCCCAAACCGCCCGCGCCCGTCGTGGTCGTACGGGGTTAGCGGGCTTGGGCGCCCCGGCGTTATTGGGGACTTGATCCCCGGTGTAGACTGTGCGCATGTTTGGGGGAACCGCGACGCACACCACGCTCCTGGCGCGCCTCTCGGCGGGCGAGGACGTGGCGGCGTGGTCGGAGTTCGTCCAACGCTATGGGCAGCTCATCCGCGGGTTCTGCGCGCGCCGGGGCGTGCGCGGCCCGGACGCCGACGACGTCCAGCAGGACGTGCTGATGGCCCTGACTCGGGCGATGCCGGGCTTTCGCTACGACCCGCACAAGGGGCTGTTCCGAAGCTACCTGAAGACGGTCGTGATGAACGCGATATCGCGAAGATTACGTCAGGACCACGGGGTGGCGCGACTAAGTGATGTGGGCGGGAGCCAGGCCGGCCCGCCCGAGGACGACCACGACCAGCATTGGGAGCTGGAGTGGCGCCAGTACCACCTGCGACTGGCCATGAGGACCGTCGAGGCCGAGTTCCGCGAATCCGATCGCAGCGCGTTCGCGATGTACGCGGTGGAAGGGCGGGCCGCCCAGGAGGTCGCGGCGGAGTTGGGCCTGAGCCTCGACGCCGTCTACCAGGCCAAGAGCCGCATCCTGAAGCGGCTGGGGGCGATCATCGAGCGGCAAGTGGCGGAGGAGGGGTGATGTCGGGAGGAGGCCTGGGCAGGGGCGCGAGCGGGGCAGCCGCGGTGGCTTCGCCCACGGCGCGGCCCGCGCGTGGAAGGCGTCGTCCGCAGCGCGGGCGGGGTTCGGGGTTGGGCCACGGCGCCGCGCGGATCGTCCCGGAGCCTCTGCTTCGCCATGGGTGATCTTCCCGTTCCAACTTCCGGTTCCTCGCCCTCGTGGTTCCAAGATGAGGAATCGCTGCTGGTGCTGGCCCGCCTGGGTCGCTCCGCGTCACGCGTGCCGAGCATCTCCGGCTACGAGTCCCTGCATGAGCTTCGGCGGGGCGGCCAGGGGGTCGTGTACTCCGCGGTGCAGCGGTCCACCAAGCGCAAGGTCGCGGTCAAGGTCCTCCTCGCGGGCTCGATGGCGACGCCCGTGCAGCAGAGGAGGTTCGAGCGAGAGGTCGAGGTCGCCGCCAGCCTGCGCCACCCGAACATCGTGCGCGTCTTTGACAGCGGGCTGACGCCCGACGGGATGTCCTTCCTGGTGATGGAATTCGTCGAGGGACAGGGGCTGGCCGACTCGATCCGGGGGGCGCCCGCCGACGCCGCCGAGTTGCGCGCTCGAGTGGCCCTGTTCGCCACGATCGCGGCGGCCCTGAGCTATGCCCACCAGCGGGGCGTCATCCACCGCGACCTCAAGCCCAGCAACGTCCGCATCGACGCCTCGGGCGAGCCGCGCCTCCTCGACTTCGGGCTGGCCAAGGTCCTCGGGCAGGCCTCGGGTGAGGGCGTCGAGGTCAGCCAGAGCGGGGAGTTCCTGGGCTCCCTGCCCTGGGCCAGCCCCGAGCAGGCCGAGGGCGATCTCCACGCCATCGACGTCCGCAGCGACGTGTACTCGCTGGGCGTCATGCTCTACCAGGCGATCACCGGCAAGCTCCCGTACGACACGTCGAGCGGCATCTCCGCCGCCCTGGCGAGCATCAAGACGGCCGTCCCGGCGACGCTCGGGGCGGTTCCGGGCCTCGACGAGGACTTGCGCACGATCATCCTGAAGTGCCTGTCGAAGGAGCCGGAGCGGCGCTACCAGAGCGCGACGGACGTGGCGGGCGATCTGCGATCGTGGCTCGCCGGCGAACCCATCGCGGCGAGGCGGGACAGCGCGTGGTACACGCTCCGCTCCACGGCCAGGCGATACCGGCGCGCGGCGTGGCTGGGCGGGGTCTTCGCGGCGGTCGTGAGCGGGCTCCTGGTCGTGACGCTGCGGTCGCTGCACGCGGCGGGCAAGGAGCGCGACGCGGCCAGGACGGCCGGGGCCCAGTCCCAGGCGAGCGTGGAATTCCTGGGGAACCTGCTCACGTCGGCCGATCCCGACGCCCCCGGCGGGGGCCTGGACCTGAAGGTGATCGACGCGCTGGCCAAGGCCCCGGCGCGCATCGACAAGGACTTCGCGAACGATCCCGCCGTGCGCGTGAGCCTGTACCGCCTCCTGGGAAGCACCTACGCGAACCTGGGGCAGTTCGAACAGTCCGAGGCGTCGCTGGTGCGCGCGGTCGCCGCGCTCCATGAACGCGGCGCCCCGCCCGACGACCCCGTGGCCCTGAGCACGCGGGCCGACCTGTGCAGCGTGCGCATCCAGACCGGGCGATTCGAGCAGGTGCTGGGCGAGCTCGAGGAGATCGCCGCGGCCCAGCGCGCCAACCCCCAGGTGCCCAGGGAGAACACCATTTCGTCGTACTCCGACATCGGGATGGCGTATCGCCACCTGCGCCAGCCCGAGCCGGCCGAGAAGGCCTTCGCCGTCGCCCTCGAGGTGCTGGGCGCCGATCAGTTCACCACGGACGCGGGGCTGAACACGTCGAACAACCTCGCGGGGCTGTACGTCGAGACGAAGCGCTACGACCAGGCCGAGCGGCTCTACCGCGACGTGATCGCCGGCTACGAGAAGCTGCTGGGCCCCGAGCATCGCCAGACCATGCTCATCCGCAGCAACCTCGGGCTGCTGCTGATGGACCAGGGGCGGTACGCCGATGCGGAGGCGTTGCTCAAGCCGGCCTACGAGAGCTCGATCCGAGTGCGGGGGGCGGACCACCCCACGACGCTCACGCTGGGGCACAACTTCGGGACGCTGGAGCATCGCCTGAAGAACCTGGACGAGGCGGACCGGATTCTCTCGGACACGCTGGCCCGCCGGCGCGCCCTGCTGGGCGACGGCGCGGATTTCACGCTGATGACCCTGGGCAACCTCGCCTTCGTGCTGGCCGACAAGAAGGAATTCGAGCGGGCAACGAGGCTCTCCGCCGAGCTCGTGGATCGGCGCATCGCCACCAAGGGCGAGAGGTCGCTGGAGGCCATCCTGGCGCTCAACACGCACGCGCAGATGCTCTTCAAGAACAGCGACGAGGCCGCCGCCGAGCCCGTGTTCGCCCGCGCCGTCGCGCTGGCTTGTCCCGAGGCCGGGGTCCTCAAGGACCCGCACTACGTCCACGGCATCGTGCGCAGTTCGCGCGGGCGATGCCTCACCGCGCTCGGTCGATTCGACGAGGCCGAGGTGGAACTCCTGGCCGCCCTTGACGTCCTCAAGCGGACGATGGGCGAGACGCACGAGTACACGCGCAGGGCGGCCGGTTCGCTGGTGAGCCTTTATGAGGAGTGGGGGAAGCCCGGGAAGGCCGAGGCGTTCCGGGCGCTCGCGCCGCAAGCACCCCAACCGGCGAGCGCCCCTCCCGCGGGGGCGGCGCCGGGGCCCCGATAGCTCCCCGGCGGGACGCGGGGACGCGTGCCATGCCCGGGGCGTTCTCGCCCATACCCTTGGGTGCCGCCTTAGCTCAGTTGGTAGAGCAGCGCTTTTGTAAAGCGCGGGTCGCAGGTTCAAGTCCTGTAGGCGGCTTTGCGGGCCCGGCGGTGTCGACGAACCCGGTTGTCCGTTCGCGTCGGTCGGCGTACATTCCCCGGTCCGAATTCCGCCCTGGGAGCGTGCCGGAGTGGCCAAACGGGGCAGACTGTAAATCTGTTGGCTTACGCCTACGGGGGTTCGAATCCCTCCGCTCCCACTTCCACCAGCCCCCGCATGAACCGCGGGGGTTTTTCGTTGGGGGCCATCGCGTCGCGCCGCGATTCCTTCGGGCGTGCTCGCCGTCCCGTCCGAGCGCCCCACCGCCCGGCCTTTGGGCCGGCGCCGGAGTCTTCAGAGGCCGGCTGCGATCTTGGCCGCCAGGTCCTTGCCCGTCGCGGCGTCGAGCTTGCCCGCGCCCCACTTGATGTTGAGCCCGCTGCCGTCCTCGAACCTGGGGATGACGTGGAAGTGCACGTGCATGACGAGCTGGTGGGCGATGCTGGTGTTGTTCTGGAGGACGTTGAAGGCCTTGGCGCCGGTGGCCGCCAGCACGGCCCGGGCAATGCGCGGGAGCACGCGCCCGATCGCCGCCGCCGACTCGTCCGAGAGCTTGTCGAGTGTTTCGGCGGGCTCCTTGGGAATGACCAGCGTGTGCCCGCGGCTGAGGGGCCCGATGTCGAGGAACGCCAGCACGTGCGCGTCCTCGTAGACCTTGTGGCACGGGACCTCGCCGCGGATGATCCTGGTGAAGATGGTGTCTGCCATGGGGGTACTGTAGAGCCCGAGGGCGCCGGGGGGCGGGCGGGCGGCGCGCGCCCCTACCGCTTGCTCGCCAGCCAGTCGTGCAGCTTCTTCTCGCCCCAGGCGTTGACGCACAGGGCCTTGGTGCACCATCCGCGCCGGGCCGTCATCACCCCGAAGCGGAGGTTGTCGAAGTCCGCCGGCTCGTGCACGTCGCAGTCGACGGCGATCAGGCACCCGGCCGCGACCGCCGCGCGCACGTGCGTGTCGCGAAGGTCCAGGCGGAGCCAGTGGGCGTTGATCTCCAGGGCGACGCGCCGTTCCACGGCCGCGGCGATCAGCTTGCCCATGTCCGGTTCGAGCCCCCGGCGCCGATTGATGAGCCTCCCGGTGGGGTGCCCCACGATGTGCACGCGCGGGTGGTTGATCGCCGCCAGCAGGCGGTTCGTGGCTCGCTCGGCGTCCTGCGAGAGCGCCGTGTGCGGCGAGGCGACGACGATGTCGAGCTTCGCCAGCACGCTGGCGTCGTAGTCCAGAGTGCCATCGGCCAGGATGTCCACCTCGCTGCCCGCGAGGATGCGGATGCCCTTGACCTTCTCGCGTGCCTTGTGCACCGCCTCCACGTGCTTGAGCAGCCGCTCCACCGACAGCCCGTTGGCCTGGACCGAGCTCTTGCTGTGGTCGGTGACGGCGATGGTGTGGAAGCCGCGGGCTCTGGCGTTCCCGGCAAGCTCCTCGATGGACATCCCGCCGTCGCTGGCGGTCGTGTGCGCGTGCAGCTCGGCCTTGATGTCCGCCAATTCCACCAGGTCGGGCACTCTCTTGAGGTCGCACTCGCCCCGATCCTCGCGCATCTCCGGCGGGATCCACGGCAGCGCGAGCCTGGCGTAGACCTCCTCTTCCGTGGCGGCGGCGACGGGCCCGACGCCCCGCTCCTGCGGGGGCTTGGCCCGCGTCTTGTCCTCGGGGAACAGGCCCCACTCGTTGAGCGTCAGGCCCAGGTCGAGCGCCCGCCCGCGCAGGCGGACGTTGTGCTCCTTGCTCCCCGTGAAGTACATCAGCCCCGAGCCCCAGCTCGCCAGGGGCAGCACGCGCAGGTCCACCTGGATGCTCGGCCCGGCCTGCTCTTCCCCCTCGCGTCCCTCGAGCTTCCAGCGCCCGAAATCGTGCTTGAGCCCGAAGCGGATCGACGATTTCGTGTCCCCCGCCGCCAGGACGCTCACCACGCCCGGCGCGGTGCGGAAGCGCTCGCCCACCTCGCCGGCCCGCTCCTCGTGCCCCGGCTTCAGGGCGACGAGGATATCGATGTCGCCCACCGTCTCCTTGCCCCGGCGCAGCGACCCGGCCGCCTCGGCCCTCGCGACGTGCGCGCTGGCCCGCATCCGCTCGAGGAACACGTCCGCGATGCCCTGCGCTCGCCCCAGCCACAGGCGTTCCGCGCCCTGCCTGGCCAGCGCGATCGAGGCCTTGATCTTCTCGACGCTCTTCTCCCCCATGCGAGGCAGCTTGAGCACGGACCCGTCCGCGATCGCCTCCTCGAGCTTGGCCACCCCATCGATCCCGCCCTGCTTCCACATCACGTGGACCGTCTTTGGACCCAGCCCGGGGATCTCCATCAGCGCCAGGACGCCCGCGGGGACCTTGGCGGCGAGGTCCTCGTGCTCCTCCATCCGCCCCAGCGTGCAGAACTCGATGATCTTGTCGGCGATCTTCGGCCCCACGCCCTCGATCTCGAGGAGCTTCCCTCGCGCGCCCTCCGCCCTGGCGATCACGCCCAGGTCCTCGGGCAGGGCGGCGATGATGCGGGCGGCCTTGGCGTTGGCGATGGCCCGGAACGGATCGCCCCCGAGGACCTCGATCATCCGGGCGATCTCTTCCAGCTGGGCGGCGATGGCCTCGTTCGAGGAGGGCATGGGCGATGGTACGAGGCCCCGGACGGTGGGGGGCGCGCGGGCCTATCGCCTGGCTTCGTCTCGCAACGCCTCGAGCACCGTGGGCGTGAACGCGTCCTGGACGAACTGCCGCAGATGGTCGCGCGTCGCCACGGAGTCGATCGCCGCCCACACCACCACGCGGCGGCACCCCGACTTCAACGCCGCGTCCACGCACTCGCGGAACTCGGCGCGGGTGAGGATCTGGCCCTCGCGCGGGCCCTGGGCGTGGGTCGCGTTGACATACGCGTAGCCCTGGCGCTCCAGGCGCTCGCGACCGAACAGATCCTCCCAGTACGCGATCTGCTCGCGCAGGCTGGCGGCACGATCGTCGGCCTTGGGCAGGGCGTCGGCGAAGTAGAACACGGGCATGGGGACCGCCGTGCCCACGAGGGCGTCGCGGAGGTCCCGCCGCCCGTGCTGCTTCTGGGCTTCCCACTCCCTGGCGTTCCAGAGGATGTACCCCGGGTGCACCGTACCCATGCCCCACCAGCCCCAAGCCGAGACGTTGGGGCGCAACGCCCGGGCCCGGGCCTCGGTGCGACGCATGAACTCCGCCACGAGGCTGGCGTTGGTGCGCGCCGGGAACAACCGCTGAGCGCGGGCCTTGACCGCGGGCGAGAGGTGGAACGCGTCGTCACGAAGCGAGAACCGCTCGACGTCCAGGCAGACGACGCCGGTGAACTCGCGAGGGACGTAGACGCCGATCCACTCGTCGAGCGAGTCCAGGTGGCGATCCATGTTCGCGGGGCCCAACTGCTCGGCGACGTCGTCCTTCCAGATCGGGCCCCAGGCGCGTCCGGTCAGCGGATTCTGGAGCTTCTCCCTGCCGTCGTCGGGGCGCCATTCGTACACGATGGCCACGCGGTCGCGGTAGACGGGAATCCCCGCCGGCAGGGCGATGGAAGCGCTCAGGCCCTGGGTGCCCGGGCGATCGCCGCGATCCGAGAACTGGACGTGGAACTCGAGGGGGGCCGGGGCGTTGGCGGGCGCTCGCGGCGCCGGAGAGCCCGCGGGCGCCGTTGGTGGGGCGGGGGCCGGGGGCAGGGGCGTCACGCGTGGTGCGGGGCCGGGCCCGGGGCGCGGGAGGCGCGCGGGGAGCGGGCCTGCCGGCTGCGCATGGGTGCACCCGGCGATCACCAGGGAAACGATCCACGCGGCCCGCGGCTGCATCCGGTTGCCCTCCTCGTGCGAACCTCACCAGCTCCGCATGGGCACGTCCACGCCCTTGTCGCGAGCGCAGCGGCGTGCATCCTCGTACCCCGCGTCCGCGTGCCGGAAGATCCCCATCATCGGATCGTTGGTCAGCACCCGGGCCAGACGCCGGGCCGCCGCGTCGGTGCCGTCGGCCACGATGACCTGTCCCGCGTGCTGGCTGTACCCGATCCCCACGCCCCCCCCGTGGTGGAAGCTCACCCACCCGGCGCCGCTGGCGGTGTTGACCAGCGCGTTGAGGATGGCCCAGTCGCTGACGGCGTCGGTGCCGTCGAGCATGGCCTCCGTCTCGCGGTTGGGGCTGGCGACGCTCCCGCAGTCGAGGTGATCGCGCCCGATGACGATGGGGGCGGAGACCCTTCCGCTGCGGACGAGGTCGTTGAAGAGCAGCCCGGCCTTGTCGCGCTCGCCCAGCCCGAACCAGCAGATGCGCGCGGGCAGGCCCTGGAACGCGAAGCGCGGCTCGCAGCGGGCAAAGTCCCCCGCGAGCAGCGCCTCGGGATTCCTGTGGCAGCCGAGGATCCACTTGTGCAGGCGCTGCGTGTACGAGCCCGTCGCGACTGCGAGGGCTCCTTCGCTCGCCCCAAGAGCCCTCCCTCGCGCTTCGGGCTCGTTGACCGGGAACGCCCTCAAGATCTCGTAGTCCGTCACGTAGATGTCGCGGGGATCGCCCGAGAGGGCCACCCAGCGGAACGGCCCGCGCCCGACGCAGAACTGCGGGCGGATATACGCGGGGACGAAGCCCGGAAAGGCGAACGCGTCCTTGTAGCCGTGCTCCAGGGCCCGCTGGCGGATGTTGTTGCCGTAGTCGAAGGTCCTCGCGCCTCGGCGCTGCAGCGCCACCATCGCCCGCACGTGGCGCTCCATGCTCGCCAGCGCGAGCCCTTGGTACTTGGCGGGGTAGAGCCTGCGGTACTCCACGGCCTCGCCGTGGGTCATCTCGATGGGCACGTAGCCCATGAGCGGGTCGTGGGCGCTGGTCTGGTCGGTCAGGACGTCGGGCGTGATGCCGCGCTCGATCAGCCGCTCGAGAAGCTCGATGGCGTTGGCGTTGACGCCGACGGACACGGGCCTGGCCGCGCCCTTGTACCGCAGGGCCGCGTCGATTCCGGCGTCGAGGCTCCCGGCCAGCTCGTCGAGGTAGCGGTCGCGCAGGCGGCGTTCCAGCCGCGTGACGTCCACGTCGGCGATCAGGCACGTGCCCCCCGCCATGGTGACGGCCAGGGGCTGGGCCCCGCCCATGCCCCCGCAGCCCGCGGTGACGCACAAGCGTCCGGAGAGGTCCACGCCAAAGTGTGTCCGCCCGCACTCGGCGAAGGTCTCGTACGTGCCCTGCAGGATGCCCTGCGTCCCGATGTAGATCCACGAGCCCGCGGTCATCTGCCCGTACATGATGAGGCCCTTGGCGCTCAGCTCGTCGAACTTCTCCTGCGTGGCCCAGTGGGGGACGAGGTTCGAGTTGGCGATGAGGACGCGCGGGGCGTCCTCGTGCGTCCGCACCACGCCCACCGGCTTGCCGCTCTGCACCAGCAGCGTCTCGTCGGGTTCAAGGCGCTCGAGCGTGGCGAGGATGGCGTGGAAGCTGGGCCAGTCGCGGGCGGCCTTGCCGCGCCCGCCGTACACGACCAGGTCCTCGGGGCGTTCGGCCACGTCGGGGTCGAGGTTGTTCTGGAGCATCCGCAGGGCGGCCTCGATGGTCCAGGTGGAGCAGGTGCGCCGCGTCCCGCGCGGGGCGCGGACAACCGGGGCGAAGGGGCTTGCGGGGGCGGGGCTTGCGGGCGTGGGGGCGGACATGAACGGTCTCTCCGAACGTGCCGCCCACCCCGCCCAGGCAGGGCCACGCGGCGACTAGAGGCTATGGGGGCGCGGCTTCCGGGGGATGCTCCCCCGTGGGGGAGCTGTCGCGGTATTCCCGCGACTGAGGGGGCTACCCCTGCTTCGACTTCTTCACGGCCTCGCAAGCAGCGGCGCGGTTCCTTTCTCGGAGGCGTGGTAGGCGAGCGAAGGACGCGTAGCCCCCACCGGCCGTTGCGCGGCCACCTCCCCCAAGGGGGAGGTTCTTCGGCGGATCGCCTGCGCGGAGGGCGGTTCTGGCGGCGGGAATCGGGGTCGCGGCGGCGGATGGCCTCGATAACGGGCTCAGAAAGACGATTTTGCGGGCCCGTAAAATCTAAAGACCGTTCCGTTCAGCCACGAGGTTCGGGAGCAGAACCTTGCGGTGCGGCGAGGAATCCACGCGGTTCGTGTGTTCGGACTGAACGCGTTGGTGCGTCCTTCGTCCGCTGATGCCAGAGGCCCCCCACGGGAAGCCCCTTCCTCCGGCACCTCCATCCCCAGAAAGTCCAAGACCCGCCGAAACGACGCGGCCTCCGGTCTTCGCCCCAACGGGGCGACGGGCTGTAGCCACGGGTGGAGCGGCGGCGCGGCGACCCCCCGTCGCCCGCCGACGCGGAACCCGTGGAAAGCGTGACGATCAACGGACCCGCCCCGGAGGGGCGGAGGAGGTTGAGACAGCGACCATATAGTGGACCAAGCATGTCAACCTCCCCCACGAAACCGAGCTTGTTACCGCCCGAATCGACCCTTTACGAAGAACCGCCGGTTGATGACCGGGCGGACATCGAGGACGACGAGAGCGATGGCGGCCTGCGATTCAGCATCACTAGTTACGGAGCAGACTATCCCGTCGACGCGCTCGTAAAGCGTCTGAACTCAGGTGCCATTGAGATCCCCAAGTTTCAGCGGGGCTTTGTCTGGACCATGCCACAAGCGGCTCGCTTCATTGAGTCGCTCCTCCTGGGTTTGCCAGTTCCAGCCGTCTTCCTCTCGAAGCATCCGGCGTCACAGCGCCTCCTCGTGATCGATGGTCAGCAGCGGCTCACATCACTGAAGTACTTCTACGAGGGCCTCTTTCGAAGCGGGAATTCGTCGAAGGAGTTTCAACTGCGAGGCGTATCGAAGGACCTGGAAGGAAAGACCTACAAGACGCTTTCTGACGAGGATCGTCGGCGACTGGACGACTCTCTCCTGCACGCGATCATCGTCAACCAAGTCGACCCGCAGGACGACCAGACCGGACTTTACAGCATCTTCGAGCGAATCAACACCGGAGGCACGCCCCTTCAGCCGCAGGAGATTCGTGCCTGCATTTACGAGGGTAGGTTCATCGCGCTGCTCAAGTCGCTCGCAACGAACTCGCTCTGGCTCGACCTGTACGGTTCTCCCAGCACGAGGGCGAAGGACCAGGAGATGATCTTGCGGTTCCTTGCTCTCTACTTCGACGCCGCGAACTACCAGCGACCGATGAAGCACTTTCTCAACCGATTCGTGGCCGCGAATCGTGAGCTTGAGAAGTTTGACGAAACCAAGATCCGCAGCACCTTCGAGCCTGTGGTCGTGCTCGCTCTGAAACACCTCGGCCCAGGCGCCTTCCGCCCCGTTCGAAATCTCAATGCGGCCCTGCTCGACAGCGTCTTCGTGGGGCTTGCGAAGCGACTGGAGGCGGGCCCCGTCAACGATCCTACGAAGCTCAAGCCGGCGCTCGACGCGGTCATGAAAGACCCGGAGTTCGTGGATGCGTTTACCATGCGGACGACAGACGAGAATCGCGTCGCCAAGCGATTGGAGACGTCCATCAAGGCATTTGCCGCTGTCCCATGAGCACCGACCGTCTCGTAGCGATACGTGACCGCGTTGAGCGCGTGTTGCAGCAGGCGGATCTGGCGGGGGAACCCGAAGCCAAGTCCGATCTGGCCTGCTTCGCGTGCATTCTCACCTCGGCGATGATCGAAGTCGCCTGCCGAGAATACGTCGGCCGGTATGCCGCGCAGCGATCCGCACCTCCAGTAGTTGCATACGTCAGCAACAAGCTGTATTACTTCCAAAACGCGAAGACCGGTGACATCGATGATCTGCTGCGGGCTTTCTCTCCTGGGCTCGCAGGTGACTTCGCGAGCAAGATTGGCGATGAGCGCAAGGACGCCGTTGACAGCGTCGTGAACAAGAAGAATGAGCTTGTGCATGGCAAGGGCGCCGGAATCGGCCTCGACACGATGAAACGGTACCACAAGGACGTGCTTGCTGCCATAGACGTGCTACGTCAGTTGCTCACCGACCAGTCGAATCCGTGAGAGTTGCCTGCATGCCTCGAAGGGTCGTTTCTGCCAACCGCAACCCTTGCTCCCCAAACACACTCCTTCGAAGAGAAACTTCCTCCGCCCCTCCGGGGCGGCCTGCGGTTCCGTCACGTCTTCCACGGGTTACGCGACGCTCAGAGGCGCGTCGCTCCACCCGTGGCTACATCCCGCGGCCCCGTTGGGGCCGAAGGGCCGGTGGCACGCCACAGGGACTTCGAGTCCGCCGCGCTTCCCTAGGCCCTGGGCCTTGGCGCCCGGGCCCAGTGCAGCTTGTTGATGAGGCGGG
>JBGAOG010000052.1:0-9308 GCA_044221985.1 Phycisphaerales bacterium
CCGCCGTCCACTACCGCTAAGAGGTCCCATGTCAACGTCCGTACACGAGGCGCTCGCCGTCCTCGGTCGAACCACGGGTTGGCTGGCCCGCGCCGACAACCTCGCGCGCGCTGTGCACGTCGAGGCCACGCTGTCCCGCATCATTTCCTTGTCGTCCACGACGAGAACCGTGCGCATCATGCTTGCTCCTGACGCGCGGCCTCGTGCCGCGCTCCCGTGGTGTGTGGGCCTTCTCTCGCTCGCTCCAACGCCTCCCGCCGAAGCGGGAAGATCAGCTCGGCGCACGCCCCGGGCTCCTCGCCCGCCGCGCCCGCCGTCTCACGATTATTACGCACCTCGACGCGCCCGCCGTGGGCGTCCATGATCCGGTGCACGATCGCCAGCCCCAGGCCCGTGCCCGTGTGGCGCGTCGTGAAGAACGGATTGAACATTCGCGCCACGACCTCCTCGCTCACGCCCCGCCCGCTGTCGCGCACCGCCAGTGAAACTCCCGGGACCCGCCTCTCCCCCACCACCAGGTCCCGCCGGGTCACCGCCAGCACCAGCCGATGCCCCGACCCGGGAGCCGGGTGGTCCTCCATCGCCTGCAACGCGTTGCGCACCAGGTTCAGCAGCGCCTGCTGCACCAGGCTCGCGTCCGCGTCGAACCCGAGCGGCTCGCGCGGCCCGTCCCGCGCCACGCCCACCTGCCGCCAGAGGGGGTCCTGCTCCGGGCACGCCGCCTCCAGGGCGCGCTCCATCGCGCCCCAGGCCTCGACCTCGCCCCAGTTCAGGCGATACTCGCGCGCGAACGAGAGCACGTCCCCCACGATCCCCTCGATCTCCGCCACGCTCCGCCCGATCTTCACCGCGATCTCCCGGTCCACCGACCGCTCCGCCAGGTCCTGCTCCAGCATCCGCGCGTACAGCCGGATCGATCCCAGCGGGTTGCGCACCTCGTGGGCGATGCCCGCGGCCATCTCCCCCAGCGCCGCCAGACGCCGCGACCGCTCGATCTGGACGCTCGCCTCGTGCAGTTCTGCGCGCAGGCGCGAGACCTCCCCGTGGAGCTTCTCGTGCGAACGCTGCAGGTTCGTCGTGACCTGGTTGAACGCGGCGATCAGTTCGGCCAGGTCTGGCGCGCGGGCCGCCTGCGGCGCCCGCACCTCCGGCGCGAGGACTTCCACCGGCGTCGGACCGCTCGTCGCGAGTTGTGCCTCCGCCGTCCCCATCACACCTCCCGGTCCTGGAACCGCACTCCCGCGGGCGCCGGCGTGTAGGCCGCCGTCGCCCGCCTCGCCTCGCCCAGCCGCGCCAGCTCCTGGCCGATCTGGCGACGCTTGACCTCCATCGCCTCGCGATCCTGCCCGTCCCAGTCCGCCACGCGGGCCAGGAGCGCGGCGTTGGCGTCGGTCCTCCGGGCCACCTCGTCGCGTTCCGGGGGCGTCAGCGAATCGCCCGCGCCCCCTCCCTGGGCGCGCAGCGCCCGAACCTCGCGATCGCCCCGCAGCAGTTGCCCGATCACGTCCTCACGCCCGGCCAGCGCCGTCATCAGCGCTTGGACATCGTCGCTCTCGATGGCCCGGCGCTGAGCAACGCACAACCGCTCCAGCTCCGCCCCGAGGCGGGACTGGTTCTCCAGCAGTTCCAGCAGCGTGCGATAGCTCGACCCGCCCGACAACCCGGCCATCCTGGCCCTCCTACGGAGCTCCCTCCGACTCACCCCCGGACCCCGACGCCGCGCGCTCCAGCTCCAGCGTCGAATCCAGCCAGACCCGCCACGCCTCCCGATCCATCGGCAGCGTCGGGTCGCTCCACACTTCCTCGGGCAGGCTCTCGAAGAACGCCCGAGCCCTCGCGTTGGCGGTCCGCGCCTTGTCCGTCTCTCCCATGGCCCTGTAGCAGGCCACGATCTGCACCATCGCCACCAGCGAGGCCGGGTCCCGCGGGTACCGCTCCTTGGCCGCCGCGTACTCCCGGATCGCGCCCTCGTACTGCCCCAGCCCGAACGCGCACTCGCCCAGGTAGAAGAACGTGTTGCGCAGGCAGGTGTCCTCGAGCGGCGTGCGATGGGCCCGCTCGTCCAGAGCCGCGCGGGCCCCCTGCAACTCCTCGCCCGCCCGGCGCAGCAGCTCCGCGCGCTCCTTCTGCTTGGCGCGCCGGTCCTCGTCGGGCATCTTCTCGCGCTCCAGCTCCGTGCCAATCTGCGCCGCCAGCAGCCGGCGCGCGTCGCCCAGGCGGTACCTCACCAGGTTCAGCCCCGGGTCCGGGGTCGAGCCGTACCGCTCCAGGTGCTCGCCCAGGCGGACGATCGCCTCCGGGTACCGCCCGCCGCGGTAGTACAGCAGCGACAGCTCCTCCAGCCCCGATCGGTAGTTCGGCGTGCCCGGCCCGCCAAACTCCCCGCTCACCGCCCGCGTCAACCAGCGTTCGGCCTCGGCGTCGTTGCTCGCGTCGTCGTCGCTCAGCAGCGTGCGGGCCAGGGGAACCACGCTCGCGTCGGCAAAGGCGCCCGTGCCTTCGGACCCGCCGCGCCCGTCGATGAGATCGCGGTAGATCTTCTCCGCCGAGCCCAGGTCGCCCATGGCGAAGTGCGCCTGCGCCAGGCGAAACTCGGCCTCGAAGACCCTTGGGTCGCCCGGGAACCCGTCGGCGAAGAGCTTGAAAGCCTCCACCGACGACTCCAGGTCGCCCGCGCGGTCGAACATCACCCCCGCCGCCCACAGGCTCGACCCGTACGCGTCGTTGTTGTCCACCACGACGTTCTGGGCGTGGGCGCGGTACGCCGTCCCCGCCCGCATGAAGTGCTCTCGCGCCACCGCCGCCGTCGCCGGGTCCAGCTGCGCCAGGGTCAGGGCGCTGGCCCCTCCCGCCGCCTCGATCGCCTGCTCGCCCAGGGCCTCCTGCGCCTTGGCCAGGGCCATCAGCGTGCCCGCGTCCTGCTCGCCTTCACCCGCCAGCGAACCGGCGATCGTCGCGTATCGGAGCGCCGTCTCCAGATCGCCCGCCTGCAGGCGGTCACGGGACAAGCCCACCAGCGCCGCGCCCACCTCGTGCGCCTCGACGTCCGGGGACGCCCCGCCCTCCGGCCCGCGCAACCTGGATGCCAGTTCCTCGAAGTGCTTGCCCGCCTCCTCGTGCTGGCCCAGCTGCGCCTCCACGCGCGCCAGCCCCCACAGCACCGCCGGCGCGATCGACCAGTCCCCGAACCGCGACAGGGCCATCTCGTAGCGCTCCCGCGCCCGCGCCGCGTCGCCGCCGGACCACTCCGCCCGCGCCTGCATCAGCACCAGGCGCGCCTGCAGCGTGTCCCCGTCGCCGATCTGCGAGCTGGCCAGTTCCAGCTGCCGCTTGGCCCCCGCCAGGTTGCCCTCGTCCAGGTACGCCTGCGCCAGCAGCACCAGCAGCTCGCCCAGCTCGCGCCCGCCCAGCCCCGTGGCCCGCAGCAGCGTCTGCTGCAACCGCTTCTCCGCCTGCGTCGCCAGGCCCTGCCCCAGCAGCACCTCCGCCTGCCGCGCCGTCGTCCACACCCGCGCCGACTCGGGCAGGTCCGGGTCCGCCGTCAATCGACCGATCAGTTCCAGCGCCGTCGCCTGCCCCGAGCCCGGCCTCCCCCCGCGCGTCGCCAGCGCCCGCTCGATCAGGCGCTGGTACATCTCCACCCGCACCGCGGGCGCCGCCTCGCGCAGCTTCTCGGCCAGGTGCACCGCCGCCTCGACCTCGCCCAGCGAGATCAACGCCCCGCCCACCAGGCGCACGTCGTTGGGCTCCAGCACCGCGCCGTTCTTCTCGGCCTCGGCGTACTGCTCCACGATCGACTTGTTGTTCTCCTCGCGATCCAGGTGCAGTTGCTGCTGCCCCAGCGCCAGGTTCCGCCCCAGCAGGAGGTGGTACTTCTGCACCTGCTTGTTCGTCAGGGCCGCGCCGTGCGACCCCACGTCCTTGTTCAGCGCGTCGATGGCCTCCCCGTACTTCTCGGCGCGGGCCAGGGCCTCGCCCCGCGCGAAGGCGTCGTCGTAGTTGGGCTTGGGGCGGTGCATCACCGCCGTCACCAGCCCCGCGGCCAGCACCACCCCCGCCGCCGCCAGCACCGGCACGTGCCAGACCTGCCGCCAGGTGGGCATCGCGGGGACCGGCTCGACTTTGGCCGCTTGGCTCGACACGGAGGCCTTTCCCAGGGTCCAATCCGGACCCGCCGCGCAGCGGACGCGCCCCGAGGCACGCCGCTCAGTCCGATTATCGGTCGGGTACCCCCCCACCCTTCAGCGCAGCGCAAGAAACGCCGTCGCTTCGCGCAAACCACTGTCACCACTAGCCTTCCGATGTCTCATCCGGAGGCGCGTGAATCACCACCACCGTCCGCGCCAGCCGATCCCCTACGTGCCGCCCGTTCATGTCGAGGAAAGCGGTCAACCCCGCCGGCGGCAGGGCGTACTTGAGGACATTCCGCAGCAACGCCCGCGCGAACGTCGGGCGACCCTCGTTCGTGGCGGGCCCACCGCTCGCGCCCGCCGAGGCGTCGAGCACCTCGCACCCCACCAGCATCTTCCCCAGGGTCCGCCCCGTCCCCCACTCCATGAACGTCCCCACCACGCCCGCCACACCCAGCCCCGCCACCAGCAGCCACACCCCCTGACCGTGGAGCAGGCCATCGATCGTCAGCGCCTCGCGCACCGACAGCCCCATCGCCATCGCCCCCACCAGCACACCCGCCGCGTAGTCGATCAGCACCGCCACACCCCGCCGACCCAGCTCGGCCATCGCCATGCCCTCCGGGATCGCCACCACGTCCGACCGGCTCTCCGCACGCAGCAGAAACACCACCACCAGCGACATCACCGCCACCAGGGCCAGCAGCAGCCAGCGCACGTCCGTCATCGAGATCGGCGCGGCCAGTCGCACCGGCCCGCGGTAGATCATCGCTCCCGTAAACGCCGATACCTCCGCGATCTCCCAGCGCTCGATCTCCGTCGTGCCCGAGCCCGCCCCGGTCCAGAGCAACGCGACGCGCCCCACTCCCTCGAGCGGCGCCAGCGCGACGCCCTCGCCCGCGTCAGAAACGCCGCCCACCGAGCGCCACTCCCCGCCCGCCCGCTGGCGCAGCGTGTACTGCCCGCTCCCTTCGCTCGTCAGCGCGATGCGCTGGCCCGCCACCTCGCGCAGCGCCGCCACGCGCGAGGGCTCCACGCCCGGCCAGACTCCGGGGTCCATCGGGGTCCACTCCACGTCCACGCGGATCGGCGCGCGCGCGTCCGCCCCAACCGCCGCGCTCTCGTCCGTGGACTGGCGCAGCAGCGTCGCCAGGGCCTTGTCCACGGGCAGCATCCACGCCCCGACCTCGCCGCTCGCCCGCACCACCACCAGCTCCAGGCCCCGCCCCGTGCCCTGCCAGAACCGGCGCGCCGATGCGCCCTCGGTCCGCGGCGTGCTCAGCTCCATCCAGCGCCCGTCCACCAACAGGAACGCCCGCAGCGAGTCGACCCCCGACACCCCCCCGACATCGACCAGCGCCGCCGGACCCAACGCGCACGCCGTGAACCCCGCCAGCCGCCCGGCCCCGGGCAGGTTGGCGTGGGCGTCGAGGCTGTCGCGGGGCTCGGTGCCCCACAGGTCCCCCACCCCCGTGCGCACCGCGCGCAGCGAGCTTACCCGCCGCGGCGTCGAGGGAAATCTCTCGGGACGGTCCTCGAGCAGGTACAGGCGATCGCCCCAGGCCGCGATCATCGCCGGCATCTCGCCCAGCTGGCCCGCCACCCGCGCCGACCCGTCGGGCGCGCCCCGCGCCAGGCCGTCAACCGCATCGGGGGATCGCCTCGGCGGCAGGTGCAGCACCCTGGCGTCCCCCTTCGAGGTGGGCACCACCACCCAGGCGTGCGACGACGCCCCCGAGCCCGCCCGCGCCACGGGGTCCGCCGCGACCACCGGCGCGCCGGCCCCCAGGGGCTGGGCGACCGCGCCCGGCGCCGCCAGCACCAACACCAGCCCAATGGCCAGGCGCCAGCCCGCACTCATGGCGAACCCTCGCGTGCGTGGCCCAGCTCCGCCGCGTCGACCTCGCGCGTGATCGCGAAACGACCCTTGAGATCCGCGTAGTCGAAATTGCCCGGCTTGATCCGATCCGCCCCCGGGTTCTTCAACCCGTGCAGCACCAGCTCCACGCTCGCGCCGTTCGAGGGCAGGCGGGCCACCAGGCGCGTCGCCACGCGGGGCGTCGCCGCCGCATCGCCCCGCACCGGCACCGTTTCGTACCGCGACAGCTCCGAGCGGACCACCACGCCCCCCGCCGAATCGAGCAGCTCCACCGCCCGCGCCTCACCGCTCTTGGGCTCGATCGTCAGGCGCCGCACGCCCCAGCGCCCGGGCAGATCGACCACCACGCTCCCGCCCGGCGCCCAGTGCGGCGTGCCCCGGGCTTCCTCCGCCAGCGGGACCACGCCCGCCAGCTCCAGGAGGTCCAGCGGATGCACCGGCAGCCCCAGGTGCGCGGCCTGGTCGGGCGTGGCCGATGCGTGCGCGCCGACCACCGCGACCTTCTCCTCGCCGCGCAGGTCGAACCACCAGAACTTCTCGTCGTCACTCCCCAGCCAGAAGTACGTCTGCGAGACCTTGTCCACGCGCAGCGCGACCTTGCCGGGTCGCACGAACGTCAGGTTGCCTTCTCCCTGGTCCTTCTGCGCGCGCCCGTCCTTGTCGGTGCCGGTGACGACCAGGTCCAGCGTGCCCTGGATCGCCTCCAGGCGCGCCACCCGCGCGTTGTACGCCGCGGCCACGTCGGCATAGCTCGGCGCCGGGCCGTCGGGGATCTTCCCGTCTCCCGAACCTTCGCCGCCGCCCCGGCACGCCGGCAGCGCCGCCGCGCACGCGATCAACAGCAGCGTTCCCCGGCCCCTCGCGTCCATGCACCCTCCACTCCGCGCTCGGCGCCGGGTCATGCCCCCGCCTCGCCCCCGATCACCGCGCCCACCTGCTCGATGACCTCGTTGATCGTCGCTTCGTCCGTGCCCGGGTCGGCCACCTCGATCGCGGGCGAGTCGGGCGCCGCCGCTTTGGGACGCACCAGCATCACCCGCACGCCGTCGCTGCGCCGTTCGCCCACCATCCGCAGCACGCGCCGACGCACCAGCATCAGCCCCAGGACGTAGCGAAAAGCGAGTCGCTTGGGCTCCGTCGCGCCCCCGAGCTCCTCGAAGAGGTCGAGCAGCTCCTCGTCGCTGAGGAGCTGCCTGCGCTCCCCACGCGCCTCGGGCATCACGCCGCGCCAATGCCCGAACATGCGCACCGGCGGCGCCGGGCGCGCCCCGCCCTGCCACGCCTCCACGCAGTAGTCCTGGCGCTCCAGGCCCGCCTGGTCCGTCCGCTCCACCAGGGTCGCCACGAATCGCTCGCCCACGCCGATCGCGCGCCCCGTGGCCGCGCAGGTCCCGGTGGGCTTGGAGATGCTCATTCCGTTCAATGCGCCAAAGCTCATCGGCGCGAGTGTAGGGGCCGTTGCCCGCCGCCCCGGCCCGCGAGCCGGTCCACGCCCTTAGCAGCGCACCTTGAAGAACCGCTCGCCCGTGCCCCCGCTGCCCAAACCACACCCCAAGCCAAGGACGCGCGGGCGGGTCGCTCCCCGAGCCGCCCGCGACCAGGTCGAGGGAGAACGAGTTCTCGGACCTGTGCATGTCCTGTCGGTTCACGCCGAACTCCATCGGCACGAGGCTTGCGACCAATTGAGTCCACAACGGACCAGCAGAACCACGAGAAATACCAAACAAATTACTATCAAATCGACGCTGTTGGTTGCGCCTTCGGTTGACCGAAGGATCAGAGGTCTCGACGCCCCTCCCTGGCGCTCAGAACGAGTAAGATCCCGCCCTATCTGGTCCCGGGGTCTGGACACCGCCGGGTGATGGACGATCCACGGATGGTATGGGATCCTCCTGAATGACTGCCCTGACGACCCCCGCGATGGTGACGATCCTGCCCGATCCCCCGGCACCGCCGGCGGCGATGGGGCTGATCGCGGGCTCGGGGCGCCTCCCCATCATCATCGCCCAGGGGCTCAAGTCCATGGGCTACCAGCTCCATGGCCTGGGTCTCTCCAGCCAATACGAGCAGGATTTGCCCGGCGTCTGCGACTCGTTCCGCGAGGTTGGGCTGCTCCGCATCGGGTCCTGGGGCAAGATCCTCAACCGCCTCGGGGTCCACCACGCCATCATGGTGGGCAAGGTCGACAAGGCCCGCCTGATGCACGATCCTTGGAGGGCCCTGCGGAACCTGCCCGACTGGCGCACCGCCGTGGGCTGGTACAAGCACCTCCGCCACGACCGGCGCTCCCACGCCGTGCTACGGACGATTGCCGACGAGCTCGAGCGATTCGGCGTCGCCCTTCTGGATTCCACGGCTCCCATCCGCACCGAGATGGCCGACCTGGGCGCCATGACCCGTCGCCAGCCCACGCCCGAGCAGGTCGCCGACATCCGCTTCGTCTGGCCCGTCCTGGCCGAAGCGCTGCGCCTGGACGTCGGGCAAGCGATGACCGTGCGCGAGCGCGATGTGATCGCCGTCGAGGCCGTGGAAGGCACGGATCGCATGATCGAGCGGACCGGCGTCCTCTGCCGCGCCCGCGGCTGGACGCTCGCCAAGGCCGCTCGACTCGGACATGACCGGCGCAGCGACGTGCCCACGGTGGGCGTCGACACCATCAAGAACATGTACCGCCACGGCGCGGGCTGCCTGGCGCTGGCCTCGGGCAACGTGATCATGGTCGACAAGCTCGAGATGATCGACCTGGCGGACAGCCTGGGGATCACCATCGTGGGCGTGGGCCCCGACGGGTCCATCCAACCCGCCATCCCGTGAGCGCCGGCCCCTTCGCCAGCCGCGGCGGGCTCAAGCTCCAGCACGCGCTCTCCGCGTTCGCCGTCGAAGCCGTGGGCTGGGTCTGCGCGGACTTCGGCTGCTCCACCGGCGGCTTCACCGATTGCCTGCTCCGCGCCGGGGCCGCTCGCGTCTACGCCTTGGACACCGCCTACGGCCAGCTCGCGTGGACCCTCCGCAACGACCCGCGCGTCGTCGTCATGGAGCGCACCAATGCGCTGCACGCCCTGCAGCCGGCGGACGTGGCGGCATCGGGCGGCGTCGACCTGATCGTCGCCGACATGGGCTGGACGCCCCAGAGGCTCATCGTCCCCTCCGCGCTCCGCTGGCTCAAGCCCGGCGGACGGATCGTGATCCTCGACACCACACGTCCAAAGAAAAATATCCTCTCGCCGTTTATCTGGCTTCACATGCATTTCATCATCCCCACTGTCGGAGGATTACTCTCCGGCGAACGCGATGCCTAT
>JBGAOG010000052.1:9318-11975 GCA_044221985.1 Phycisphaerales bacterium
CCCGCCCGCTTGCCTCGCGGCGGCATCCTGGACGAGGCTCTCGCCGCGCAGGTTTCCCGCGAAACCCTCGACGCGCTGCCCGCCCTGGGCGTCCGCGTCGTCGCCGCCACGCCCTCTCCCATCCTGGGCGGCGCGCACAAGGGCAAGGGAACCGGCAACGTCGAGATCCTCGCGCTGCTCGAGCGGGGGTGACGAGGCGGGCGCCCCATCACGCGCCCGCCGGCGCCTTCCACCCCGCGACCTGCTCGTTGGCCGGGTGCAGCATCGCCCACAGCTTGGCCAGCAGCGGCTTGAGATTGCTCCGCGCCGCGCCGCTGATGGCCAGCACGTCCTTGTCCGCCCGCAGCGAGAGCGCCGCGCACAGCTTCTTTACCGCGGCCTTCTGCTCCTTCTCGCCGGGGAGAAGGTCCATCTTGTTGAGCGCGATGACCTCGGGCCGCTCGCCCAGCCTGGCCGAATACTGCGACAACTCGTGCTTGATCGTGCGGTAGTTCTCGGCCGGGTCGCTTCCGTCGGGCGGCACCGCGTCGAGCAGGTGCACGAGCACGCGCGTCCGCTCGATGTGGCGCAGGAAGTCATGCCCCAGGCCCGAGCCCTCGCTGGCGCCCTCGATCAGCCCGGGAATATCCGCGATCACGATCCGGCGCGTGGCGTCGAGCTCCGCGATGCCCAGCTGGGGCGTCAGCGTCGTGAAAGGGTACGCCGCGATCTTCGGGTTCGCCCGCGTCAACGCCGCCAGCAGCGTGCTCTTGCCCGCGTTGGGCATGCCCACCAGCCCCACGTCCGCGATCAGCTTGAGCTCGAGGCGGACCTCGCGCCCCTCGCCCGGCTCGCCCGGGGAAGCGGTGCGCGGCGTCTGATTGGTCGAGCTCTTGAAGTGCTCGTTGCCCCACCCGCCCTTGCCGCCCTTGCAGAGCTCGAAGGTCTCCCCGGGCTTGAGGTCGTGGATGAGATCCCCGGAGAGGTTGTCGAACACGAGCGTTCCGGGCGGGAGCTTGATGACCAGGTCGGGCGCGTCGGCGCCGGTGCACTGCTTGCGGCCCCCCTGCTCCCCGTCCTTGGCCGTCCAGATCGGGTTGCCGTGGAAGTCGTACAGGGTGCTCATGCCCCCCTCGGCCACCACGACCACCGAGCCCCCCTTGCCGCCGTTGCCGCCGTTGGGCCCGCCCTTGGCCTCGTACTTCTCGCGCCGGAAGGAGACGCGCCCGTCGCCGCCGTCGCCGGCCTTGACCTTGATGATCGCCCGATCGATGAACATCGGGCCAAGCGTAGGGGAGCGCGAGGGGCAAGCGGGCGGGGGGATGGGCGGAGATTCTCCCCGACCGTTTTCGCGGTGCTCGCCTGCTCGCGGAACCAGCCCGTTCAGGCCGCCTTGGCGACGCGTGCCAGGGCCAGCTTCTTGAACAGGCGCTCGCGGTCGCCGGCTCGCGCGAAGCGCGTCACCACCATGGCCATCCGCACCGGGCCCGGCTCGCTGTCGTCGAGCCACACCACATTGCCCATCACGAACACCGCTCGCCCCGGGCCGTTGTCGGCGTGCATCATGCCCTCGGGCAGCGTGATCTCCATCGCGATGGGCGTGCCCGGCTCGAAGCCCCGGTCCAGCTCGAACTGCACGCCGCCCTCGCTGATGTCGTACGCGTGCCCCTCGAAGGAGAAGGTGTCGGTGTCCATGGGCCTCACCGCGATCTGGGTGTGCATCGGGCTGAGGGCGAATCGCTCGTGACGCCGACGGTTGACGTACAGCATGGCTTCTTTTCCGCGGTGAATCTGGGACCTGCCCCGAGCGACCAACACCGGTAACTCGATCCGACCCTCGCTGCTATCGGCAGCGGGAGCGGGCCGCTTCAATTCGGATGCGAGGCACCTCAAGAAAGGCCGGATCGCGCGCGGTGAAAACGCTACCGGTCTTCGCGTTGGGCCACGATCTGCACGCTCAGTCGGCGCACCGGGCCGCCCAGGTGCCTCTCGATCTCGTCCTTGAGCTCACCCTGGAGCGATTCCACGATCCGCCGCGCCAAGCCCTGCGGCAGGTCAACCACGCGCCCGTCCTCGAGCGCAAGATGCACGTGCTGGCTCAGGTCCGCGTCGTACCGGGCGCACCCAACCCCTCCGCCCGCCAGGCGTGCGCACAGCCCCACCGCCTGGAGGGCCTCGAGCGTGTTGTACACCGTCGCGAGGCTGACGGCGGGATCCTCCCCCAGCACCGCGCGATACAACTCGTCCACGGTGGGATGCGAACGACTGCCCAGGAGTGTCCGATACACCACCGCACGCTGGCGCGTCCAGCGCAAGTCGTGCTCCCGGAACAGGCTACGGAGTTCCTCGGCGCTCGGAAGGCGTGGAGATTCCGAATTGGACTGATCGCTTTGCATCAACCTTCCATCAGTTCCAGCGTACCTACCCAGAGGATACGCCGGGCCGAGTTCGGGAATTGGGGCAATTCATGGATGGAACGGCGCTGCTTTGTGAGTCATGCGGCTATTGCCTGGCCGGGTTGCCAAGGTCCGGGAACTGCCCCGAGTGCGGGCGGGCGATTCACACTTCCCTGCCTGACGCGCGGATCGGGTCACCCTGGCAGCGCGCCGCGGGCATCCGCTCGGCCATCGTCACCAACCTCATGGTCCTTTCTCGGCCGGCGGACCTGTTCGAACGCG
>JBGAOG010000052.1:11985-22946 GCA_044221985.1 Phycisphaerales bacterium
GCGGTCCTCATCGATCCGTGGGTCGGCGTGCTCGCGGGCGACCCGCTGAGGCGGGCCGGGCACCAGTCGTTGCCCCGCTGGCTGCTCGCCTATGGCGCGACGTGGGCGATAGAGGTCGGTTGCGGGATCGCCCTGTTGTTGGCACTGACGTACGTGGAGGTGCTGGGCGTGCGTTTCTTCGCGGCGCGCCGGGGTTGGCGTCTGACGCGCGACGCGGCATGGCAGGTGTGCGCGCACGCGTCGGTTGGGTGGATTGTGGCGGGGTTCCTGCCGTTCATGGCCCTGGCCGCGCTGGCGGCGCTGGAGCGCTGGTTCCATTGGGCGCCCCACGGGGAGTTGAAGCTGGCGCCGGTGGTGGCGACGCCGATCGCGTGGCAGCAGATCGCGTACGTGGGGCTTCTGCTGGGCGGGTTCGTGGGCGGGATGCTGGTGTTCGAGGGGCTGGTGTACGTGGGCGTGCGCCGGTGCCGATTCGCGAATCCGCCGGTGGCGGGGGAACCGCGCGAGGCGCCGGCGAGAGCGGCCGCGGAGGCGCCGCGGGTGTGAAGGGAGGAGCTGGGCTTTCACGCCGCGATTTCCGACGACCTCAAGAATTTCAACGCAAGTCGGCAAATCAGGTTGCCGTTTTCGGACGGTAGCGCATACTTGCGTGGGGGCGGACAAGGCGCCAAGGAGAAGCGTGTATGAAGCCAGCTCGAGGGTTGACCGTCGCGATTCTGGTTGCCGTTTGTCTGGGGGGGGGCAGGGGGGCGTTTGGGCAGGGTGGAGCGCGGTTCTCTGACAGGACGTTGTTTGTGCATTTCACAAGCCACGAGGCGGCGCACTCGGCCCGGCAGGTCACGCCGCCGCTGCTGGCGGCGATCGGGGCGCGGGTGGAGTGGGCGAGCGACATCGTGCCGGGGCTCGCGGTCGTGCGCGTCGAGGATCCGCGCATGCTCGACCTTGCGGAAACGCTCGCGGGCGCGCAAAGGGATGTGGAGTTGGTCGAGCGCGATCCCCTGGGCCGCCCCACGGGAGTGACGCCCAACGACCCGAAGTGGCCCGATCAGTACGGGGCCCAAGTAACTTGCTTCCCCGGCGCATGGACAGTCCGCACCAAGTCCACGGTACTGATCGCGGTCATCGGCTCGGGCGTGGCCTACACGCAGCCCGATCTGGCGGGCAACATGTGGTTCAACAGCGCCGAGCACGGGCACGACGAGGACGGGAGCGGCATCGTCGGGGACTACTACGGAGCGTCGTTCATCTCGGATCCGACCGATCATAACTATACTCCGCCGAATGACCCCACGGATCATGAAGGCCACGAAACCGGTGTAGCATCGGTGCTCGGTGCCGTCGGGAACAACTCCGACGGCATGTGCGGAGGAGCGTGGCAATGCACGATGTTCCCCGTCAAGATCTGGGGCGACCGCTTGGTCGACTCGGATGCCGTCAAGGGGATGGAGTACGCGATCAATCGCGGCGCGCGCCTGATGAACTGCAGCTTCACGATGGGAAGCACCGATTCCGCGGCGGTTCGCAAGTTCCTTCAACTCACGCCGGAGGCCCTCTACGTATTCGCCGCTGGCAACGACGGGATCGACCTCGATGGCACGGCGCCGCCCGGAGGCTGCCACTTCCAGAACTACTTCCCACAGCAATACCCGTTCGACAACCTGCTGGTCGTCGGAGGTACTTCCAAGACTGACGGCATTTGGAATGACTGTGCGCAGATTCCGGCGTGCTTCTGCGGAGGGCAAGCCACGAACTACGGCGCGGTCTCGGTAGACTTCCTCGCGCCCGCGAGCCACATCCTTCATCTTCAAGTCAACCCGCTCCTCCCGAACAACCCGGGCACGTATCACATGGACGACGGCACGTCCTACGCCGCGCCGCTTACGACCGCGGTGGCCGCGATGGTGTGGACCGAGCACCCAGCGTGGACGCCCTTCCAGGTCAAGCAGTGGCTGATGGGCACCTGCGATCGCCTACCCCAGCTCGCGGGGAGCTGCGTGGTCGGGTATCCAACTGCCGGGGGACGGCTCAACGCGGCGGCGGCCCTGGGGACAAGCTGCAACTAGGAGGCGGATTCCATGTTGAATGCTCACAGCATATTCCAGCGCAGAGCCTGGGTTCTGTGGCTCTGCACCCAAGCTCTCTGTGCCGCGGCCTTTGCTCAATCCAACACAGTATTCGAGGGGCAGGGCACCTTTGCGTGGGAGGCGTCAATCGATGGCGGTAGCACGTGGACGCGATCCGGCCTTGATGTGCCGCTGGACGTGCGCGTCGTGATGGTGCGTGCGAGTGTGGAGTGGGCGCCGTACTACCCGGAAAGTTACCTCAACAGGATCGTGTTTGATGGGATTCTGGTCAAGCCGGGAGCGCCGACGATCGGGGATCGCGCGGGACAGTTCTTCACGCCAGTGTCCGGCGGAGTGCTTGCCGGAACCGCCTACTTTGGCAACATGATGAAGATCGGTTCTACCCCCGATCTGCCCTCACCGCGCACGGGCTCCTTGTCGTTCGTGCAGCCGACGGCGACGGGCGGGCACCAGAGCGTCGACCCGTTTCATGTGTTCAGCTTCACGTTGACGCTCGACGGCACTCCGGGCGATCGAGTGCTCGGGGCGAACTTCTGGGTGCCGTCGCCTTGGAACGATGATCAAGTGTTCACGGTGGCGTTCAACCCGTGGTCAGCGCGATTCAATGACCGGGTCGTTCCGTCAACGACGCTTGTGCCCCTCACCCTCCACGTCCTGCCCGCGCCCGGAGCGTGGGCGCTGCTGATCGGCGTGCTGGCGGGACGAGGGCGGCGACGCCGGGCACCGCCCCACGATCGTCCGGCGTCGGATCGGGCCCCACCGCGCTAGACTCGCCCGTCCGCCGCGCGTGGGGTGTTTGCGGCGGGGCTATGTCGAGCGAGTTGGGCACAAGTTCCTCCGATTCGAGCGCGGCGGCCACGGAGGGCCCGAGCGACGAGAGCGCTGGTTCGAGCGCCGGGACGCCACATGCCCATGCCTCGCGGGGGCGCTGGGGCGTGCTGCGCCATCCCCACTACCGCAACATGCTCGGCGCGCAGTTCGTCTCCAACATCGGCGGGTGGATGGAGATGTTCGGCATGCAGCAGCTGGTCGCGGAGAAGACCGGCTCGCTCAAGGCCCTGGGCTACCTGGGCGCCGCGCAGCTCATCCCGATCCTGCTCTTCGGGATGCTGGGCGGGCTGGTGGCCGACCGGGTCAACCGCAAGAAGCTGCTGATCGCGACCCAGATGCTGCTGATGCTGGTGGCGGGCGCGGTGGCGGCCTTGAGCGCCACGGGCTTTGGCGCGCCCCGGGCGGTGCTGGACGCGTGGGAATCGGTCGGGGGCGTTCTGCGGATCCCCGAGGCCAGCCACATCGTCGTCCCGCTGCTCATCCTCTCGTGGCTGAACGGGACGGTGCTCGCGTTCAACATGCCGGCGTGGCAGGTGCTGACGCCGCGGCTCGTGCCGCGCGACGAGCTGACGCAGGCGATCACGCTCAACGGCGTGCAGTTCAACCTCTCGCGGGTGATTGGGCCCGCGACGTCGGGCGTGGTGTACGCCTCGTTCGGGCCCACGCCGCTCTTCATCGTCAACGCGCTGAGCTTCCTGGGCGTGGTGCTGACGGCCACGACCACCCCGGACGCTCCGGCGCCCACGCGGCCCCCCAAGCACCCGTGGCACGACGTCATGGACGCGGTGCGGTTCATCCTGCACTCTCCCGGGCCGCGGGCGGTGTTCTTCGCCATGACGGTGATGAGCTTCCTCGCGGCGCCGCTCATACGCGTGCTCCCGCTGTTCGTCATCGACGTCTACCAGGCCGCCCCGGCCCGGGCGGAGAAGGTCAGCAGCTGGCTGCTGGCGCTGCAGGGGATCGGCGCCGTGGCGGGCGGGCTGAGCCTGCGCCTCATCCCGACGTGGTACCCGCGCCACCACGTCATTCCGATGGCGATCATGGCCGCGGGGCTGTCGATCTCGCTGTTCGCGGGCACGACGGCGATGATCCCCGGATTCGTCGCGATGCTGGTCTGCGGGTTCTTCTGGATCTGGGCGTTCAACCAGTCGTGGGCGGCCATGCAGACGCTCGTCAACGACCACCTCCGCGGGCGGGTGATGGCCCTGGCGAACGTGTTTGCCTTCGGCGCCACGGCGGTGGGCAGCGTCATCCTGGGCTGGATCGGCGACGGGCTGAAGGAGCCGCACGGCCCGCTGTCGGCGGGTCGGGCCACGCAGTGGTCGATCCTGTCGCTGTCGATCCCGCTGTTCCTGGCGGGGATCGCGATGCTGAGCTTCCGCACGCCGGAGGTTGATGGCATGCCGCGCGTGCTGCCCAACGGGCAGCGCCCCACGCGGAACTTCATCAAGGCGATCCTGGCGAGCGAGTACCGCCCCCGGGCGACGGGGGAGTCGGATGCGGCGGGAAGGTTGTAAGCTCCGGCAGGGTCGGGCTTTCTGGTGAAATCCCCGAGCGCGATCAGGGGACGTGAACCCACCAGGCTGCGTGCCCTCGCGCCGCCCGATCCGTTCCATCCGCCCCACCCGCGCGCGTATCCTCACTCTCCCGCCTCCCATCGCGGGCGGCGGCCAGTTTCACTCTTTTGAAATGGCCCTGTGCCCATGTGGCCCTGTGGTCCTTGGAGTCTCCCATGCCCTCCGCCATCACGATGCAGGCCGGCAAACTCAACGTCCCGAGCGACCCGATCCTCCCGTTCATCGAGGGCGACGGGACGGGCCCGGACATCTGGCGGGCGAGCGTTCGCGTGATGGACGCCGCGGTCGCCAAGGCGTACGCCGGGAAGCGGAAGATCACGTGGAAGGAGGTCCTCGCGGGCGAGAAGGCCTTCAACACGACGGGCAACTGGCTGCCCGAGGAGACGCTGGCGGCGTTCCGCCAGTACCTGGTGGGGATCAAGGGCCCGCTGACCACGCCCATCGGCGGGGGCATCCGCTCGCTGAACGTGGCGCTGCGTCAGTTGCTGGACCTGTACGTCTGCCTGCGTCCGGTGCGCTGGTTCAAGGGCGTGCCCAGCCCGGTGAAGCGTCCGCAGGACTGCGACATGGTGATCTTCCGCGAGAACACGGAGGACATCTACGCGGGCATCGAGTACCAGGCCGGCACCGCCGAGAGCCAGAAGATCCTCGACTTCTGGCAGCAGAACTTTCCCAAGGAGTTCGCCAAGATCCGCTTCGGGACCACCAAGGCCGGGCAGGACTGGCAGAAGATGCTCGAATCCACGGGCGCGCCCAGGCGTGAGATCACGGGCACGGCGGTGGGGATCGGCATCAAGGCGGTCTCGGCCCTGGGCACGGAGCGGCTGGTGCACAGCGCCATCGCGTACGCCCTGAAGGAGAAGAAGCGGTCGGTGGCCCTGGTGCACAAGGGCAACATCATGAAGTTCACGGAGGGGGCGTTCAAGGACTGGGGGTACAAGGTCGCGAGCCAGTTCTTCCGCGGGCAGACCGTGACCGAGCGCGAGACGTGGATCCTGGGCAACAAGGAGGCCAACCCCGGCCTCACGCCCGAGGGCAACGCCAAGATGGTGGACCCCGGCTACGACATGATGACGCCCAAGCAGAAGGCCGACATCGTCGCCGAGGTCAACGCCGTTCTGGCCGCCATCTGGTCCACGCACGGCGACGGGAAGTGGAAGAAGATGCTCCTGATCAAGGACACGATCGCGGACATCACGCTCCAGCAGGTGCTCACGCGACCCAAGGACTTCGACGTCATCGCCACGCTGAACCTCAACGGCGACTATCTCTCCGACGCGCTCGCCGCCCAGATCGGCGGCATCGGCATCGCCCCGGGCGCCAACATCAACTACGTCACCGGGCACGCGATCTTCGAGGCGACGCACGGGACAGCGCCCAAGTACGCCAACCTCGATCAGGTCAACCCCGGCAGCGTGATCCTCTCGGGCGAGATGATGCTGCGGTACATGGGCTGGACCGAGGCGGCGGACCTGATCATCAAGGGCATGGACGGGGCGATCAGCGCCAAGACCGTCACCTACGACTTCGAGCGGCTCATGAAGGCCGAGGGCGATACCACGGTCAGGAAGCTCAAGTGCTCGGAGTTCGGGGACGCGATCATCAAGCACATGGGGTGAGCGTCGCACAGACGGCTCGCGCACCAACTCGATAGACCGCACACGGCCCCGGACCGCTCCGGGGCCGTTTCCTTGTTGGAGACGGCATGTCGACGATTACCGCCGTCGCCCCCCCAGCGCCGCGAGCGTCGCCAGGCCCCACAGGGCGCCGGGCGCGGGCACGGGCAGGCCCAGGTCCCCCAGCGTCGTGCCGGAGTAGAGCTCGTCGAAGTAGTAGTACTCGAAGGCGTTGGAGACCGCGGGGCGGACGCCGCGGAAGTCGTAGAAGTCGTTGGTCGTCATGTTCAACGGCTGGGCGGCGGTGGGCATGACGGTCGCGGTGGCCGTCTGGCTGTTGGTGGCGTTGAGTTCGGCCTCGGTGATCCCGCCGCCCTTGATGGCGTCGTAGTTGGCGGCACTGAGGGCCCAGAACGTCCCCACGCGGGCCACGGAGCTGGCGGCGTTGACGTTGGTGAACTTGCTGATGAGCATGTACACGTTGGAGTCGGAGAGGGAGTTGGCAGCGCTGGTCGGGGTCGTGATCGCGCTGGCCACGTTCACCCCGCCGCGGTCGTTGACGTTGCCGCTGAGGGCCCAGCTGCCGAACTTGTGGTAGCCGGCGAAGGTCTCGGCGTCGTCGATGGTGAGGCCCGCCATGAAGCTGTCGACGTTGGGGCGGTTGACGCCCTCGCGGAAGAGGTAGCGAACCCAGAGCTCGTCGGTCGTCCCATTGGGCACGCTGGCCGGGCGACGCCTGAGGTTGACGGTGTCACCGAATCCAGACGAGCTCGACGACACGACCTGCAACAGCAGCGAGTTGCCGCTGACCGCAAGATCGGAGAACGTCAGTCCCGCGGCGATGGTGCTGCTGGACGTGGAGGTGGTGGACTCGCTGTAGGCCCAACTGCTGCCGGGAAAGAACCCCGTCCCACCCGATTGCCCGTTGCTCCCAGCGCCGAGGGTGTAGTTGAACGGCTCATGCACGAACGGCGCACCAGACGCCGTTGCCGCCCACGCCGCGGCGCACGCTACAACACAAATTCGTTCTAACATGGTCCCGCCCTCTCTCGTGCCCCAACATGCGCCGCGCAGGTGGCGGGCCGCAAGGGGGCAACACCAATTTACAGCGGGCAGGGCCCAGGGTCAACGGGATTCCGGCGGGCCATTGATGCCTTCCGTATCCTGATTGGGCGAGTGGGTAAGCAAGCCCTCTTCGGTCACGAGACGGTCTGGTCCGCGGGAGAGCCCGTGCCCTGGCGACGGTACGGCGCACTGCTTGGGGGGAGGGGGGGGCAATAGACTATCGACGCCCCGTGCCGGTATTCGGGCCCACGCAGGAGTTCCCCATGGCATACGTCGATGGCTTCGTCATCCCGATCGCGAAAAAGAACCTGGGGGCCTACTGGCGGCTGGCCCGCAAGTCCGGCGCCATCTGGAAGGAACTCGGCGCGCTCGAGTATCGCGAGTGCGCCGGCGACGACATGGCGCCCGGTTTCGGGCTGGCGTTCCCGAAGCTGGCGCGCTGCAAGCGCGGCGAGACGGTGGTCTTCTCGTGGATCGTGTACCGCAGCAAGGCCCACCGCGACCGCGTCAACGCGAAGATCATGAAGGACCCCCGCATCGCGTCCATGTGCGACGCGAAGAACATGCCCTTCGACCTGCGGCGCATGGCCTATGGCGGGTTCAGGATCGCGGTCAGCGCCTGACGCGTACGCTGGGGCCATGTCCCGCCTGTTCGCCGGAACGCCGCTGGAACAGCCCGCCACCTGCGAGCATTGCCGCAAGCCGCTCGGGGCGTGCGTCTGCCCGCGTCACCGCGCGACGGGCAAGGTCATCACAGCGCCCGAGCAGCCGCTTCGCATCCGGCGCGAGAAGCGCGGCGGGAAGGTGGTCACCGTGGTGGAGGGGTTCGCGCCGCGGTCCGACCGATCCGACGACCTGCCCGCCATGCTCAAGCAGCTCAAGGCCCGGCTCGCCACGGGCGGCTCGTTGGGCGGGGCGTCGCTGGAGCTGCAGGGCGACCACCGCGACAAGCTCGTCGAGCACTTCAAGGCGCTGGGGTATCCGGCCAAGGCCGCCGGCGGGTGATCGCCACGCGCGGGCTACGCGGCCTCCTGCCCCTCTTCGCCGCGGCGCCCCATCCACGCCGCGCAACTCCGCAGCAGCGCGTCGCGGTCGATGGGCTTGCTCGCGTAGTCGTCGCAGCCGGCGTCGGTGCACCTGCGTCGATCCTCCGCCATCGCGTGGGCCGTCAGGGCCACGATTGGCAGGGAATATCCCCGCGACCGCAGCGTCCGCAAGAGCGTGTAGCCGTCCATCTCGGGCATCTGCATGTCCGTCAGGAGCAGGTCGTAGGCCCGTCCCTGGGCCTGGGCGGCCTCCAGCATCGCCAAGGCCACCGCGCCGTTGTCGGCCACGTCGACCGTCGCGCCCGCCTTGCGCAGGTGGAACGTGATCAGACGCTGGTTGTCGGGTCCGTCCTCCGCGAGCAGGATTCGCCCCGCCAGCAGCGTCGCCTCCGCGGGCCCGCTCGGCGCCTTGGCGCGGGCGACCGGGTCCAACCGCTCGACCATCGGTGCGCCGGGCACCGGGTGCACGGGCAGGTCCAGCCGGAAGGTCGAGCCCTTCCCCGGCTGCGTCCGCACGAGATCCACGGTCCCGCCCATCAGGTTGGCCAGCCGGCGACCGATCGCCAGCCCGAGCCCCGTCCCCCCGTGCTTGCGCGAGGTCGTCGCGTCGGCCTGCGTGAAGGACCGGAACAGGCGCCCGGCCTGCTCGGGGGTGATCCCCGGCCCCGTGTCCTCCACGTCGATCACCAGGCGTGAGCCCTCCACACGCGCCTCGATCGTCACCTCGCCCGCCTCGGTGAACTTGACCGCGTTGCCCACCAGGTTCATCAGGATCTGGCGCAGGCGCGTGGGATCGCTCTCGATCCGCTCGGGCACCGGCGTGCCCAGCCGCGCCTCCAGGCGCACTCCCTTGCCCCTGGCCCGGGGGCGCATGATGCCCTGCACCTCGCGCAGGAGGTCCGCCACCGGCGTCTCGATGCGCTCCATCGTCATCCGCTCGGCCTCGATCTTCGAGAGATCCAGGATGTCGTTGATCACCACCAGCAGGTGCGCGCCCGCGTCGCGGATCGTGTCGATCGCCGTCAGGCGCGACGTCGGCGCCAACGAGACGTTGCCGTCGTCACGCAACAGGTCCGCGTATCCCAGGATCGCCGTCAGGGGTGTGCGGATCTCGTGGCTCATGTTCGCCAGGAACTCGCTCTTGGCGCGGTTGGCGGCCTCCGCCGCCGATTTGGCCGCCGACAGGTCGCTCGTCATCGAGCGTGCCAACGCCTGGGCCCGGGCCCGGCCGGTCATCAGGTTCCACGCGAACGCCGTCCCCAGCAGGGTCACGATCGCCCCGGCGAAGGTCACGGACGCCGGCAACGCTCGGTAGACCCCGGCCTCGAAGGCGCTCGTCGTGGACATCGCCAACGTCCAGCGGCGCCCGCCCGCGTAGATCGGAACGCTCGTGGCGAACATCCGTTCGGGGTTCGATGGGTCCACGCCCGAGGCGAGAAGTCCGTCGTCGTACAGCACGGCCGAGGGATCGGCGGTCTCACCCTCGAAGATCTCGAGGTTGACCTGTCCGTCCAGCCTCGCCCCCAGGCCCGCGACCGTTTCGCCAAGCACGATCGGCGCGTACGCCAGCCCGGTCAGCGCCGCCATCCGCTCGTCGGGGGTCGTTGGGTTCGTGCCGTTGCGGTAGATGGGCACGAAGCACAGGAATCGGGACTGCCCAGGGTCGCCGGGCACCGGGGCGATCCGCCCCGTGATCGCGGGATGCCCGGTCCGCGCCGCACGCTCGGCGGCCTCGCGGCGCACCGGTTCAGAGCCGATGTCCAGCCCCCAGGCGCCCGCGTTGGGCTCCCGGGGGAAACAGTGCTTCACCACGTACAGGTCCGGCGCCACGACCTCGCCCAGGACCCGCACCGCGAAGTCCGGAGCATCATCCGCGCGCTCGGCGGCGATGAACTCCTCGACCTTCTCCCGCTCGACCCGCTGGACAAACCCCAGACCCTGGACGCCCGGGTATTCCCTCGCCAGATCGCGCGACGCCACGTACGCCGCGAACTCTCCGCGCTCCACGAATTCGCTGGCGGCGTACAACCCCCTGATGCCCGCGAGCGCGTTGCGGGGCAGGTTGACCCGATGCCGCACCTCTGCCTCGAGACGCTCGCTCAGCCGGACGAAGTGCGCTTGGACCTCCCGGTTGATGCCGGAGGCCAGGCCCAGGACCACGGCGGCGGTAATGCAGACACCGCCGGCGAACACTCCCGCCACGACCATCAGAGTGCGGGCCGGAGCGCCCTCGGCGCCCGGGCCCGCCGGCGCTCGCTCGGTCGCGGCGACCAGGCGCCAGTAGATCAGCGGGCCGCTCAACAGCGTGAGCAGTGCGGCATCCAGGGCGGCCCCCGCCGCCCCTTGCGTGCCGGGCGCGATCGCCGGCAGCAAGAACATCACCCCAGCTTCCGCCAGGAGGGTGATGACGAGCACCTCGACGAGCGTGCGGAAGGTGTCGTAGGGTTGTTTCATCCGGGGCTCCCAGTCGAGGCGGCTTCCCCATCGGACGCCCGGATGGTTATCGGTTTGGGGCGGCTTTCGTTTGAGGCAAAGCGCGGGAGGGGGCTCCCGTTCGGCCGCTCGTGGTCCGAGTACGGAGCTTGGGCGGCTCGCCTCGGGGGGTGCAGGAAACCGCCCACCCGGGTTTGGCGCGCGGCCCGGTAGCAGCCGCATCAGGGCGTTCTGCCCGGTCCGGGTTGGTGCGGCGGCGAGGATCACCGCCCAGACCGCGGTCACTGTCGCGCTGACGTAGCAGGGAGC
>JBGAOG010000053.1:0-18625 GCA_044221985.1 Phycisphaerales bacterium
CCCTGCGCGGCGTGCCCGAGGACGGGCCCTTCCGCAAGCTCCCCGCCGACTGGGAGGGCAAACGCCCTCGCCTGGCGGACCTCGCCAAGCGCGTCGTCGAGGGCGTGCAGACCGCCATCGGAGTCGCCATCCCCGAGCCCAAGGTCGAATCCCGCGACCGTTTCCTGACCTCCGATGAGCTCACCCAGCTCCCGGGCATCGGCGGCTCGTCCCTCCGCCTCGGGTCCGCCACGGCGCGGTTCGCCCAGGTGCCCTTCCTGGCCCGCGAGCTGCACTCGCCCGAGGCCAAGGGCGAGATCCCCGGGTTGCAGGTGGGCGTCCCCTTCACCACCGGCGTGCTCGCCAACCAGGCCGGAGATCGGTTCTACTTCACGATGCTGGCCTTCAAACCCGAGGGCCCGGCCGATTCGCTCGACGATGTCCGCGAGCGCGCCGAGAAGGACTGGCGCTCGCTCCAGGCCTACGCCAGGCTCGTCGCCCAGGGCGACGCGCTCAAGGCCCTGGCCGTCTCCGATTCGCTCGAGGGCGTGGGGAAACTCGCCTACGCCGCCGACCCCAAGGCCACGCCGCCCACCCCCAAGCGCCGCGCCAGCGTCACCCGAGAGACCGGCGGGTTCTTCTCGGACCAGGATCTGTCGGCCAAGCCGGTCGTCGACGCGGTGCTCGCCCAGGCCGACGCCCTCGACCCGCTCGCCGAGGTCAAACCCGACACCCTGGCCCAGCGCACGCTGGCGATCCCCCTGCCCGCCACGCGCCGGGTGGTGATCGCCCAGATCCTCCAGGCCCGCCCGCTCACCATCGAATCCATGCGCCGCGTCAACCGGCGCGTCATGGACCAGCTTCGTTCCAGCGAGTACGAGGCGGCCTTCGCCACGCGCCCCGAGAGCCCCTTCGGCTTTGAACCCCTCAAGGCCCGCCTGGATTTCAAGCTGGTCGAACGCAAGGACAAGCCCCAGGCCCAGCCCTAGACAGCGCGTAGCGCGGGGAGCTGTTGCCCCCCGCGGCTACACTCTCGTGCCCCCGGCGAAACGTTCGGTGCAGGCCCGTCGGGGGCGTGGTGGAACCCGGAATCGTGGCCGACCGAGACCAGCCCGAGCACGCCCATGTCCAGCACGAACCCGACGTCCCAAACCCCCGCCTCGCAGCCCGAAAGCCTGCACGACCACCTCGCCGAGGCCGAGGCCGCCATGCAGGGCGCCATGAAGGCCCCGCCCCCCCGGCGCGAAGAGCCCAAGCCCGAGGCGCCCAAGGCCCCCGCGCCAGGCACCCGTCCGGCGGCGATCCGCGGCCCGCGCGTGGTGCAGGCCGGGCGTGAGCATCGCACCGGCAAGGTCGTCTCCGTCGGCCCCACCGACCTCTTCATCGAGTTCGGGCCCAAGGAGCTGGGCATCCTCCCGCGCCTGCAATTCAGCGACGAGGCCGACCTGCCCAAGGTGGGCGACTCCTACGAGGTCGTCATCGACAAGTTCGAGGCCGCCGAGAGCCTGTTCGTCTGCTCCCGCCCCGGCGCGGTCCAGAAGGCCGCCTGGGAGATGCTCGAACCCGGCACCGTCATCGAGGCCCGCGTGACGGGCGTGGTGAACGGGAAGGACGGCAAGCAGGCCGGGCTCGAGCTCGAGGTCTCCAGCCATCGGGCCTTCATGCCCGCCAGCCAGGTCGGCGTCGACCGCATCCCCGACCTCTCAGTGCTCGTGGGCGAGAAGGTCCGCTGCGCCGTCGTCCGAGTCGAGCGCGCCGGCAAGGGAAACATCATCCTCTCCCGGCGCGACGTGCTCGACGCCGAACGCAAGGAGCAGGGCGAGAAGCTCCTCGCCAGCCTGGCCGAGGGGCAGACCCTCGAGGGCGTCGTCCGCAAGATCATGCCCTTCGGCGCCTTCGTGGACCTCGGCGGGGTGGACGGGCTCGTGCACGTCGGCGACCTCTCCTACGAGCGCGTCAACTTCGGCGAAAAGTCCGTCGAACGCCACGTCAAGGAAGGCCAGCGCGTCACCGTCAAGGTCCTCAAGATCGAGCCCGAGTCCAAGCGCATCAGCCTCGGGCTCAAGCAGGTCCAGGGCGATCCCTTCGCCACCGCCGCCAACGCCATCACCGAGGGCGCCGAGGTCACCGGCAAGATCACCCGCCTGGCCGAGTTCGGCGCGTTCTGCGAGCTCGCCCCCGGCGTGGAGGGCCTCATCCACATCAGCGAGCTCGATCACAAGCGCATCGCCCGCGTCGATGACGCCGTCAAGCCCGATCAGATCGTCCAGGTCAAGGTCCTCAAGGTCGACCCGGGCAGCCGGCGCGTCAGCCTCTCCATCAAGGCCCTTAAGCCCCTTCCCGAGATCAGCATCGGGGCCGGCGCCGGCGGCAAGGGCGGCGGACGCAAGGGCCCGCCCGGACGCAGCGCCGAGGAGATCCTCAAGGAAACTCCCGCCCTGCGACGCATGCGCGAGAAGTTCAAGAACGCCAACTTCAAGGGCGGGATCATGTGACCGACGCCGGGCCGGCTCCCCCGCGGCACTTCGCCCGCGGGGCGCCCCCGCGAACACCGCCGCTACGCCGCCGCCGGGCGGAGGACCAGGCCTTGGACCTCGTCCTCCCCGGACGTGCCCAGGACGCCCACGGCGTGGAGCGCCCGCATCAGCCCGGCCACCGGGTCGCACCTCGACGCCCAGCGCTCGTACACCTCGGCCGACCCGACCTTGAGCTCCGCGATCCGATCGGGGTGCGTCGCCTCACCCAGCGCCACCGTCGTCCCCGGCACGTCATCGACCGCGACGACAAAGCCGTTCACGCCATGCTCGACCAGGTCGGCCGCGGCGCCCGTCACGTCGCTGGCGACCACCGCCATCCCCGCCGCCACCGCCTCCTGGATCACCACGCCCCAGGGCTCGCGCCGGGCCGGGTGCAGCAGGATGTCCGAGCAGCGGTACAACGCCATGAGCTCTTCCTGATCCTCGAGAAAGCCCAGCCAGACGACCCGGTCCCGCAGGTGCGGCGCGACCTTCGATTCGAGCTTCCGCCGAAGCTCCCCGTCCCCCGCGAGCACGAGGTCCCACTCCGGACGATCTCCGGCGATGGCGTTGAACGCCTCGATCGCCACGTCCCACCCCTTGATGTGCACGTGCCGCCCCGAGCACACGATGCGCCGACGATCCACGTCCAGTCCGTGCTTGGCCCGCACCTCCGCCACGCGCTGGGCCGACATCTCACGGATAGGCCGCACGTCCGCCTCATAGGGCATGTCGAACATCCGTGCCTCGTCGGCGCCGTAGCTGGCGTAGTACCGCCGACCCAGCACCCCGCACGGGAGCAGCGCGTCGCACACACGCACCACGCCCCTCACCAGCGCCGTCTTCAGCCAGCGCTTGGGCCCGCTCGCCGTGTCACCCGCCCAGTTGCTGTCGGCGGCCAAGAGCACCCTCACCCCGTGCGCCTTGGCCCAGGCCATCGCCGCCAGGCCCTCGATGTGGCTGTATCCCCCAACGACCACCGCCCGCGCCCCGCACCGTCGCAACTCGCGCACCGTCCGCCAGGCCTTGCGCAGCGAATGCACCACGCCCCGGCGTTGCCCCAGCGCCTCGCCCGGACCAACGCTCACCGCGCCGATGTGCGAGAGGTCCCCGAAGCTCCAATCCTGGATATTCCCGTCCGCCAGGAAAATGCTCGTCAGGCGGACCGACGGAATCTCCTCCGCGATCCGCTCATGAACGTGAACCCGGTATGGCGCCGGAGCATTGGCAACCACAGCGATCGACACTGGCACGGCCCTGGGCATTCCAAAGTCCTTCCACGCGCACAGGAGGGGAAACACCCCTCCGACGACCTCGGCTATCAAACACCAACCAATCCGATGCCGGATCGTCCTTCCACGTGAAACCCTGCCACACAACCATGTGGCTTGCCACTAACTTGCCGGAATAAATTGAAAAACCCCCAGATTCGCCGCGGGCTCAGGCGTGGTGCCCTGTTGAGCCAAAGCCCCCCGCGCCGCGCGATGTGACGTCCAGGTCCGCAACCTCAACAACGCCCGTACGGACCACCGGTGAAACCACCAGTTGCGCAATCCGCAGGCCGTGCGCCACCTCGAACGCCTCCCGACCAAGGTTGATGAGCGGGACGAGTACCTCTCCGCGGTAGTCGCTGTCGATGGTGCCCACGCCGTTCACCGGCGTCACCCCGTGCTTGCTCGAAAGCCCGGACCGGGCCCGAACCTGCGCCTCAAACCCGGGCGGCACAGCGATGGCTATCCCCGTGGGGACCTTGACGATCTGGCCCGGGGCGAGGATCAGGGTCTGCCCCTCGGGCACGCACGCGGCCAGGTCCATGCCCGCCGCGCCGTCGGTCTGGTACGCCGGCATGTGCGCGCGCGGTGAAAGTCGCTTGACCAGCAGGCGAGGGTGGTTGGCGTGGCTCACGCCCAAGACTAGACCCGCCGCCGGTCACGCGGCACGGATCACGCCCTCGCCCTTGGCCTGGAGCTCGCTCGCCACGGTGTCGGTGAGGCGCGAGTCGGGCACGTGCCGCCGGATGGCCTCGATGACCTGCTGGCGGTCGTGCGCGTGGCGTGCGGCGGACAGGTCCGCGATCATGGTCGATACGTCCACGCCCTGGGCCACGTCGCTCGTCCACGCCCGGATGCCCGGGCAGCGCGTGGGCAGGAGGCCCTCGGCGGCGTAGGCCAGTTCCTCGTAGAGCTTCTCCCCGGGGCGCACGCCGGTCAGCACGATGTCGAGCACCGGCGCGCCGTGCCCGGCCGCGTCCCCGGGCTCGCCCGGCGCGGGCTGCCCGTCGCGCGTGACCACGCGCGGCTCGAAGCCGTGGGCCCGCACGAACCGCCTCGCCAGGTCCAGGATCCGCACCGGCTCGCCCATGTCCAGGACGAAGACCGCGGAGGCCGCGGCGTCGGACGAGATCGCCGCCGCCTGGATCACCAGCGTCGCCGCCTCGTGGATGGTCATGAAATACCGCGTCATGCGCGCATCGGTGACGGTGAGGGGCCCGCCCTCGCCCAGCTGCCCCGTCCAGATCGGCAGCACGCTGCACGCGCTGCCCAGCACGTTGCCGAACCGCACCATGCAGCAGCGGGTGCGCCCCCGCCCGTTGAGCCACTGCGTGTAGATCTCCGCCAGGCGCTTGGTCGCGCCCATCACGCTCGTGGGATTCACCGCCTTGTCGCTGGAGATCAGCACGAACCGCTCCGCGTCCACCGCCATCGAGGCGTCCGCGATCGACTTGGTCCCGAACAGGTTGTTCACCACCGCGTGCGAGGGGTGGTCCTCCATCAGGGGGACGTGCTTGTGCGCCGCCGCGTGGAAGACCACCTGCGGACGCAGCGCCACGCAATGACGCAGCGTCGCGTCCGCGTCGGTCACGTCGTGGAGCAGCGCCCGGCGGGCCACGTCGGGGAACCGACGCGCGATCTGGCGATCGATCTCGAACAGCGCGTTCTCCGCCCGCTCCATCAGGATCAGCTGCTGGGGATGGAACGTCGCCGCGATCCGCGCCAGCTCGCTGCCGATCGAGCCCCCGGCCCCCGTGATCAGCACCCGCTTGCCCGTCAGCACGTCCGCCACGCTCCGCCGGTCGATCCCATAGGGCGTGCGCCCGATCAGCTCCACGACGTTGACCTCGCTGGGAAGCACGCGCGCCGGATCGGGCACGCCACGCGAGAGCAGCTCGCCCAGCGGCGCAATGGAGCGGATCGGTATGCCCAGCTCCCGCAATCGGGCCCGAACCCGCAGCTGCCACGTCGCCAACTCCCCCGGCAGGCACACGATCGCCAGCGTGAATGACAACACCCGATGCGCGTCGGGAAGCTGCTCGAACCCGCCCAGCACCGGCAGCGCCGCCGCGCCGTTGCGGGCCCCGGCCGCCTCCACCGGTCGCCCTTCCGGAGAGACCACGATGCACCCCGCGGCCTTGAGCCCGGGCAGGGCTGCCTTGAGCTGCGCCCCCAGCGCTTGGACCGTCTCGCGGGTCCCGATCAGGACGGTGCGCTCCCCGAGCCTCCCCAGTCGGGCTCCATCCGCGTCGAAGGCCGGAATGCTGGTCACGAAACCCTCCCTCGCACGTCCCGCGCCGGGGATGCCCCCGGGGAGAATCGTGCACGTTCCAGGGGTGGACTATCGGCGTTTTCGGACTGGATCTGTTACCCTACGGAACCCGGGCTCGGGCTCCGGGGCGGCACGGAGGCCCCATGATCACTCGGATTTCAGGCATCCTCGAGGCCATCGACGATCACTCGGCCATCCTTGCGCCCCCCACTCTCGATGGGGCCCAGGGCGTTGCCATCGCCTATAAGGTGCTCCTGCCCGCGTACCTGGCCCAACGGTTCCAGGGCCAGATTGCCATGGCCGTCTCCTTGGTCACCCTCCAGTACCTCGAGTCGCAGAACCAGGGCGCGTCCTTCGTCCCCCGCCTCGTGGGCTTCGCGTCCTCTCGGGAACGGGACTTCTTCGAGCTGTTCACGACCGTCAAGGGGATCGGCAACCGCAAGGCCCTGCGGGCCCTGGCCATCGACCCCGCGGGCGTCGCCCGGGCGATCGTCGCCAAGGACGCCCGGGCCCTCCAGCAACTCCCCGAGATCGGCAAGCGCCTGGCCGAGACCATCATCGCCGAGCTCTCGGGCAAGGTCGAGCCCTACCTCTCCCCCTCGGAGGTCGAGCACCTGGAGCGCGGCGCGGCCAGCCGCCCGACCTCCCCGGCGGAGGGTCCCGCCGCCGAAGCCATCGACACGCTCGTGGCCCTGGGAGAGCCCCGCCCCAACGCCGAGTTCCTGGTGCAGCGGGCATCCGAGCGGGCCAACCGCACCGGGCGGGACGCGCCGTCGGCGGCGGATCTGGTCGAGCTGGTCTATTCCGCCGGGCGCTGAACCCCGAGAAATCGCGGTCGATTGCGACCGCCGGCCCAAGGCCCACCGGTGCCGGACCGATATCCTCTGGGCCTATGAGGCACGCGATGATCATGGCGGGCGGCGCGGGCACGCGCCTGTGGCCCATGAGCCGCAAGGGTCGCCCCAAGCAGCTCATCCGATTCATCGAGCGTGCCAGCAGCAAGGGCATGGGCAGCGGGCCCACGAGCCTGCTGGCGGTGGCCGCCCGGCGTCTCGAAGGCCTTATCCCGCTGCCCAACCGCTTCATCTGCACGTCGGAGCACTACCGCGAGGCGATCGGAGAGGAGCTCCCCGGCTACAAGGACTCCCAGATCATCGGCGAGCCCGAGGGTCGCGACACCGTTAACGCCATCGGGCTCACCGCCGCCATCCTCGTCAAGGAGGATCCCGACGCGATCTTCGCGGTGCTGACCGCCGACCACATCATCGAGCCCGACAAGACCTTCCGCGAACGCATGGACCTGGGTTTCCGCCTCGTCGAAGACGACCCGCGCCGCCTCGTCACCTTCTCCATCAAGCCCACCTACGCCGCCACGGGATTCGGGTATGTCGAGCGGGGCACGCCCATCCGAGGCGTCGAGGGCGCCGAGAAGCTCGCGTTCCACGTCGCCCGCTTCGTGGAGAAGCCCGACAAGCCCCGCGCCGAGGCCTACTTCCGCTCGGGCGAGTTCTCCTGGAACAGCGGGATGTTCGTCTGGAAGGCCGCCACCTTCCTCGAAGCCCTCAAGAAGTACAAGCCCGAGTGCCACGCGGGCCTGATGGAGATCGCCGAGAGCTGGGGCAAGCGCGGCGCCAAGGGCGTGCTCGAGAAGGTCTACCCGACCCTCCCCAGGATCAGCGTGGACTACGCCGTCATGGAGCCCGCGGCCCGCGACGCGCTCAAAGACGACGCCAAGGGCAAGGCACGCTTCAGCGTCTGCACCGTGCAGATGGACGTCCAGTGGCTCGACGTCGGCAGCTGGCCCAGCTATGCCGAAACCCTCGATAAGGACAAGGACGCCAACCGCTTCGCCGGGCAGGGCGCCAGCGTGATGACCGGGTGCAGGAACACCCTGGTGGTCAACTCCCAGAAGGGGCACACCATCGCGGTGCTGGGCGGCGACGACCTGATCGTCGTCCACACCCCCGACGCGACCCTCATCATGCCCCGCGCCCGCGCCGAGGAACTCAAGACCCTCCACACGCAGCTCGACGAGCGGCTCAAGTAACCCCGCGGCCTGCGCCGCTTCACCCCGGGCCGCACCTCGGGCCCTAGCCTTGCCCCGATGCGCTACCTCTGCATCGATCTCGGCGACAAGCGCACCGGGCTGGCGATCGGCGACCCCCAGACCCGCCTCATCACGCCCCTCGACGTGCTCGAAACGCCCTTGGCCCAGCGCGGTGGCGAGGCCTTGCTCGACGCCCTCGCCCGGGCCGTCGAGGATCAACTCGGCCCGGCCCCGGGCGAGCTGGTCGTGGGCCTGCCCCTGAACATGGACGACACCGAGGGCCCGCGGGCCAGGCTCGTCCGCGAGTTTGCGGCCCGCCTCGCCGCGCGCTGCTCACGCCCGGTGCGCTTCCAGGACGAACGCCTGAGCAGCGCCGCCGCCGACTGGTCCATGGCCCGCAGCGGCATGACGCGCGGCGAGAAGAAACAGCGCCGCGACGCCCGCGCCGCTGCCGCCATCCTGGGAGACTTCCTGCAATCGCTCCCCCGCCCCGACGCCCGCGCCTGACGGCGCTCAGCCGCCCTTCTTCTGCGGGGTCGGGGGCTCGCCCTCGCTCCGGGCCTTCCCCGGCTCGGGCCGCGCCGGCTGTTCCTCCGGCGCCACGCTCGTGAGCAGCAGCTGCGTCTCGACCTGGATCACCTCCGCGACCTTCTTCTTCACCGTCACCACGTCGTGCCGCACGCCGAAGTCCGACAACCGCACCGAGTACGAGCACGAGACGACCAGGAAGTCGCCCGCGGCGATCTTCGCCGTGGCGTCCGAGGCGGCACGCCAGCGCATCGTCGCCGGGATCGCCATCTCCTTGGACACGCCGTGGATCGTCATGTCCCCCACCAGCGTGCCCGCGTAGGCCCGGATCACCGGGTTCTTGTCCTCGTCCAGCGAGCGCACGTCCGTGACGCTCTTGAGCCGGAACGTGATCTCGGGGAACTTGGCGGCGTCGAGCCACTCGGCGTCGCGCATGTGCTCGTCGCGCGTCGTGTTCCCGGTGTGGAGCGAGGCGACCGGCAACCGCCACTCCCCGCCCTGGAGCTTCGCGGGATCGTCCGCCGGACCCGCGACCGCAAAGCCGGTCACGCCATTGCTGTGCCCGTTGATCTTCTCGAACGGCGCGTCCGAAACGAACCGCACCTGCCGCTCACGCCCGGGCAGGGCGTGGTAGACCTTGCCCTTGGCCTTGAGCTCGGGCGGGATCGGCGACGACGCGGGCGCCGAGGGCGTTCCTGGCGTCCCGGGCCCGCCGGCCTGGAAGCTCCCCTCGTGGGCCTGGGCCTGGGGCGTCGCCAGGAAGGCCACCGCGGCGCCGATGGCCAAGGCCAGCGGTTTCAGCCGGGAACGCAAGCGGAACCAGCGCATCGAACCATCCATGGAGTCGAAGCCCCCTGCGAATCGCCTCGCGTTGTCGAGGTCAATGGTAGCGAGCCCACGCGGCGCAAGACCGGACCTGCGAGGCCCTAATAGCCCGACCGTCGTCGCACCGGAAACCCGATCGCGACCAGGGCCAACACCGCGGGCATGCCCAGCGTCGTCACCGACATCATCTCGCGCCCCGTGCCCGACGGGAGCCAACCCAGGTGGAAATCATTGTCGATCGGCGCCGGGGCGGGCCCGCCCATGACCTCCCCCACCTCTCCCTCGTGCCCCTTCATGCTCGCCAGCGCGGCGCTGGGAAAGCTCGTCCACGCCCGCCCGCCCGTTTCCACGTTCAGCCACCACACCTCGCCCACGCTCGCCAGGCACGCCAACACACCCAACGCTCGCACCATCCGTCGCATGCCCGCACCTCCCGCCGTCGCCATCGCGCCGGCTACCGTTGACTGTACCAGCCCGCCGCGCCCCCGCGGCCCGGAGCACGCCCCATGATGACCTCTCCCGCCGTCCTGCTCCTCGCCGTCGCGTGCCTCGGGGTCGCCTCGGCCCAGACGCCCCAGGCCCCCGCGCCCGGCGCCGGGGCAACCCAGCCCGCGGTCGAGTTCGCCGGCGCCGACGACCTGCTCAAGGCCCTGGAGTCCGCCGACGCGGACCTCCGCTCCCTGTCCTGCCAGCTCCTGTGGACCAAGACCTTCGACCTGGGCGAGGATCGCCACACGCGCAGCGGGCGCCTGTTCTTCGTCGATTCTCGCAGGGACGCCCCCGCGCCCGGCACACGCAAGTTCGCGGTCCACATCGACGAGACCATCATCGGTGATCGCAAGGAGACCAGGAAGGAGCAGTACATCTTCGACGGCGCCAAGCTCGTCGAGCGTCACCCCGACGACAAGCGCCTCGTCGTCTACGAGATCAAGAGCCAGGGCCAGAACTACGATCCCCTCAAGATCGGCGAGGGGCCCATCCCCCTGCCCATCGGGCAGAAACGCGACGACATCCTCGCCCGCTTCGACGCCGAGCTCCTCCCGCCCGACAAGGACCTCCAAGGCGACGACGAGGCCGACACTGCCCGACTCCTGGCCTTCGTCAAGGGCGCCTACCAGCTCCGCCTGACGCCCAGGCCCGACCAGCAGGCCTCGATGAACTTCACCGAGATCCGCCTGTGGTACCGCCGCGGAACCCAGGCCGGCGGCGACGCCCACCTCCTGCCCCGCATGGCCCGCACCGTCGATCGCAAGAAGGACGTGGACCTGGTGCAACTCGTCGGGGTCAAGACCAACCTGAAAGTGGACGAGGCCTTCGATGCATCCGCCCCCGCCGGCTGGGAGGTCCAGGTCCGCCAGCAGCAGTAGCCGCGGGGAAAGCACCCCGCCGAACGCGATTCCCGCCCCAGACGCGAACCCAGGCCCGCCCCCGGTCGATAACCTCCCGGGGCCCGCCGCCCGGAGGAAGCCGTGCGCCACTCGCGAAGAACCCCTGCATCCGTCGCGCTCTGCCTGGCCCTGCTCGCGGGCACCGCCGGGCACGCCCGCGCCCTCCAGGACGAGCCCAAGGTCGCCGCCCTCGACCCCCACGCCCCGGCCAAGGCCAACGAACCCCTCGCTCCGCCCGAGCTCGCCCCGGCCGTGCGACGCCTCCTCGACGAGCCCTACCTCACCGACGCCGAGCGCCGCGCCCTGCGCATCAAGCACGGCGCCTGGGAAGACGCGGACATCACCGACCCGTCGGACCCCAACTCGGCGGCGGTGGCGGCCCTGACGCGCCTGGCGCTCGATGCCCCGGTCCTCCGCGACGAACGCACGGATCCGATCCTGCGCGCCCGCGGCTGCCTCCTGCGCGGAGAGACCGACGACGCCCTCACCCTGCTCGACGGGCCCTGCAAGGACCCCGCCAACGCCCCGCTCGGCGCCCTGTACCTGCGGGCGGCGTGCCTGGACGCCTCGGGGCGCCCCAACGACGCCGACGCCGCCCTCGAACCCCTCGTCGCCCGGATGAAGGCCATGCGCGGATCCAGCGACCTGCCCAAGGACGCCGACGAGATCGCCCAGGGCGTGCGCGGGTTGATCCTGCGCGCGCGCCTGCGCGGGCCCGCCACCAGCGACGGGGGCGACTTCAAGGAGATGATGGCCCTGCTCGCGCGCGCACGCGAGGACGTGGACAAGCTCTCCTGGCAGGTCCCCCTGGCCGAGGCCCAGCTCCTCATCGACAAGGACAACTACTCGGACGCGGTGGCGGCCCTCGGGTCCGCGCTCGCGCTCAACCCCAGCGCCGCCGACGTCTGGACTCTGCTGGGGCAGATGTCCGTCAACGCCTTCGATTTCGGGCGCGCCGAGGGCATCGCCGCCCGCCTCGACGCCCTCGCCTCGGGGAAGGAAGACGAGTCCCGCGCGGGCGCCTCCCCCCACGCGGCCATGGTCGTCGCCGGGGCCCGCCTGCGCCAGGGCGATGGCGCCGGCGCCGCCGACCTGCTCGACCTCCAGGTCGCCAGGTTCCCCCGCCACCGCGCGCTGCTGGCGCTCCGTGCCGCGGCGTCGGCGGTCATGTTCGACTTCGCCGAGACCGACGCGCGCCTGGCCGCGCTGGACCAGCTCGCCCCGGGCAGCCCCGACGCCTGGCTGGTGGTGGGCAAGGCCATGTCCGACGCCCGCCAGTACGCCGAGGCCGCCAAGTACCTCGCCCAGGCCGCCCGGCGCGCTCCGCATTGGCCCACCCCCGCCATCGAGCTGGGCCTGCTGGAGATGCAGGCGGGCCGAAACGACGCGGCCCTGCTGGCCTTGTCCAACGCGGAGAAGCTCGACACCTTCAACGTCCGCGCCGCCAACAGCCTCAAGCTGGTGCGCGAGATCGCCTCGTGGGACCAGGTCGAAAGCCCGCACTTCATCGTGCGAGTCAGGCCGGGCGTGGACCAGATCCTCGCCCGCGAGATGCCCGCCACGCTGGAACGCATCAACGCCCGCGTCTGCGGGGACGGGCCCGGCGGGATCCGCCACCAGCCCGCGGACAAGACCGTCATCGAGCTCATGCCCGACCACCACTGGTTCGCCGTCCGCATCACCGGCATGCCCGACGTTCACACGATCGCGGCCGCGACGGGCCCGCTGATCGCCATGGAAGCGCCGCGTTCGGGCCCGGGGCACCTGGTGGGCCCGTACCTCTGGGCCCGGGTCCTCCAGCACGAGTACACGCACACGGTGACGCTCTCGCGCACCAGGAACCGCCTGCCCCACTGGTTCACCGAGGCCGCCGCCGTGTACCTGGAGGACGCCCCGCGCGACTGGTCGAACGTCCAGCTGCTGGCGCGCACGGTCGAGCGCGACGAGCTCTTCGATTTCGACGACATCAACCTCGCCTTCGTGCGACCCAAGAAGCCCGCGGACCGCCAGCTGGCCTACGCCCAGGGCCACTGGATGTACGAGTTCATCGTCGCCCGCTTCGGACCCGACGCGCCCCTCCAGCTCATGGACCTCTACGCCGGGGGCGTCAAGGAGGAGCAGGCCTTCCAACGCGTCCTGAATCTCTCACGCGCGGACTTCCTCGCCCAGTTCAAGGCCTGGACCGGCGAGCAGCTCGTCGCCTGGGGCATGCGACTTCCCCCGGGCCAGCCGAGCTTGACCGAGCTCCTCACCGCCCACAACGAGAAGCTCCGCGAGGCCGGCCAGCCCGAGGTCGACGAGCCCACGCCCGAGCTCGTCGACGCCTGGCTCAACGACCACCCCGCCCACGCCGGGCTCCTCAAGGCCGCCATCGACCTGCGCCTCCAGGCCTCGGGCGACCGCGTCACCGACGAGCTGGTCCCGCTGCTGGAGCGATTCGCGGCGGCCCGCCCGGTGGACCCCTTCCCGCACAAGCTCCTGGCCCGGCACCACCTCGACGCCGCGGGCGCCGGGCAAACGCCCGAGCAGGCCATACCCCACCTCCTGTTCCTGGCCCAGCGCGAGCAGTACTCCCCCACGTTCGCCATGGAGCTGGCGCGCCAGTTCGCCGCGCTGGGACGCTGGGACGAGGCCACCGCCAGCGCCGAGCAGGCCGCGGGCATCTCGCCCTACGACCCGTCGGTGCGCGAGTTCGCCGCGACGATCGCCCTGCGCCGCGGCGACCGCACCGCCGCCGAGCGCCACATCCGCGCCCTGGTCGCCATCGAACCCGATCGCGAGCTGCACCGCAAGCGCCTCGACGCGCTGCTGGCCATGCCCGCCGGCGAGCCGCGCTGAGGCTAGCGGACCGCGAAAGGCATCGCAGCCGCCACCAGACCACACCCCACGCAGAGCAGCAGCCACCGCCTCGCCCGCGACCGCGGGCGCAAGAACGCGAGCAGGATCGCCCCCAGGCCCAGGACCGCCACGACGACGCCGGCCACGCCCGCGTGCCCCGACCATCCCACCGCGAGCCGCCCCAAGGCCATCGCCAGCGCCCCCATCCCTCCATCCAGCGCGATCAGGCACGCGCCCAGGCCCGGCGAGATCATGCGCCCGTCCAAGGCCATGAAACCGCCGGGCAGGGCATCCGGGGCGGGCGCAACCGCACGCCACCGATCGGGGAACCCGAACAGGCGCACGAGCACTTCGCCCGCATTCTCCGACGTGAACGCGCGCAGCAGGGCGCGTTTGCGCTCCAGGCGCGCGGCGTCGGGCGGCAGCACGAACCCCGCGTCGCCCGCGAAGAACGTCGGCCCCTGGGGAATCGCCGGACCCGCCACGCGCCCCGCCAGTGGGATCGCGCTCAACAGGATCCGCGCCGCCGCCCCGGGCATGTGCCCTATGGAGACATACGGCGAGTACTCGGGAGCCTCCAGGGCGACCAGGTCCGGACGCGCGGCGAGCTCGATGGCCTGGAGCGCGGCGGCGCGGAGGGCACGGTGGTCCGCGTGCAATTCCCCCGCCGCGGGCAGCAGCACGTTCGAACCCGCGGGCAGCCGGCGGACCTGCACGGCGATGCTCGCCACCGCCTCTTGCCCCATCTGGGGCGAGAAGATCGAGCCGGTCTTCGCATCCGAATGTGGGTAGCCCAGGAACACCAGGTCCGACGCGGGCACCCCCAACGCGCCCCAGGCCGCCAACGCCTCGGCGCGACGCGTCGTCGCGCGGACGGACGCGCCGGACTCCGCTCCGCAGGTCAGGTAGAGCACGCGCACCTGCCCCCCGCGCGCGAGGACCACCTGGGCCATCTCGCCCGCGACGATGGCGCAATCATCGGGATGGGCCGCCAGCACCAGCAGCCCGGGCCCAGCGACGTCGCCCTCGCGCGGGCGAACGCCGCAACGTGTCAGCGCGGCGGCTCCCACGACGATCGCTGGAATCGCGAGCAGGACCAGGGCGATCAGGAAGATCGGAGGCATGAGAGGTCCGCGGGGCGGCGCGGAGGATAGCAAAAATGACGCGAGGGGGCGCGCAGCGACCCCCCGCGGTCATGAACAGAGAGTGGAATCCGACTCAGGCCAGCCGAGCCCGCCGGCGACGGATGTACCCGGCGCCGATGACCATCCCGAGCATGCCCATCCCGGCGTACGCCGCGGGGGGCAAGGGAACGATCACGAGGAGCTGGTCCTGAGCGCCCAACCGGGCGACGGCCGAGACATCCACGCCGGGCGTGAGGCCGCGGGAGTTGTCGCGGAACTGGGCGAAGTAGTTTCGGACCTGGTTGGTGAGCCCGGCCACGCGCAGGGCGCCGGCGAGGTCCCAGTTGGCCGCGTCGGCGTCCCCGAAGACGATCTCCCACACCAGGAGCTGCCAGGCGGCAGCGCGGTCGTTGTTGTCGCCCGCGGTGCGGTCGCCGTTGGCCCAGGCGCCGAAGGCGTTGAGCATGCCCGTCGTCATCCCGTAGCTGTAAAGCTGGGAGAGGCGGCTCATGCGCGACGCGCCCATGGCGGCGTTGGACACACCGCCCGTGGCGGGTGCCTGCGCCGCCGACACGACGTCGTACACGCGCCAGCGCGTGTCGACACTCTCAAGGATGTCGGTGCAGAACGTGCCGAGCGTGCGCCCGTCGAGCGAGTTCGCGGTGTTGCCGGTCAAACCCGTCCCGCTGAACTGCTGGTTGAGGGAGCCGACGAAGTAGTTCCCGTCCATCACCTTCGTCGAACCGACCCAGAACTGAACGCCCACGGCCCGACCAGCGCCCGTTCCAACGAAACGCATGTTGACCGCGTCGGCGAAGACCGAGGACCCCGCGGCTGCAAGGGCAGCCACGCCCATGAGAACAAAACGATTCTTCATAACCCACTCTCTTTCTCTGTTCACTACCCCGCCGACGTCATGCCAGCAAGGCCCCTCTCAAACAAACCCACACTCTTGCGTTGCGAACCGTAGCGCTTCCCTGCCTTGGACCCAGGCCCGGTAGCCCGGCGCCTCGATCCAACCCGTAGTCTCCTGCTCACAAGCCCTGGAATTCGTGCTCGGCACGCCTCTCAAACGCGCCGACTCGAACGAGCTTGATTCCGCCACCCTTCCCTTGGCGCGGTCCCTCCGCAGGCTCTCCCGAAAAAATGATACACCATCCCAACACAAATGCAAGGCATCTCGCGCTTTTTCTGGGCGCCCGGCGAGTTCTCACACGTCCCGGATAATCGCACCAAATAGTCGCTCATTGCGCGCCGGTTCCGGCGCGCCGAATAACGCAACCCACCCCGTGATCTGGATCAGGAACTCGTCCCATAAACGCGCTCTCAGTGCGCGGCGCAACGCGCTGAGTGATCGCTCACTACGGACATTCTCGTCCGTTGGAAGGACGGGGCTAGTTTGCTCGGACTGGTTGCCGCATGACTTGCGCGATCAACGCTGCTCGTTTGGCTGATACCGCACATCGGCGAGCGGATTGCGCTCCGTGGCCTGAACCGCCAGCGCGAGGTCCGCCGCGTAGATCTGGACGCCCAGGGTGTCTCCGGCCCCCAGCGTCAGGTGCATCGGCTTGGGCGCCATCTGCCCCATCGCGGCTCGGTTCGAATCCGTCGTGCAGGCGGACAAAGGAAGCACGATCAACAGGAACGCGGGGAGGCAACGGCGGATGGACATTGGGGGCGCTCCGGGAGCCCGAGGTGCGTTCCTCGGCGCACCCGGGGCATCGACCGATTCAACCCCGCACTCCAGCCCACGTTTCCCGAGCTTTGATCCAAGCTCCTGCTTGGGCGGTCCGATATACGCGGAATGGAGTCTCTCCCATCGAATCCGGAGAATCGCATGCCCCGGCCTTCATTCGTCGGTCGACCTGCTCGCGCCGCGCATCCCGCCGGGCTTGCTCAGCGCCTCGCCTGGAGCCCAGCGTGCCTGGCCACGCTCTGCCTGTGCGCCGGCGCGGGCGGGCAAGGCACCGCGACGCCGCAGCCCGAGGTCCCAGTCGGCCCTCCTGTGTCCATGACGGGTCACCTCGTCAACGAGATCACGGTGCGTTACATGCACCCGGGCCCGGGGCTGCCGGACCCTGAGGAGCTGCTCAACGCCACGCTCGAGCTCGTCGAGGGGAACTTCGGCTGGGAGCCCCCCGCGGCCGGTCAGCACGGGCGGATGCTGTCGCTGCGTGACCTCGCCCAGGGAGCCGGCACGCGCCTGAGCGACCGGGGCCTGGCGGGCATCGCGCCGGCGGTGGTGCAGCGCATGAAGGACCTGGGCTTCAGCAACGGCGTGTACGTGGTCCCGGACCCGACGCAGTTCGCGGTGGAGGACGGGCGCGTGGCGGACCGACGCGGGTCGGGAGTCACGTCGCTGACGCTGGAGATCACCACGGGGATCGTGACCCAGCTGACCTCGACGGGCATCGGGGAGGGGATCACCGAGGACCAGAAGACGAACCACCCGCGCCACGCGTGGATCCGGGCGCACTCGCCGGTGCGCCCCGGCGAGGGCGGAACCAGCGTGCTTCGCAGCGTGACCATCGAGGACTACGCCCTGCGCCTGAGCCGATTCCCCTGGCGGCGCGTGGACTCGGTCCTCTCGAGCGCCGGCACGGAACCGGGGGCGGTGGCCCTGGATTACCTGGTTACCGAGAACAAGCCATGGACGCTGCTGGCGCAGGTCTCGAACACGGGAACCGCCTCGACGTCGCACTGGCGCGAGCACCTGGGCTTCGTCCACAACGACCTGACGAACCACGACGACGTGCTCAGCGTCGGGTACCAGACGGCCAATTTCCAGGACTCGCACTCGTTGTACGCCTCGTACGAGCGTCCGGTGGATTCCGACCGCCTGTGGCGTGTTCGCGTGTTCGGGCAGTGGTACAAGTACGACGCTTCGGAGGTGGGATTCGCGGGCTCGACCTTCCAGGGCGACGGGTTCAGCCTGGGGGGCGAGGCCCGCTGGAACTTCCTCCAGGACCATGCCCTCTTCCTGGACGCCATCGCCGGCGCCCAGCTCAAGCACGTCTCGGTGGACAACAACCTGGCGCTGATCTCGGGCGAGGACAACTTCTTCATCCCCCACGCGCGCCTGCACCTGGAGCGCCATCGCGAGACCGACCGCACCGACGCCGAGATCGGGCTGGAGTTCAACATCTCGGGGCTCGCGGGCACGGACGGGGCCCTCGACGCCCTCGGACGCACCGACGCCAAAAAGGACTGGGTGATGCTCAAGGGCAACGTGAGCCACTCGGTCTACCTGAATCCGCTGTTCGACCAGCAGGGCCTGACCCACGAGGTCTTCCTGTCGCTCGAGGGCCAGCACGCGCTGGGCGCGCGCCTGGTCCCCAACGAGACCATGATCGCCGGCGGGTTGTACAGCGTGCGCGGCTACCCCGAGGCGGTAACCGCGGGCGACAGCGTGATCCTGGCGACGGCCGAGTATCGCTATCACCTCCCCGCCGGGCTCGACCCGCGCACCACGCCCGGGACGCTCTTCGGGAGGCCCTTCCGGTCCCGCCCGCAGTTCGCGTTTGGGCCGACGGACTGGGACTGGACCCTCCGGGCGTTCCTGGACCTGGGGCGCACGATCAACAGCGACCGCCAGAGCTTCGAGACCGACCACACGCTGGTGGGGGCCGGAATTGGCACTGAAATCTCGTACAAGCGCAACATCAGCCTGCGGATGGACTGGGGCTTTGCCCTGCACGGGCTGGAGGACGCATCCGGTAACACGCTGGTGGATTCGGGCGATAACCGCTTGCACGTGGTCTTGACGCTGGTGTATTGACGCCATTTTGCGGATAACCCTTGTCCGGCCCGGTATTTGCGGTCACACTACCGGGTGTC
>JBGAOG010000053.1:18635-22835 GCA_044221985.1 Phycisphaerales bacterium
CCCGAGCTGGACGGTACGTGGATGATGCCCGCGATTGCGCCGAGCGCGCTCGAGCTCTCTCGGCTCGGTGCTCCCGCGGACCTGGGCGCCAAGGCGCGCGCCGAGCTGCCGCGCGGGCTCGGGTGGCTGTCGGTACCGGTCGCTTGGCGACTCGGTTGGCGCTGCTCGCGGGCAGCGCGGTGGGGCTCGCGACGGCCGGGGCCTTGGGTGGTCCCGCGGGCGAACAGGTCGTGGCGGGCCAGGCGAGCTTTGCGCGCGCGGGGAACCTGACGACCATCACCGCGGGCTACAACGCGGTCATCAACTACCGCTCCTTCGACATCAGCGCCGCCGAGTCCGTGCGCTTCATCCAGCCCAGCGCCACTGCGCGCGTGCTCAACCGCATCCAGAGCGGCACGCCCACCCGCATCGACGGCGCGCTGACGGCCAACGGGATCGTGTACCTGGTCAATCCGGCGGGCGTGATGTTCGGACGCACGAGCGTCGTGGATGTGGCGGGCCTGTACGCCGCCGCGGGGCGGCTCTCCGACTCGGACTTCCTGGCCGGGGTGAACCACTTCACGGAGCTGAGCGGGAACATCACGACCGACGGGCTGATCAGCGCGCACGACGCGGCCCTGGTGGCCCGGCGCATCGAGAACACCGGTCGGATCATCTCCGACGGGGGGCTGGTGACCATGGTCATCGGCAACGACGTGTACGTGCGCGAGAGCGGGCGACGGATGTACGTGCGCATCGACGGGGTGGACGTGGACCCGGGCGCGGCCCCGGCGCCGGGCTCGCCCCAGGCCGTGGCCGGCGCGGGCCAGCAGGCCGGTATCCGCAACAGCGGGACGATCTCCAGCCCCGGAGGCCTGGTGACGCTGGGCGCGGGCGACGGGCTGGCCCTGGCCATCCACAACAGCGGGACGATCATCGCCAAGGGCGGGAGCGTGGCGGCCTCGACTCGCTCCGGCACGGTGCGCAACGACGGGACGATCGACGTGAGTGTGTCCAGCGGGAGCGCCGGCAGCGTCACGCTCCAGGGCCCCATGGTCGCGGTGAGCGGGCGCATCGACGCTGGTGCCGCGCAGGGCGCGGGCGGATCCATCTCCCTGAGCAGTTCGGTGGGCACGGTGCTGGACGGGAACGCGGTGGTGACGGCGGCGGGCGGGGGCGGGCTGGCCAGCGGCGGGACCATCGTCATCAAGTCCGGCGGGGACACGTTCGTCGGGACGCTCGTGCGTGTGGACATCTCGGGCGGCGCGGGCGGGGGCGACGGGGGATACCTCGACCTCAGCGCGGGCAGGCGGCTGGGGGTGTACGGCGTGCTGGTGGGCACCGCCGCGGCGGGGTACAAGCCGGCGCTGGTGCTCTTCGATCCCGACTACCTGCTCATCGCGAGGCCCGGAACGAGCGACGGACAGTTGCTGGACGGGACGGTGCTGGGAGGCGATAGCGGGCCGGTCTTCGTGGTGTCGCCCGAGGCGATCCAGAACTTCGCGGGCGACGTGCGCCTCGAGGCGCGGATCGACCTGGGGATCGTGGCGAGCCTGGACAAGATCAACGGCGGGCTGTACCTCTACGCGGGGCGGGACATCCGGCTTGGCTCGCTGGTGGGCCCGGGCGTGTGCGGAGCGACCTACGGGGGGTCCTGCGCCCCGGCGTTGACGGTGCGCGCGGGGTCGATCGACTTCCACGCGGGCGGGTCGATCCGGGACTACGCCAACCGCGGGACGAACCTCGAATCCACGAGCGGCAACATCTCGCTGGTGGGCGAGACCGGGGTGGTGCAGTATGGGCTGCTGACGGTTCCCTCGCGCGGCGGGGTGACGATCCGCCAGGCCAACAGCCTGGTGTTCGATCCGCGCCGCCTGCGCAGCGCCGGTCCCATCGCGCTGAGCCTGGACGTGACGGCGGGCTCGCTGAGCTTCCAGGGCTCGGAGTGCGGCGGGGGCACGGCGCCCGTGTACCTGACGCTCGACGCCCACGCCAGCGGGAACGTGGCGATCAACGTGCCGCTGGTCGTCCTCCAGGACGCGAGCATTTCGAGCAACGCCAACGTGAACATCGGCGCGGACGTGCGCGCGGGCGGGGCCCTCCTGCTGCACGCGGGGCAGGACGGCACGGGCAACCTGAGCTTCACGCGCTGCGGGCTGGACATCGGCGGGCAGACCATCACGCTGCTGGCCGGGAACGGGAGCGGATCGTCGGCCCGGGTGGACGCGCGCACCAACTCGCCGGTCTTCCGCGGCGCCGGCGGGGGCGCCACGCGCCCCGACGCGTTCGCGATCATCCAGGACGCGTCCATCGGCGACGCCAGCCTCCCGCGCGCGTCCCAGTTCGGGGCCCCCATCGCGGGCATGGCCTACGCGCTCGAATCCCGCGGCGGGGGCGTGTCGCTGAGCGACCCGAGCCTCCTGCGCGGGACCCTGCTCACGCTCACGGGCGCCACCGGCACGACGATCAACGGGCCGCTCGACCTGGGCTCGCTGCTGGTGCAAGGCCCGGCCCGGCTGGGCGCCAACGTGACCACGAGCCTGGGCCAGACGTACACGGGCCCGGTGGTCCTGGTCGCGGACGTGGACCTGACGGGGACGACGTTGCGGTTCGAGGGCCCGATGGATTCGGCTTCGGGGCGCGAGGGCCTGGTGATCCACGGCGCGTTGCACGCCGAGGGGCCCATCGGGGGCGGGACCCCGCTGGAGAGCCTGGTGGTCTTCGGCCCGGCGGACCTCTGCTCGGGGCTGGTGGTCACGGAGCTGGGGCAGCACTACGTCGGTGACGTGACGCTCTGCCGCGACACGGTGCTGACGAGCCTGTCGGGCGCGGACGTGCGGTTCGACGCGCGCGTCGACGGGACACCCGGCGGCGCGCCCGAGGCCCTGACCATCAACGGCGGGCTCATCGCCAATGGGGCGATTGGGAGCCGCGACCCGCTCGGCGGGCTGAGCGTCAGCGGCCTGGCGCGGCTCAACGGCGGCGAGGTGGCGACGCGCGACGGCGGGCAGACCTATTCCGGCGGCGCCCTGATCGGTGCGAACCTGATCCTGTCGAACATCGGCGACGGCGCGATCACCCTCGCGGGGAACGTGGACGCCGCGCCCGGGGTGACGCCCACGCTGGTGATCCAGGGCGCGTTGATGTCGTCGGCGGACATCGGGCTCAACGGACCGCTGGGTTCGCTGCAGGTGCTGGGGCCCGGGCAGTTGTGCGGGCACATCGTGACGGTGGGCGGGCAGAACTACGGGCCCATCGTCCTGTGCGGCGACCTGACCACCGAGAGCACCAGCGGGGCCGAGATCACGTTCAACACCATCGACGCCACCAAGGGTGGGGCGATGGAGAGCCTGCACGTGATCGGGGCGGCGATCTTCGGCGGGCGCGTCGGGGGCGTCGAGCCGCTGGGCTCGCTCACCGTCGACGGACGGACCGAGATCGACACGCTGGGCATCCGCACCTTCGGAGACCAGAACTACAACGGCGACGTGGTCATCGGGAAGAACACCGTCACGCTCGAGAGCGTGAACAACGGCACGGTCCACTTCGGGGGGCTGGTGGACGGAATCCCCGGTCGCCCGTTGGTCGGGCTGACCATCCTGGGCAACATGCACGCCGACGGGCCCATCGGGTCGATCCAGCCGCTGGAGTACCTCGACGTCTCCGGCGCCACCGAGATCTGCGGCGGGCTCATCCGCACCGTTGGCGGACAGACCTACGGCGGCGACGTCACCCTCTGCCAGGACACCACCCTCGAAAGCACCAGCGGCGGCACCATCACCTTCGACGCCGCCGTCGACGGCACCTCCGCGGGACAGCAGTCCCTCACCATCCTCGGCGACCTCGTCGCCAACGGGCCCATCGGCGGCTCCGTGCCCCTCGAGGCCTTCACCGTCCACGGCGACAGCACCCTCAACGGCGGGCTGGTCCGCACCCAGGGCGACCAGACCTACGACGGCTCCGTGGCCCTGGGCGTGGATACCACCCTCCAGAGCCTCGGCGGAGGCACCGTCCTCTTCACCGGCCCCGTCGACACCGCCCCCGGCGCCGACCCGGCCGCACTCGTCATCGACGCCAACCTGCACGCCGAGGGTCCCCTCGGCGCCACCAGCCCCCTCGCCAGCCTGAGCGTCACCGGCCTGAGCGAGATCTGCGGCGGGCTCATCCGCACCGTTGGCGGACAGACCTACGGCGGCGACGTCACCCTCTGCCAGGACACCA
>JBGAOG010000054.1:0-21939 GCA_044221985.1 Phycisphaerales bacterium
CCGGTGTTGGAGACGGGCACGGTGACCTGGATGGCCGTCTCGCCCGGATCGATGCGGGTGTTGCTGTTGCCGTTGCCGACGTTGTCGGCGATGGTGTTGGCGCCGGTGCCGTTGAGCACGACGCCGTTGATCGGAGGCCCGATCGTGACAACGCCGGCGCCGACGTTGTAGAAGACGTTGCCGACGGACTTGACCATGACGCGTCCGGTGGTGGTCTGGTTGTTGGGGACGGTGAAGGTGGCGCTGCCGTTGTTGGTGGTGCTGGCGACGGCGGTGATGGGGAAGGTGACGCCGCCGTCGGTGGAGAGCAGGATGGAGACGTTGGCGCAGTTGACGGGCGCGACGTTGGTGCTGGCGACGTTCCAGGTGACGGTCTGGAGGCTGCCCGCGGCCCAGGACGTGGCCGAGGCGGGGCTGGTGACGGTGAACGGCCCGGCCGTGCCGTTGACGACCAGCGAAACGTCGGCGCTGCCGACACCGCCGCCGTTGGCGCGGTTGTCACGCACGGTGCAGCGGAAGTTGAACGCCGCGCGGGCGACCTGGGGGATCTTCTCGACGTTGCTGGTGGTGCCCGCGACGACCGTGGAGAGCATCGGGAAGTAGCGGGTGCCGCTGGTGCTGGGCGTCCAGCAGCGGAAGAGGGGCATGACGCCGTTGTCCGCCGTCGTGAGCGACGTCGACGTTGCGCCGCCGAAGTTGCGGTCTTCCCAGTAGTAGGTGATGGGGTCGCCATTGCCGTCCGAGCCGGTGGCGGTCAGGAAGAAGGGGGTTCCCTTGGGGATGGTGTACCCGCCGGTGGCGGAGACGGTGGGGACGGTGTTGCCGGTGGCGGTGGGCACGCTGCAGCTGCCTCCGGCGGCGACGTAGGCCATGATCTCCTGGTGGGAGATGAAGTTGAAGTAGGCGTCGGAGTGGGGCTGCAGGTCATCGGTCCCGCAGATGCCCGCGTAGGCCATGATGAGGGAGCCCGAGCCGGGCTCGTTGGCGGTGGACGCGTTGCGGTTGCCGCCGCCGCACGAGCCGGTGGCGCTCTGGAAGTTGTGGTTGGCGCCGAACTGGTGCCCCATCTCGTGGGCGACGTAGTCGATCCAGAAGGCGTCGCCGGTGGGGGCGGGCTGGCCGGTCACGCCGCCGGCCTTGTTGGACGCGTTGCAGACGCAGCCCAGGTAGGCGACGCCGCCGCCGCCGGTGGAGAAGACGTGCCCGATGTCGTAGTTCGCCGAGCCGATGACGCTGGTGCAGGTGGTCTGGTTCTGCCCCAGCATCGTCGAGCCGTTGGTGTTGGTGTAGGGGTCGGTCCCCGAGTTGGTGTAGACGAGGCTGGAGTTGTTGGCGACGAGCGTGAGCCGGATGGTCAGCTCCGTCTCGTAGACGCCCGTCACGCGGTTGATGGCGGTGACGATCGCGGCCTGCCCCGCGGCGACGGTGCCGCCGTGGTACGCGGTGTACTCGCCGGTGGCGGCGCACGCCAGCCGATACGTCCGCAGCGTGGTACCCGAGGTGCGGGTGGTGGCCAGGTCCGCCGGCGCGGGCGAATCCTCGCCGAACTCGCAGGCCCAGGGGTGGGCGTTCTTCAGGTCGCGCCGGTAATAGCTGGTGTAGTTCTTGATGTCATCGCGGCTGTAGGGATCGATGTACCACGCGCCCGAGGGCGACAAGACCTGGGCGTGGAACCCGTGCATGGTCACGTCCGCGCGCAGCGTGGCGTGGGGATCGGTGATGCCCTGGCCCACGAACGTCTTGATGTCCGGGTACACCGCCGCCAGGACCGGCTCCATGATCGGCGACTCGACCACCGCGAAGGACTGGAGCTTGCCCTCGGGATCGGGAAGCTGGAGGATCAGCGGGTTGGCGTTGCCCGCGGGCGTGAATTCCAGCGGGGCGGTCCACAGGATCTGACGCAGGCGATCCACGTCGCCTTCCAGCGCCTGGCCGCGGCTGGGACGAATCCACTCGCCCTGGGCCATCACCTGCGGGGAATGCCCGGGCAGCAGCGTCCACGCGCCGTCGGGCGTGCGCGGCTGGGCGTGCGCACTCAACGCCGCGCCGAGGGAAAGAAGGACACCGATAGCGGACGCCAGGCACGTGCGGATTCGCATGAAGACTCCCCAATTCAAATCGGATCGCCCGCGAAACGAGAGTCGCGGGTCTCACGATCGTCCCACTATACAGCAGCGTGAAAAACCCGCAAGCCCCGGGCTCTTGGGAGGATGCACTGCCTTCACGCTGCGGCGTAGCTCGCCGGAGCTCGCACGTGCCAAACACCCCACTAACAGCCGCTCTCATAATGCCCGAGGAAGAACAGCAGGTCGTTGATGTCCACTCCCCCATCGGGCACGCTCGCCCCGCTGCCGTCGTCGAGATCGGCGGCGAGGTTACCGGCCTCGTAGGCGCCCATGAAGAACAGAAGGTCGTTGATGTCGATCCCGCCGTCGCGCGTTCCCGAGCCCGTGCCGTCGTCCACGTCCGCGGGGCAGCATCCCGCGGCGGTGAGCCCGCACAGCATGAGATGCAGGTACTCCGCCGCGTCGAGGGTGGGGTTGGCGTTGATCGACGAGGGGACTTGCAGGGAAGGAACCAGCGACGTGCCGTCGGCCGTCGGATAGGACGCCACGGCCAACCAGACCGCCCGGGGGAGAGTCCCGCCGTGGAGCTGGCGCAGATTGACCGTGCCCTCGAGGGCGCTGATGCTGGACTGCTGCACCGCCGCCGTCGCCTGGTCCGTCCATCCGCACCAGTTGTTGGTGGACTCGTTGCCCAGGAAGCATGTCCAGCCGGCGACCTGGCCCGCCTTGCCCCAGGGCGAGGCGCCGAGGGCGCCGGGCCCCGGATCGATGGCGACCATGACGAACCGGTCGTTGCCGCCCGAGGCCTTGTCGGTGCAGACGTACAGCACGTCGCCCTTGACGCCCGCGTAGAGCGATTGCCCGCCATTGGCGCCCCGGAGGGGCGCGTCCGCGTCGCGCGTGCCGTCGATCGTCCAGGTCGGCACGGGCGTGCCGGGGATGACGGCGAAGTGCCAGTCCTGTCCCGAGTTGTTGTCCCACGTTCCGGCGTTGTTGTTGAACACGCAGTCGAACTGCGAGGCGTTGCCCGGGAGCGTGATGGTCGACACCCACTTGCCCGCGCTGGCGCCGCTGCCGGCGGCCATCGGCGTGTCCGTCACGTCCGTCCACGTGTTGACGCCCCAGTGCATGGTAACGCTCGCGGCGCCGGCGAGAACGCGCCCCGCCGGGTCGTAGGTGACCGTCACGCTCTGCCCGCCCGTCGGCACCGACGGAGTCGTCACGACCGTCGCGCCGCCCCCCGACGAGCCCTGGCCCGTCCCGATGTACACGTGCTGGATGGGGCTCCGGCGCACGTTGCCGCGCGTGTCCGTCCCCTCCACGTAGTAATCGATCAGCGTGTCGCGCAGGCCGACGACCTGCGCGGAGTACTGGTCCGCGATGTGCTGCGGCAACTCGAAGAAGTCGATCGAGCCGCTGTTGAGGACATTGCCGGTCGGGAAGGTGCGGCGTGCCATGGCCTGGCTCTGCCATGCGCCCACGCCGGCGCCGCCCGCGTACGTCTCGTTCTCCGTGTTGCCCAGCGATCGCTGCCCGTCGGCGTCGACGCGGTACTTGAGCGTCACGCCCGCGATGCCCGAGACGTCGTGCGCGAAGGTCCAGATCCAGAAATCGCCGTTGTTGACCACCTGCTGGTACGAGTGCAGCGGGCCGAAATTCGTCGAGCCCGGGTTCCACGGGTAGCGCTGCGGGATCCAGATCGTGGGCGGCGTGCGGTCGGCGCTGCCCGTCCCGATCACCGGGTCGGCCAGGCGCACCGCCTCGTTGCAGGCCACCGTCGGCTTGACCTCGAAGTCCTCCGCCGTCCCGTAGTACATGTACCCGCTGTTGAGCGCGCCCAGGAAGTAGTGCCACGCGCGCTCGGCGTTGTTGGTCGAGGCGTCGGGATACAGGATCTTCTGGATGTTCACCGTCCCGCCCGAGCCGCCCTGGACGACGGGGTCCTTCCAGATCTGCTCCGCCGTGTCCACGTGGTTCTGCGCCGCCGTGATCACCGCCCAGTTGCGCTCGTCCTCCGCCCAGCCGTTGGAGATGTCCACCTGCCCCGACGAGTTCACGAGCGGCCAGTTCCAGTTCAGGAACTGCGGCGACCCGAAATCCCCGTCCGCGTTCACCCATGCCCCGTCCTCGACATGCACCAGATCGCCCGCGGGCACCACGTGGTCCGCCAGGTACCGCTGCACGACCGTGGGCACGTAGCCCGCGCCGGCGGCCTGCGCGACGCGATTGGGCGTGGCCTCCAGGTAGTACGAGTAGCCCCCGCCCCACGCGTTGTCCCCGTCGTGCGCCAGCACCAGCAGCATGGGTCGCGAGGGGTCGTTGTGGACGTTGAGCGCGTTGAAATCATCGATGCCCTGGGGCGAGTAGCCGTCCTCCCACGAGAGGTGCTGCGCGCTGGGCACCACGATGATCGACGAGACGGCCCCGCCGGTCGGGTCCACGTATCGCGCGCGATGCGGTGTGTACGCGTACGGGTAGGCCTCGGTCGGCGCACATCCGCGCGAGATGCTCTTGCGGTAGTAGAGCCCCTGCGCGGGGTTGATCTGGTCCGCCCGGTTGGGCGGGTCGCAGTTGATCCCGCCGCTTCCATACACCACCGGGAAGTCCGTGCACGCGCGGCTGATCTTCTCCGCGCTCACGATCGACCACTGGATCCCCTCGCTCGCCAGGACCGGGATCATCCGCGTGCTGAACGCCATCTCGCTGGGGAAGAACCCGGCGGACATCGGCTGCCCCGCCCCCCACGCGTCGGCGTAGATCGCCTTGTAGAGCTGGATCTCCTTGCGCATCGCGCTCTCGTCGAGCAGGGGCATGAGCGAATGGTGGAACGGAAAGATCACCAGGTCGCATCGGGGTACCGCGGCACCCGAGAAGGTCGTCCAGCCCCTGGCCTCGCGCAGCGCGCCATACCACGCCGGCGTGTAGCCGAGCTGGCTCGCTCCGCCCAGGCTCATGATGTTCTCGATCAGCCCGCCCGAGTACGAGATCTGCGCTCCCGCCTCCGCACGCCCCGCGGAGAACGCGCCGATCGAGTCGCGGCAGCGCCACTGGTACGCGTTCACGCGATCGGCCAGCCCGAAGATCGAGCCCAGGTCGTTGGTGGGGTGGGCCGCCCCGGCGCTGCGGTGCTGGATCGACTCCCACGCCCGCTCGTAGCGATCCGCGCCGCTCGCCTGGCGGTCGGGCCAGTAGATCGGCTGCTCGAGGTGCCACAGGTAGGTGAAGTGGAGGTTGGTCTGGGCCAGGGCCGGCGCCGAGCACCAGCCCACAAGACTCCACAGCAACGGACGAAGCGGTACCACGGAGCCTCCTTGGCGGACGCACTCGCCGCCGCGAACAGCCTGGCCCGAGCCTGAGCGCCTTGGACCGGCGCCCGCCCGGGCACGTCAAGTCGGAGCGGTCATCGGCTCGCGAACCCCGCACGGATGTAGGCGTTGACCGCCTGGGCCGTGTACTCGGAGCGCCAGTTCCATCGCGATTGCCGACGCGCCTGGGCGATGAAGTCGTCGAAGGTCGGCAGCCCCCCGATCGAGGCGTTGTACGTCGCGACGCTGCGCTCGGGATCGACGAACTGGACGCGCCGGGCCTGCGACGTTGTGTCGCCCACCAGGGTCCGGTACACGGGCAGACCGCACCAGTTGTTGGCCACTCGGAACCAGGTCGAGGCCCCCTCCCTGAGGAACTGGTTGGAATCGGCCGCGAACTGCCCCGGGACGGTCGCCTGCGAGTGCTCGACCAGGAGGGTGCTCCCGGCCGTGGGCTCCTGGATGATGTTGTTCGAGAGCACCATGTTGTTCAGCTTGGTGGCGTCGCCGTAGAACGTCCAGGGGCCGCGCCAGTCGTAGATGATGTTCCCGGCGAAGCGGATGTTGAAGTTGCCCGTGCCGTCCTCGGCCACCTCGATGCTGGCCGGGAACGAGCCCTGCTGGTGGGCGATGATGTTGTCGGAGATGACGCCCGCGCGGATCGAGTCGATCGTGATGCCCCACCCGCGGGGGTTGGCGTCGTTGATGTCCTTCCCGTCCAGGATCACGTTGCGCCGGATGTCCGCCGTGACGTCCCCCACGAACATGGCGATCGAGTTGTTCACGAACAGGTTGTCCGTGATGGACGCGTCGGCCCGCATGGACGCGCCGTGCGACGAGGCCCGCGACAGGATGTTCCCGCGCAGTGCCACCCCCGTCGTCCCCCGGTAGATGTAGATGTTGTGGTTGAAGATCGTGGGCGACGCGACCCCCTCCTTCCACCCGTTGTGGTCGAACACGTTGTCCTCGATCAGCACCCCGTCGCACGCCGCGATGAACAGCCCCGACGAGTGGTAGCTCGTCAGGTACGAGTCCACCAGCACGTTGCGCCGGATCCGAACGTTCGACACCCGAGCGGCATCGCCCCCCTGGATCGAGATGTTGAACGAGTACCCCTCGAACATGCAGTCCTCGACCAGGAAGTTCGACCCCGCGTCCAGCCAGAAGATCCCCGCGCCGCTCGAGTCGGGCGTCCGGGGCGTCGACAGCGCGTGCAGGCCCATGATCGAGACGTTGTCGATCCGGATCGGGGAACCGCCCCCCCCGCTGCGCTGGAACATCGGGCCCACCCCGGTCCGCTCTTGCGCCAGTGCCCCAGCGCCTCGTCCCACGTGTCCCCACGCTTGAGCAGCAGCCAGTCCGGCATGCCCTGGCGCAGCTTCGCGTACCCGGCGGCGATCGTCCGCACGGGCGCCCCGGGGGCCCGCCCGTTGTTCGCGTCGTTCCCCTCCGAACTGCTCACGTACACGATCCGCGTGTCCGCGCTGGGCGTGTAGCTCGTCCAGCCCTCGCCCGGTGGAGCCCCCGAGTTGGTCCCCGCCGTCCCGCTCGTGATCGTCACCGCCGCCCACGCCGACCAGCCCGACGTCGTCGTGCTCGTGAACGCCCGTGCCCGGTACTGGAACACGCCGTTCCCCGGGTCGTCCAGCACGCCCACGCTGCCCGGACCCAGGATCACCATCGACTCGAACGCCGGCGCCCGCTGCACCTCGAACTGCGCCGTCCCGCCGCTGTTGTCCGTCCAGGTCACCGACGCGCGGCCTTGGCCCGCGTCCACCGCCGCCACGTTGGTGGGCACCGGTTGGGCGATTGCGCCCGCCGCCACAACCCGCTCGCAGGTCTGCGCCAGCAGCACGCCCGCGGTCTGCGCCCGCGCGGAGACCCCGACGACCGCCGCCGCGAGCGCGAACGCCAGGCCTCGCACGCCAGAGAAAGCACTTCCTCGGCCCATGGTTGGTTCCTCTTCCTGGGCTAGACCCGCCACCCGCGTCCGCGGGCGCAAGGCCAAGCAAGGCTCCCCAGAGCTGTCCACACGTTCCACCCGCCGCCAACCCACCCGGCGAGTGCCACGAGGCTCACAGGTTAGAGCGGAACTCCGCCTCGGGATCGCCGCTTCGGTCATTTCGTCGCCTTTTTTGCGCATCGCCCCCTTCCAAATACCTTTCATCCGATCACCGTCGCTTGGATTGGGCGTGCGAGCATTGCTCGCTCTCGCACCCGAACGCCACACCGATGTAGGCGACGCCTTTGTTCGCCACATCCTCGCCGCGCCCGCGGGGCACGCCCGGGTCGACGGCCACGACCTTCGCTCAACCGCGACGCTCGATTTCGCGATCCCGACTATCCCCTCGGTCTCCCACGAGCGATCGCGCCGGGGGGTCCATTGCCGCCCCCGTTCCCGTGCCCGCCGCCGCCTCCGACATCCCCGACCATGGGGGCTCGGGCAGCGCGACCCGAACCACGACGCGCGCTCCAACCAGGCACCCGAGCGCTCCCTGGGCTTGTTGAAGTTTGGTTTGGTTCCAAGATAGATCCTCCCTACCGCCGGGGCCTCGGCGTATCCGGCCCGGCCCGCGCGCTCAGGTCGGAAATTCCAAACAAAACCCCTTGTGGTCCGGGAAGACTTCGGCTTCTTGAGGCGTGCGTGCCTGATAATCCTTGCCAGAACCGGCGGCCGCTGGTAGGTTTAGCGTGTGGCGGTGGACCGATGGAGAGGAAATGCGAGAGGGCAGGTGGCAACCCGCGGCCTGGGTGAGGCTCGTATTCGTGGTGACGGTGATGGGCGTTGGGCGGCTGCTCCAGGGGCAGGTCGGCCATGTGTCCTCGCTGCCGCTTGCGGACGTGGATTTCGCGCGCCTCGGGTTGGCGCGCGGCGACCTCGTGCGGCTCGACGTGGACACCACGCCCGGGCGCGCCCTTGATGTCGACGTGCCGCTGGGCGGGCAGTCCTGCCGACTCAAGCTCGCGCCGTGGTCGGTGCGCGCGCCGGGGTTCGTCCTGTACGAGGCCGGAGCTTCCGGCCTGGTCGCCGTCGACCCAGGCCCGGAGAACACGCTGCGGGGCGAGGTGGTCAAGTCACCCGGATCGTTGGTGGCCGCCGGCGTGATGCCCGACGGGCTCTACGCCACCGTCCTCTTCCCCGACGGGCGTCGGTACTGGATCGAGCCGGCGGCGTCGCGCCAGCCGGGGCTGCCCGCGGGGACGCACGTGGTGTACCAGGCCTCCGACGTGCTCCAGGGCCCCTGGCTCTGCGCCACCGACGAGGGCCACCATCGTGCGCCCGTGGACGACGGGGGCGGCGCCACCACCCGCGCCACGACCCGGTACACCGCCGAGGTGGCCGTCGAGGCCGACTTCGAGTTCTTTAACCGCTACGGGAGCACCTCGCTCGTCAACGCCCGCATCGCGCTGATCTACAACGTCGTGAACGTGCAGTACGAGCGCGACGTGGACATCCAGCACGCGATCTCGTCGATCATCGTCGACACCGCCGAGCCCGACCCCTACACCACCAACGACATCAACGCCACCCTGGCGGAGATGAAGTCGTACTGGAACGCCAACCGCGCCGGCGTCGCCCGAGATATCGCCCACCTCTTCACCGGCAAGCCCACCGGCGCCAACGTCGGGGTCTCGTACATCGGCGTGGTCTGCTCCGTGGGCAGCGCCGGCTGGGGCTATGGGATCTCCCAGGTCGACTACAACAACTCCAACCTGGCCTCGGCCAGCGATCTCGTCGCCCACGAGACCGGGCACAACTGGGCCGCCTGCCACTGCACCTGTTCCAGCCCGGCCTACACCATGAACCCCTGGATCACGGGCATCTGCCGCTTCGGCGCGGTCTCCGACCAGTGCAGCACCAACTCCATTGCCGCCATCATCGGGCACCGCAGCACCCGCTCCTGCCTGGCCACCGCTTCCTTCCCCACCGACCCGCCCCTCAACGACTCCTGCGCCTTGGCCATGCCCGTGGGACCGGGCGCCATCGCCTTCTCCACCGCCAACGCCACCAGCGACGGGCCCGCTGCCTGCGCCACGATGGGGCCCGATGTCTGGTACTCCTACACCGCCCCCGCCGACGGAACCGTGACCGTCAGCACCTGCGGCTCGTCCCTCGACAGCGTGCTCGTGGCCTACTCGGGCGGGTGCGGGGCCCTGGTCCAGGTCGCCTGCAACGACGACAGCAACTCCTGCGCCGCGGGCTCGCGTCAGTCGATGATTTCCTTCCCCGTGGCCCGCGGCGCCATCTATCTGATCCGCATGGCCGGCTTCAACGGGGCCGTCGGCAGCGGCATCCTCACGCTCGCGTACGCGGGTTGCTCACCGCCCGCCAACGACACGTGCGCCGCGGCCACGCCCGTGGGTGAGGGCTCCTTCGCGTTCACGACCATCTGCGCGGGCACCGACGGCTGGGTGGACAACGCCGCCGGGTGCGCCGCCTTCGGCTATTCCCAGACCGGCTCCGACGTCTGGTTCCTCTACACGCCCACCTGCGAGGGAACCGCCGTCGCGTCCACGTGCGGCAGCGCGTACGACACCAAACTCGCGGTCTACCTCGCCTGCCCCGTCGGGCCCTACCAGGCCCTCGCGTGCGACGATGATTCCTGTGGGCTCCAGTCCTCCGTCGCGTTCGCCGCCGCCCCCGGAAACTCGTACTACATCCGCGTGGGTGGGTACAACGCCGCCCAGGGACCGGGGGTGCTGTCGATCACCAACGCCGGGTGTCCCCCGGCCATCAACGATTCGTGCCTCAACGCCGTCGACGTCTCCGCCGGCGGGGTCTACTCGGGCAACCTGCTGGGCGCGACCCTCGACGGCACCGCCACGTGCGGGTCCTCGGCGGGCAACCCCGACGTCTGGTATCGCTTCACCACCTGCGGGCCGTGCATCCTGAACGTCAGCACCTGCGGCACGCACGACCTCGGCGGCGTCGACGCCGGCACCGACACCGCCCTGGCCATCTTCGATTCCTGCGGCGGCACGCAACTCGCCTGCAACGACGATGCCCTCGACGGCGCATGCGGCGCAGCCGACCTGGGCAACTTCCGCGACTCGCTGCTGGCATTCCCCCTCGGCGCGGGCCAGACGGTCCTCATCCGGGTCTCCAAGTACGCCGCCACGCCGGCGGGGCCGTTCGTGATCAAGGTCTCCTCAACCCCCGCCAACGACTCGTGTGCCTCGTCCCAGGCCGTCGCCGCGGGATCGCATCCGTTCTGCACTCTGGGCGCAACCGATTCGGGGATCAGCGAGGCCTGCCTGGCCCAGGGGCAGGTGTTCAAGGATGTGTGGTTCTCGTTCGTGGCTCCCTACGGCGCCCCCGTGCGCGTCAGCACCTGCGATCCGGGCACGGCGTTCGACACCACGCTGGCCGTGTACGCCGGGGGTTGCCCCACGGGCGACGACAGCGCCTTGGCCTGCGACGACGATGATCCCGCGTGCTCATCCTCGGGGCTGAACTCCAGCGCCCTGTTCCACGCCGTACCGGGGCAGAGTTACTTGTTCCGCGTGGGGGCCTACAGCGCGTCCACGCCGTCCGGATCGGGGGTGCTCCTGGTCACCGCCTACTGCCCCGCGGACCTGGACGACGGCACGGGGGCGGGCGCCCGCGACCAGGGCGTGGACGTCAACGACCTGATCTACTTCCTGGAGACCTACGAGGCCGGCCTGACCGGTGCCGACCTCGACAATGGCACCACAGCAGGTACGCCCGACGGCGGGGTCGATATCAACGACCTCCTGTTCTTCCTGGCCCATTACGAGTCCGGCTGCTGACCGGACGGGTCCGGCTCCGTGCGTCCGAGAATGTGCACACGCCTATTCCCATTGTCGAATGGGGTTTGGTCTTTGGCTGGAGGCCCTCGTCGAACTTTGCGCGATCCACACGCCTCGGGCGTTGACCGTTTTTCGCGCTTCGATAGGATCAGGGTGTCGGAGCAAGGGCGGCCGTTGAGTACGTCGTCGGCGCTAGCGTCGGGCAGAGCGCGGTCCGTGTAGACCGGGCCTGCCGATGCGGCTCGACGGGTGGTCGGAGGTGGTCAGCACCCACGTGGTGGGCGCCGATCGAGAGGACACGCGAGAAAGGGAGAATGAGCATCATGGATCGCAAGAGCCTGTGGGCCGGCCTCGTCGCCGGCGGTATCGTGGCGATGGCCGCTTCGGTGGCCAACGCCCAGACGAACATCACCGTATGGGATTTCAATCACGCCATCGACGTCACCTCCCCCGTTCCGACCATCGGCACGGGCACGGCGTCCCTGATCGGCGGGACCACGGGCGCCCAGGTCAGCGGCTCCGGGTTCGGACAGCCCGCGCCGGACAACGCGTGGAACAGCACCACGTATCCCGCCCAGGGCGCGGGCAGCGGCACCGCGGGCGTGCAGTTCCAGGTCAGCACCGTCGGCTTCACCGCCTGCACCTTCTCGTTCGACATTCGCGGGAGCACCAGCCCCTCCAAGTACGTCATGCCCCAGTGCTCCACCGATGCCGGCGCGACCTGGACCGACCTGATGGTCAGCCCCTACTCGATCACCGCGGCCAGCACGTTCTACGCCGTGCCCGCCATGCCGCTGCCCGTCGCCGCGGACAACAACGCCGACGTGCGCGTGCGCGTCGTCTCTGTGTTCGCGCCGGCGACCAGCGCGTACACCCCCGTCTCCGCTGCCACCTACGCGGTGACCGGCACTCTCCGCTATGACCGCGTGACCTTCGCCGGCACCACGACCGTTTCCCAGCCCCCGGTCCTCTCAGGGGCCAGCATCGCCCCCACCGCGTTCTGCGCGGGCAGCGGCGGGTCGGTCAGCCTCTACGTCAACGTCGCCGCGGGGCAGAACCCCGCCTCGCTGTCCTACACCGTCACGGCCGACCTCTCCCAGATCGGCGGCAGCGCGGCCGAGCCCCTCTCCGACCTCGGCGGCGGGCTCTTCGGCTTCTTCGTCCCCGTCGCCGTCACCGGCTCGGCGATTCCCGGCATCAAGACCATCGCCATCCACTGCGTCGATGACCAGGCCCGCACCGCGGATGCCTCGACGACCTTCGGCGTGGGCGATTGCAGCGCCTCTTCCAGCGCCAGCGTCGTCATCGCCAAGATCTACGGCGGTGGCGGGGCGACCGTGAACCCCACGCCCATCAAGGAGGACTACGTCGTCCTCTACAACCGCACCTGCAACCCCGTGGACATCACCAACTGGTCCATCCAGTACGCCGCCGCCGGCGGCTCGTCCATCGCCAACGTCCTGCCCCTCACGCCCGCCTCGGGCACGCTGGTGGTCCAGCCCCACAAGTACTTCCTCGTCCAGCTCAACCACGCCGGCGTGGGCGTCGTGGGCACCTACAGCTTCGACGCCAACACCGTCGTGCGCGGCGACAGCAGCGTGATCACGCCTGACTTCGCCCCGGCCACGGGCGCCCCGGTCCAGGCCTCGGGCACCGCGGGCGTCTTCATCCTTGCCAACATCGCCACGTCGGTCGGCACCAACTTCGCCGACCCGAGCATCCAGGACATGGTCGGTTACGGCACCGCCATCCACTTCGAGGGCGCTGGCGCCGCCAACGCCCCCACGTCCTCGAGTGAGCTCAACCGCAAGGTCGCCGGGGACCAGGACAGCAACCAGAACTTCAACGACTTCGATCTCCCCGCCAGCCCCGCGCCCATCAACTCCGCCGATCCCGCCAACACCGGCGCCCCCGCCTGCACCTGCCCCGCCGACCTCGACGACGGCAGCGGCACCGGCACGCCCGACGGCGGCGTCGACATCAACGACCTGCTGTTCTTCCTCACCCACTACGAGGCCGGCTGCTAAGCCTTCGCCTCCCACGGGTTGAACAACCCCAAGGCCCCCGACCATCGTCGGGGGCCTTTTTCATGCGCCCTTGCGCCCCTCGGGTTCCTTGCCCCCCACCGTCAGCGCGACCTTCTGCTTCCCACCGCGTCCGGGCCTGCGCCCGGGCCAGAACGGCCTGAGCAGCCACGCCAGGCCCGCCAGCGCCAGGACACTCACCACCCAGAACTGCCAATCGTGCGTGGGGAGCTTCATGCCCGGTTCTCCTGATCACTCCATCCCGCCGGCCCGCAGCAGCGCGTGCAGCCCCCAGGCCGCCGCGTACGCCAGCGCCGTCATCCACGCCAGTTGCAGCAGGGCCCACTTGGGGTGCCCGCTCTCCTTGGCCGTCAGCACCAGCGTGGGCAGGCACTGCATGGCCAGCACGTAGAACACGAGCACGCCCCAGGCGACGGCGGGGGTGAAGATCGGCGTCCCGTCGTCGCGCGTGCCGTGCGCGATGCGCTCGCGCACGCCGGCATCCTCGTACTCCTCGCTGCCCACCACGACGATCGCCATCGTGCTCACGAAGACCTCGCGGGCCGCGAAGCTCGTCAGCACCCCCACCGTCAGGCGCCAGTCCAGGCCCAGGGGCTCGAAGGCGGGCTGGAGGGCCTTGCCCATCCGCCCCACGTAGGAGTTCGCCTTGGCGTGCCGGGCCTCGAGCCGGGCGGCCTCGTCGAGCACCTGGTCCCGCGATCGGGAGGCCCCGTCGATCCGGACGCCGGCTTGGCCGGGCATGGCGCCGGCGATCTGTCGCAGCTCCGTCGCCCGCGCGGGAGGATCGACCTTGGGATACGCCCCGAGCCACCAGAGCACGACGCAGATCGCCAGGATGTTGGTGCCGGCGTTCTTGAGGAACGTCAGGGCGCGATCGATCGTCCCGATCAACGCCGTGCGCAGGCTGGGGAGCTTGTAGGTCGGCAGCTCCAGCATCATCGCCGCACTGGCCCCGCGCAGGAGGGTCCGCCGGGCGAGCAGCGCACTGAACATCCCCGCCGCCGCGCCCAGCGCGTAACACCCCACGAACGCCAGGGCCCCCCGCAGCGGGCTCGCGGGGAACAGGACGCCCGTGAGCAGGGCGTACACGGGCAGGCGGGCCGAGCAGGTCATGAACGGCGCCGTCAGGATCGTCGCCAGGCGCTGGCGCCGGTCGGGGATCGCGCGGCACGCCAGGATCCCCGGCAGCGCGCACGCGTGCGATGAGAGCAGGGGCACGAAGCTGTGCCCCGGCAGACCAAAGGGCCGCAGCACCCGGTCCATCACGAACGACGCCCGCGCCAGGTACCCCGTGTCCTCCAGCAGCGAGATCAGGAAGAACAGCAGCCCGATCTGCGGCAGGAAGATCACCGTCCCGCCGATCCCCGCCAGCACCCCGTGCGACAGGAACTCACGCAGGATCCCCGCGGGCATCGTCGCGTCGAGCCACCCCCCGGCCCAGCGGAAGATCGCGTCGATCCAGTCCATCGGGTACCGCGCCAGCGCGAAGATGCTCCAGAACAACCCTCCCATCACCAGCACGAAGCAGAGCACGCCCAGCACCGGGTGCGTGAAGACGTGGTCCAGCCGATCCGTCAGCGGGACCGCCCGCGCCGAGCCCGACCCCCCGGGGCTGCTCGCGGCGGCCAGGGTGACCTCCTCGGCCCAGCGCTCCAGCTCGTCCTGGCTCCCCGGGGGCGTGCGATTGGGGACCCGCGCGGCCTGGACGCGGGGCAGGACCCCGTCCACGCCCTCGCCGCTCCTGGCGTTGATCGCCAGCACGCCGCAGCCCAGCCGCTCCTCCAGCGCCGCGACGCTGATGTGCAGCCCGCGCGACCGGGCCAGGTCCGTCATGTTCGCCACCACCAGCGTCGGCAGACGCCGGCGCAGCACCTCGCCCGCCAGCACCAGGTTCCGCGGGAGATTCGTCGAGTCCAGCACGACACACACGGCGTCCGGCGCCCGCCCGGGCTCTCCCCGCGGCGCCAACGTCCCCGCCAGCACGCGCCGGCAGATCTCCGCCTCGTTCTGGTCGATCTCGAGGGAGTAGGTTCCCGGAAGGTCGATGAACTCGATCGTTCGCCCGGCCCCCGAAACGCCGCCCGATCCCCGCACCTCGCCCACCCGCGCTTCCTGCGTCGTCCCCGGAAAATTGCTCGTCTTGTGGCGCAGCCCGCACAGCCGGTTGAACAGCGTGGTCTTTCCCGTGTTGGGATTGCCCAGCAACGCGACCCGAAACGCCCCGGTGTTCCCCGCGTCTTCCATGCGCCGCCCGCCCAGGGTTCAGACCGCCTGCTTGACCACCCGGATCCGGCGCGCCAGCTCTGCCGCCAGACCAATCCGCGTGCGACAATCGCACCCGCACGGGCCCGGGGGCATCACCTCCACGATGCACGGCTCGCCCTGGCGGCACACCCGCACGCTCGCCCCGGGACGCATCCCCATCGCCCGGAGCATCGACGCGTCCCTGGGCCCCAGGCAGTGCTCGCACACGACCGCCATCTGGCCCGGACTGAGCTCGCCCAGCGCCACCGTCGCCGCGCCCGTCGGGCAGGCATCGAACGCACCCCCGGTCACCACGCCATCGGCGCACGCCGGACAGCCCGCGGGCGAAACCCCCGGCTCGAATCCGTCCCCGTGTTGGCAACAAGGGCGTTCCATCCAGACCTCGACGTGAGGATAGGCGCAGTTGAGACTGTGTCGCAATATGAATCCGCGAGATTCACCGGGCCCGCGAGTCGGGCACAAAGCTGATCGCCAGCGGCTCGACCCGAATCGCGCGCCACGCGCCGTCGAGTCGGTAATCCAATGTCCACCAGGAGAAGAGTGGGGTTCCGGTCGCCTCGGTGATTACCCTAACTTTTACCTGAACTCTTCCAACGTCCGGGCCGTCCTGGGCCGCCTGGACTTCCAGGATCGCGGGATCGCGCACGGTCCATTCCCCGCCTCGGAGCTTCTGCTCGACCTGGCGGAGGATCTCGTCGCGCCCGACGCCGTCGCGATGCATGTAGCTGAAGAGGCGGGCCTGGGGGTCCAACTCCGCGCCGCTGGCCGTGGCGTTCCCCGACGTCACGCCCGCCACCAGCCGGCGCGCGGAGGCCCGCATCGCTTCGCGCCCGGTTTCAATGAGCTGATCCAGCGCGACCACTCCCGCGGCCAGCACGACCGACAGCCCCACCACTACAGCGCGCCAACGCCCTGAACCGCGAGTCGCCAGGACCGCGCCGATCACGAGGACCCCCAGGGCCAGGGCCCACCCGTGCTCCAGCAGTGCCCCCTCCCACAATGGAGCACCTGGCAGGGCCTGGGGCGATGGAATCGAGAGCGGGTTGGTTTGGGCGAGCGTGGGCATATGTGCAGTGTCGCCTGAACAACCGCCGATCTCAAGCGCGGGCGTCGCTGCGCGCCCTTCGTGCCGGCATGATGCCCTCCACCACCATCTCCAGCCCGCGCCAGGAAGCGCCACCCGATCCGGGAATCCTGGCGGCGAACCTGGCTGCCCTGGCCCGGCGCAGTCCCCAGGCCGCACGGGTGGTCGCCGGCACGCCGGCCCGAACGGATCTGGCGTTGGTTCCGACCCGCGACGGCGTGCCGGGCGGGGGAATCGCGGGCGACTTTCTCAACCCGGGCGTCCAACTGGCCAGCCGCTTCCACCCCTTGGAGGAAGCCCGAACGCTCGTGGACACCCTGGACCTGGCGAGCGTGGCCACGGTGGTGGTAATGGGCTTCGCCCTGGGACACCACGTCCGCGAGTTGTCGCAGCGTCTGCGCGAGTATGGCCTGGTGATCTGCTATGAGTCGGACGTTGCCCTGCTGCGCGGCGTGCTGGAGCGAATTGACTGCTCGTCCTGGCTGGCGCAGGGCAACGTCGTGCTGCTCACAGCGCCGGGACAGCCGGCCATCGCCGAGGCGACGCGGAATTGCGAGACGCTCCTGGCGATGGGGTCGCGACTGATGGTGCACCCGCCCAGCGCGGGGCGACTCGGCGAGGGCGCGAGGGAGTTCGCCCGCGACTTCGCGGCGGTGCTCGAGGCCGTGCGCACGCACGTCGTCACGACGCTCGTGCAGACCGAGATCACGCTGCGTAACGAGCTGCAGAACCTGGACCATTACGCGACGGCCCCGGGCATTCAGGAACTCAGGGGGCGATGCGCCGGTCGCGCAGCGATCCTGGTGGCGGCGGGGCCCAGCCTGTCGCGAACGATCGACCTGCTCGCCGAACCGGGCGTTCGTGACCGCTTCGTGATCATCGCGGCCCAGACGGTGCTCAAGCCGTTGCTGGCGCGGGGGATCCGCCCGCACTTCGTCACGGCGCTGGACCACCACGAGATCAGCCGGCGCTTCTATGAAGGGCTGACGCCCGAGGACGTGCGCGGGATCACGCTGGTGGCCGAGCCCAAGGCCAACGCGGCGATCCTGGACGCGTTTGCGGGCGTGGTGCGATGCGTCGGGGATTCGACGCTGGACCGGGTGCTGGGCCCGACGCTGGCGCGCGAGATGGGCTCGCTGCCCCCGGGAGCGACGGTGGCGCACCTGGCGTACTACCTGGCGCGTCACCTGGGCTGCGACCCGGTGATCCTGGTGGGCCAGGACCTGGGTTTCACCGACGGGCAGTACTACGCCGCAGAGGCCGCGATCCACAACGTCTGGGCCTGCGAGCTCTCCGAGTTCAACACGCTGGAGATGATGGAGTGGGAACGGATCGTGCGGATGAAAAGCCTGCTCAGGCGGGCCACGGACCAGCTCGGGCGTCCCGTCTACACCGACGCCCAGATGCACACGTACCTCGTGCAGTTCGAGCGTGACTTCGCGTCCGACGCGGCCAAGGGCCTGAGCGTCATCGACGCCACGGGCGGGGGGGTGCTCAAGCAGCACGCCCGCGTGGCGACCCTGCGCGAGGCCTTGGACTCTCACGCCACGCCCGGCCCCACGCCCGACCCGCTCCAGCCCGCCCCGCGAGCCTCCCGCCTCAGCGCCGGGGGGACGCTCGCCCAGGTGCGCGCCCGCCTGCGCTCGCTCTCGGGCGACGTGGTGCGCCTGGCGTCGCACTCGCGCCAGGCCGCGGAGTTGCTCGAGCGCATGCGCGACCGGCACGAGGACCAGCGCCTGGTCACCCGTCTGATCGGCGAGGTGTACCAGATCCGCGATCGGGTGCAGAAACTCGAGACGGCCAATTGGCTCGTGCACTTCCTGAACCAGTGCGGTACGTTCCGGCGCCTGCGGGCGGACCGGACCATCGCCCTGTCCAAGGGGCTCAGCGAACTGGAAACCCAGCGGCGTCAGATCGAGCGCGACCTCTCGAACGTGCGCTGGCTGGGCGACGCCGCCGACCAGGCCAACACCCTGATCGCCGACGCCCTCGCGTCGCTGGATGGAAGGTCCAAGGTCACGCGCGACGACCCGGGGCGCGAGGACGAACTCGACGGCGTGCGGGTCGCCTCGGCCCGCAAGCGGGTCGCGGCGGTCATGCTGGCGGACCCGTCCTCCGGCTCGCTGGGCTGGGCACGCGATCTGGGGGCCGACATCGCGGGCTCCACCGTCCTGCGCCGAACGCTCGATCGCGTTCTGCAATCCGGCGAGATCGACGGCGTCGTGGTGCTCACGCCCGACCCCCAGGCGTGCCGGCTCCTCGCCGGGCCCTTGCCAACGACTCCCCGCGTGGACTTCCACGCCGTCGACCCGGTCGTCCTCTCCGAGCATCGGCGCAGGATGCGTGCCGGGCGCTCGTGGTCGCGGCGCTGCTGGCGCGGCGGGGTCGGGCGGTTGAGCGTCTTTGACGAGGTCTGCCCGCCGGGCCCGGTGCTCGCCGCGCTCAAGGACCTGCGCTACGACGCGGCGGCGGTGCTGGGCGGGGACTGGGTGCTGGTCGATCCCGCGCTCATCGACGCCATCGTGGCCCGCTACCGCGAGGCGCCGGCGCGACACCGGCTCGCGTTCTCCCAGGCCGCCCCGGGGCTGGCGCCGGCCCTGCTCGACGCCGGGCTCCTGGAGGAGCTCGCCGGAGCCCGCCACGCGTTCGCGAGCATCGGGTCGCTGCTGGGATATATCCCCATCGCGCCCCAGAGCGATCCCATCGGAAAACCGGCGTGCGTGGCGACCGACGCGCTCGTGCGAGACCTGCCCCTGCGCCTCATCGCCGACGACCCGGCCCAAGCGGCGGCCTGGATCGCGACCCTCGGCGCGCACCGTCTGAACGCCGCCCGGGCCTCGGCGCTGGAGATCGCCCGCGCCCTGGGCCAGCCGACCACCCGGGCGCTGCCGGAGATCGTGCGCCTGGAACTGTTCACCTCCACGGGGCAGCCCCTGGCCATGCCCCTGGCCCGGCGCCTGGCCGAGGCGGCCTCCCCGGGACAGGTCGCCTTCACCCTCACCGTCCCGACCGACTCGGGCACGCGCCTCGACCCCCTGCTCCACCCGCACATCGCCGAGTTGATCGCCCTCCTGGGTCACCACGGCCCCGTGCACGTGCGCACGCGCCTGCCGCGTGAGGAGGCGGCCTTGCTCCACGCCGACGTAGTGAGCGTGGACTGCGACGACCCCGCCAACCCGCCCGAAGCCATCGATCCGCTCCTGGCCGCCCGCGACGAGCGCGACGGCGTCGGAATCCCCGCGACGTGGATCGTGCCGCGCATCACGCGGCGCGACGCCGTCTATGAGCAGATCGAGGGCTTCTACGACCAGATGCTGATGCGGTTCGGGGCGTGCGTGATCGATCCTCTTCCCGCGCCGGTTCCCGGGCAGCGGATCGAGCCCCTGCCCCTGCCGGCCGGGGCGCGGCGGAGCCTGGGCGAGACCGTCGTGCGTGTGCGGGGCGACGGCACGGCGCTGTCCGTTGATGGGATGCGCCTCGGAAGCCTGAACACGGAATCGCTCGTGGAGGTCTGGGCGCGACTGGGCGCGCCGTTGGTGGTGGCGCCATGAGCGCCGTCGCCATCATCCTCGGCCGCGGAGGGAGCAAGGGCCTGCCCCGCAAGAACCTCCTGCCCATCGCGGGCAGGCCGTGCGTCCAATGGACCATCGAGGCCGCCCTGGCGTCGCGCGAGGTGGAGGGCGTCGCCCTGTCGAGCGACGATCCCGAGATGCTCGCGCTGGCGAGGGGGCTTGGCGCCATCGCCATCGAGCGCCCGCCCGCCTTGGCGAGTGACGCCGCGCGGGTGGATGACGCGGCGCGCCACGCCGTGGCCATGCTGGACTCGATGGGCCCGCCGCTGGCGGGCGCGGGGAACTTCGTGCTTCTCTACGCCAACGTTCCGGTGCGGCCTCTGGACTGCATCGACCGCGCGGTACGGACGCTCGAGGCCACGGGCTGCGACAGCGTGCAGAGTTACCAGGGCGTGGGCAAGCACCACCCGTGGTGGACCGCACGCGTGGCCGCGGACGGCACCATCTCGCCCTGGGAGGGCGACGTGCTCAACCACGGCGTCTTCCGGCGCCAGGACCTGCCCCCCGCGTTCATCCCCGATGGCGCGGTCATCGCGCTCTCTCGCTTCGCGCTGCTCCTCGAGATCCCCGATGTTCCCGGCGGGCCGCACGCCTTCTTCGGGTTCGACCGGCGCGGCATCATCAACCCCGAGGGCAGCGTGGTGGACATCGACTCGCGGATGGACATGCTGGTGGCGGAGGCGATGCTGGCACCGGGGAAGGCGTAGGCATGCACATCGGCGCCCGCCAGATCGGCCCCGACGTTTCGCCCTACTTCATCGCGGAGTTGGGCGTCAACCACGACGGCGACCCCGCCCGGGCGCTCGAGCTCGTGCGACTGGCCGCCGGGGCGGGCGCCGACGCCGTCAAGCTCCAACTGTTCAAGGCCGACCTGCTCATGAGCAAGGCCGCCAAGCTGGCGGCGTACCAGAAGGCCGCCGGAGAGACCGATCCCGTCGAGATGCTCCGACGCCTCGAGCTCTCGATCGACGACATGACCCCCTGCGTGGAGCTCGCGCACGGGCTGGGCATCCACGCGATCGTGAGCGTCTTCAGTGTCGAGCTCGTGCCCGTCGCCCGGACGCTGCCTTGGGACGCGTACAAGTCCGCGAGCCCGGACATCATCAACCGGCCGCTGCTCGATGCCCTGGCCGCCACCGGCAAGCCCCTCATCATCAGCACCGGCGCGAGCACGCTCGACGAGGTGGAGCGCGCGGTCGAGTGGCTGCGATCGATCGGGGATCGCCTGGCGGTGTTGCAGTGCGTGAGTTCCTATCCGACGGCGTCGAACGAGGCGGAGCTGGGCGGGATCATGAAGTTGTGCGAGGTGTTCCCCGGGCTCCGCGTCGGCTACAGCGACCACACTCCCGACGAGATCACCGGCCTGGACGCGGCGAACTGCGGCGCGACGATCCTCGAGAAGCACTTCACCTACTCCCGCAACGCCACCGGCCCCGATCATGCAGCCTCGCTCGAACCGATCGGGTTCAGCAACTACGTCAACAACGCCAAGGTCGGGCGCGCGCTTCCTGGGATGATGACCGCGGATATGCCGATCGAGTTGCGCCAGGCCATGAAGTACATCGAGGAACCTCCGCCGGGAGTGAAACCAATCAAGCGCGTCCTCCCCATCGAACAGGACGTCCGCACCGTCTCGCGTCAATCCCTCACCACCACCCGCGACCTTCCCGCCGGGCACGTCCTCGCCCGCGCCGACCTCACCATCAAGCGCCCCGGCACCGGCACCCCGCCCTTCGAACTCGAGGCAACCCTCGGCAAACGCCTCGCGCGGGCGATCGGGGCGGACATGCCGTTGGAGGCACGGGACCTGCGATAGCGTTCATCCATGAT
>JBGAOG010000055.1:0-21918 GCA_044221985.1 Phycisphaerales bacterium
CAGCGGCACCGCCAAGCCCACCGCGGCCGACCGCCGCGGCGTCCCCCACCACCTCATCGACATCGTCGACCCGGGCGAGCGCTTCACGCTCGCGGACTGGCTGGCCGCGGCGGAACGGGCGGTCGCGGGGATTCTCGCACGCGGACGCACGCCCGTGGTGGTCGGCGGAACGCACCTGTACATCAAGGCTTTCCTGGAGGGGATGTTCGAGGGCCCCGCCCAGGACGAGGTCGTCCGAGAGGAACTCCGCCGCCTCACCCATGCGGACCTTCGCGCGGAGCTGGAGCGCGTGGACCCAGGGGCCGCCCGTCGCCTGCACCCCAACGACCAACGCCGCTCGATCCGCGCCATCGAGGTGTTCCGACTCACCGGCAAGCCCATCAGCGAGCACCAGCAGCAGTGGGACCGGGAGGACCACCGGCGCCGTGACTGCGCGCTCGTGGGCATCGAATGGCCGGCGGAGGAGATCAATCGCCGCATCAACGCACGGGTGCGGGGCATGGTGGAGTGTGGGTTCGTGGATGAGGCGCGCGGCCTGTGGCAATCCGGCCGCCTGATCGGGCAGGCACGCGAGGCGCTCGGATACAAGCAGCTTGCCGAACACCTCGAGGGTCGCACGACTCTGGAGGAGGCACTCGAGCGGATCAAGATCGAGACCCGCCGCTTCGCCAAGAACCAGCGGACGTGGATGCGTCGGCTGCGACTGGTCCCCGGGGCCGTGTGGATCGACGCGGCGGCCTCGCCCCCGGCCCAATGGGTGGGCCTGGTGCGCCAGGCGTGCGGGGGGGATTCGGACAGAACGTAGAGGATCGCAGGGCGACAAAAAAACCGCGAAGCATGGCAACCGATCATTATGCGAACACGAATATGTGCGCTTCGTAGTGCGCTTCCGTAATTCAGAAGAGAAATACCAAACAAACTACGATCAATCAGGCCAATTCCCTTGACATTCCTTGGCGGTCTCCCTTTCCTGACGATCACAGACCGCCCGCCGGGTGACACGGGAGAAGGCCGGCGGGCGGAAGGACTTCCAGCGCAATGGCCAAAGACGCGACGAAACCGGGGGCGGAAACGGGCGGGGGCGCGGCCGCGGCAGCCCCGGCCAAGGGCGGACGGGGCGGACGCCGGGGACGATTTCCTTCTCGCGGCGCCGGGTACACCACCGGGGCGGCGAAGGGTCGGGACCTGGTGATCGTCGAGTCGCCCAGCAAGGCCAAGACGATCAACAAGTACCTGGGCGCCGGCTACGTGGTGCTGGCGTCGGTGGGGCACGTGCGAGACCTGCCCAGCAAGAACCCCAAGGGCGTGAAGGCCCCGGTTCCCGGGGTGGACCTGGAGCACGACTTCCGCCCTACTTACGTCGTGAGCGAGGAAAAGGAGAAGGTGATCGCGGACCTCAAGCGTGCCGCGAAGGACTCGCTGGGGTCCGGGCACAACGTGTGGTTCGCGACGGACTTGGATCGCGAGGGTGAAGCGATCGCGTGGCACCTGGCGCAGGAGCTGGGGATCGAGAGCGGGAAGGCCCGGCGGGTGGTGTTCGCGGCCATCACGAAGGACGAGATCGACCGGGCGTTCCACAATCCGCACCCGATCAACGAGGACCGGGTGAACGCGCAGCAGGCGCGCCGGATCCTGGACCGCATCGTGGGGTACCAGGTCTCGCCGCTGCTGTGGAAGAAGGTGGCGCGGGGGCTGTCGGCGGGGCGGGTCCAGAGCGTGGCGGTGCGGTTGGTGGTGGAGCGCGAGCGGGAGATCCGCGCCTTCGTGCCCGACGAGTACTGGGCGATCGACGCGATCTTCACGGCCGACGTGGTCAAGGCGACGGGCCTGGCCGAGCAGTGGAGCAAGGTCCTGGCCCGTCGCGACGAGAAGAACAACCCCCCGACGGTCCGGGTGCAGAGCGCGTGGCTGGGCGAGCACGGGGGATTCCGCGCCGAGCTGGTGGAGGTGGGCGGGGAGAAGTTCGATCTCCGCACGAGCGTCGATGACATCGTCGGCCCCGGCACGGACATGACGCCTGCGGGGATCGAAGCGCGGCTGAAGAAGGCGGCGGCGGCCTTCGCCGAACCGACGCGCCACGACCTGGCGCCCCGGGTCATGAAGGTCGCGGAGCTCGCCGGGTTGCGCGGCGTGCAAAGCACGGTGGCGGAAGATGCCACCGGCAAGGGCCCGGCGAGGTTCGTGCGCACGGTGGCGGGGATCGTGGATCCCGGCACGCCCTACGAGGTCGCGAGCATCGAGACCAAGCGGAGCACGAGCCGCCCATCCCCGCCCTTCATCACCAGCACGCTGCAGCAGGCGGCCAGCAGCCGCCTGGGGTTCGGCGCCCAACGCACGATGCGGGCCGCCCAGCAGCTCTACGAGGGCGTGGAGATCCCCGGCGACGGGCCGGTGGGCCTGATCACGTACATGCGTACCGACTCGACGCACCTCTCGGGCGACGCGTTGAACATGGCGCGGACGTACATCAAGAAGACCTACGGCGACAAGTACCTGCCGGAGAAGCCCAACTTCTTCACCAGCAGCAACAAGGACGCCCAGGAGGCCCACGAGGCCATCCGCCCGACGTCGCTGGACTACCCGCCCAACCGCGTTCGCTCCGCGCTCAACCCCGACCAGTTCCGCCTGTACGAACTCATCTGGCAGCGATTCGTGGCGTGCCAGATGACGCCCGCGCAGTGGGACGTGATGACGGTGTTGATCAAGGGCGGAAAAGACCCCAAGGTCCCGCTGACCTTCAAGGCCACGGGGCGCACGCTGGTCTTCGACGGGTTCTACCGCGCGACGGGCGTGCCCCACTCGCCCGACGAGCAGACGCTGCCGGTGCTGGCGGAGAAACAGAAGGTGGCGCCCTTCGCGATGGACGCCAGGCAGAAGTTCACGAGCCCGCCGGCGCGCTACAGCGAGGCCAGCCTGATCAAGATGCTCGAGAGCGAGGGGATCGGGCGCCCCAGCACGTACGCGTCGATCATCTCCGTGATCCAGGATCGGGCCTACGTCGAGCAGAGCGAGCGCCGGTTCTACGCCACCGACCTGGGCGAGGTCGTCACCGACAAGCTGGTGGAGGCGTTCCCCGAGATCATCGACGTGGGCTACACGCGCGAGATGGAGGGCCAGCTCGACAAGGTCGAGGACGACCACCTCGACTGGATCGACATGCTCCGCCGGTTCTACGGGCCCTTCAAGAAGAGCCTCAAGGCGGCCGAGGACACGCTCAGCCACGCCAAGGCCGAGACCACGCCCGCGCCCGCCGAGTACAAGTGCCCCACCTGCGGGAGCGGGCTGGTGTACCGCTTCGGCAAGAACGGTCGCTTCCTGTCCTGCGCCACCTATCCCGACTGCAAGTACGCCAGCCCGGTGGATCGCGATGGCAAGCCCCGCCCGGCCGCGCAGGCCGTCGACGTGGCCTGTCCCAAGTGCGGGAGCGCGATGACGAAGCGCGTGGGCAAGTTCGGGCCCTTCCTGGGCTGCTCGCGCTACGGCGCGAAGGAGAACGCCTGCGACGGGATCCTGAACCTGGACAAGAAGGGGCGCGTCGTCGCGCCCAGCCCCCCGCCCTACCTCACCGACCTGCCCTGCCCCACCTGCGAGAGCCCGCTGAACCTGCGCAGCGGGGTGCGCGGGCCGTGGCTGGGCTGCTCGCGCTTTCCCAAGTGCCGCGGGCGCGGCAAGTGGCAGGACCTGCCCAAGGACAAGCAGGAGCTGCTGCTCAAGCTGTTCGCCCAGCACGAGAAGGCACATCCCGTGGCGGTGATCAAGACCATGAGCGGCAAGGCGCTGACGGACCCGCACGGCAAGCCCCTGCCCGAGGCCAGGCCCATCGGCGCCCAGGACGGCGAAGCCTCGCCCGGGACGCTGGAGGACGTGGCCGACGAGGTCGGCGTGTAGGCTCGTTCCGGGGGGAACGGGGGGTGCGTCGATGCCTTGGTGGCAGACGGCGATGCTGGTGGCGATGGTCCTGGCGATGGACGTGGTCATCGTGGGGGCGGTCATCAGCGTGGCGGGCGCCGCGATTCGCGACCTGGCCGCGAGATTCCCGCCCCGCGAACCCTTGGGCGCGGGCGTGCGTCGCAACTACCAGAGCTTCGCCTTCGGGCTGAGCAACTTCGGCGGGTGCATCCACGTGGCCGTCGATGAGGACCACCTGCACCTGATCCCGGCCCGGTTCGCGCGCTGGTTCGGCGCGCGGGCGATGAGCATCCCGTGGGGCGCCATCGAGCCCGGCAAGCGGCGCGGGCGCACGATGCACGCGAAGATCGCCGGCACCGACGTGAAGGGCCCGGCGTGGTGCCTGGAATTGGCCCGCCCCCCCGGGGAGCCGGGCCCCGATGCTCAGCAGCCGCCCTCGTAGCGGGCGAGGAAGTACAGCAAGTCGTTGACATCAACAGCGCCGTCGGGCAGGCCGGTGCCCGAGCCGTCGTCGAGATCGACGGCGGTGGTCCCCTCGGCGTACCGGGCGAGGAAGAACAGCAGGTCGTTGACGTCCACCCCCCCGTCGGGCGCTCCCGCGCCAGACCCGTTGTCGAGGTCGGCCGGGCAGGGCATGGGCACGATGGCGATCCACCCCTGGGAAAACCCGGCGGGGTTGGTGCCATAGCCGGCGATGGTGCGCCCGTCGTCGCTGATGGAGGTCGCGAACGCGAGCGTCCAGCCGGTCATGTTCACGCCGGACTCTTCGAGGACCTGCTTGAGGGACCTCCAGCCCGAGCGCGGCTCCCAGATGCAGGCGAGCTGGGACCCCGAGATCGTGGTGACCAGGTTGATCCCGCACCCGCGACGACCGCCGGCGCAGACGTCGAACAGAGTGCTGCTGTCGTAGGTGGTCGGGCCGATGGGGCCGATGGCGCCGAGGTCGCGTCGTCCGACCTGCGGGGTCCAGAGGAACCCCAGGCTGACGCCCGTGTCGTTGCGCGAGCCCACGACGACGAGGCCGTCGGGCGAGCACCCGCGTGCAAAGCCGGACCAGGTCCCCTCGGAGATGTCCACGATGCCCGTTCCCGCGGTCCAGCGCCAGGGGCGATAGGTGTAGGACGCGTCCTGGGCGTACCCGACGACGACGCTCCCGTCCGCGGAGATGGCCCGGGCGGTAGTCACGCCGCCGGGGAAGGGCGTCACGCCCGGGAGCGTGCCCAGGTCGATCATCCCCGCGCTGGTCCAGCGGAAGGCCTGGGTGATGGGCAGCGGAGGCGGCAATCCGGCGGGCTGGTAAAGGACCTCGCCACAGGCCACGGCGCCGTCGACGCTGCACGCGAACGCCGCCCCCGAGTATCCACCCGCGCTGGGATAGCCCAGGGGAAGGAGCGTGGCGATGGAGCCGGAGACCGCCCAGCGCACGGGCTGGCGAAAGCCGGCGGCGTTGGCGGCGTCGCCGAAGGCCACGAGACCGTCATCGGAACAGGCGCGTCCGTTGGCGCCGGTGCCCGAGGGCAGGCGCGGCAGCGTGATGGGGGACCATCCGGCGGCGTGGTCCCAGATGGCCCCAGCGTCGGCGCCGTCGTTGCCCACGCCGATGATGTGCGATCCGCTGGAGTCGACCGACCAGGCCCGCCCCACCTCGGTCCCGCCGGGGAGATCGGGCAAGGGCACGAAGATCGCGGGCTGGGCGCTGGCGAGGCTGGCCAGCGCACCGATGCTCGCGAGGCAGGTGCGCGGGGTCGGCATGAGCGATCTCCTTTGGGCGCTCGAGAATACCACGCCCGGGTGATTTGGCCCAGCAATATCGTGGTGGCGACACCCGATCAGGGGTCTCGGCCAAGGCCCCGCGAGTCCCTATAGTGGCCCCGCTGGAAACCCTGGTGCCCGAACCTGCCAGGTCCGGGAGCGTACACGAAGAGGCTCCCGGCGTCCGAATGGGTACGCGGTGCGGGTCGTTGGCCAGGGGCGGATGCCGGCGATGGCCCGTGAGCGATCTCGCGCCCGTCATGGTCGGCGCGGCTTCACGGAGGAGGCGACGATGTCCAGAGAGCATTCCCCGGGGACGCGAGACTCGACCCACTCCGCATTGCTGGCCGACCGTCCCGAGCCGCGCGGACGGGCGTCCTGCTCCATCGCGGGCCTGGGCTGCTACCTCCCCGACGACCGGATCACCAACGAGCAGTTGTCGGCCAGCGTGGACACGAGCGACCAGTGGATCGTGGAGCGCACGGGCATCTCGGGGCGTCGGCGCGCCGCCCCCACCGAGGCCACCAGCGACCTGGCGTACCTCGCGGGGATGGACGCGCTCACGGACGCGGGAGTAACGCCCGACCAGCTCGACCAGATCATCTTCGCGACCAGCACGCCCGACACGCCCGTGCCCGCGACGGCCTGCTACCTCCAGGCCCGCCTGGGTTGCGCGGGGGTCCCCGCGATGGACGTGGGGGCCGGGTGCGCCGGTTTCGGGTTCGCGCTGGACGTGGCGTCGGCGATGGTGAAGGCCGGGACACGCCGCAACGTCCTCGTCGTCGGCGCGGACACGCTGACGCGGATCACGAACTACGCGGATCGCCAGAGCTGCATCCTGTTCGGGGACGGCGCCGGCGCGGTGCTGGTCTCGCGAGAGGGCTACCTGGACGTCATGCACTCGGTCGTGGGCGCCGACGGCAGCCTGGCGGACCTGATCCGGGTTCCCGCGGGCGGGAGCCGCTCGCCGGCCTCGGCCGCCACGGTCCTGGCCGGGAAGCACACGCTCGAGCTTCGCGGGCGCGAGGTGTTCAAGGTCGCGGTGCGGCGGATGGTCTCGTGCGTGCGCGAGGCGGCCAACGCCCTGGGCATAGCCGTCGCGGACTTCGACCTGGTGATCCCCCACCAGGCCAACGCCCGCATCATCGAGGCCGTTGGCGAGCACCTGGAGGTGCCCCGCGACCGCCTCGTCATCGACATGGTGGACACGGGCAACACAGCGGCGGCGTCGATCCCCATCTGCCTGGCGCGGGCGCGCAAGCGCGGGCTGCTGCACCCGGGCAAGCTGGTGGTCGCCGTGGGATTCGGCGCGGGCGTGGCCTGGTCGTGCCAGGTCCTGCGCGTGCGCGAGTCGCCGGCCTGAGCTAATCCACCATCGCCGGGTGACCCGCGGGGGCCTTGCCTCCGCCGGCCGTGAGCGCCAGCATCCGCTCCAGGGCCTTGAGGGCCTGCTCACGCACCCGCGGATGCACCTTGATCGCGTTGACCACCTTCGACGGGCCCTCGACGCCCGCGAGGTTGTCCAGCACCCACAGCAGGTGCGGCTGGTCGATGCGGTACATCGTCGTGCACAGGCACTGGCACTCCGACAGGATCCGCACGTGCACGCCCCGCGCCTGGGCCTGGCGGGCCAGGCGGTTGACCAGATGCACCTCGGTGCCCACGGCCCATCGCGTCCCCGCCTTGGCGCCCTGGATCGTCTGGATGATCTTCTCCGTCGAGCCCGAAAGGTCGCTCTTGTCCACGACCTCCTTGCAGCACTCGGGATGCACGATGATCGTCGTGGAGGTTCCCCCGCCCGCGTCCGCGGCACGGATCTGGTCGCAATGCTCGGGGCGGAAGAGCTTGTGCACCGAGCAGTGCCCGGCCCAGAGGATGATCTGCGAGTGGAGCAGTCGCCCGGCATCGGCGCCGCCCAGCTCGTGCCCCTGGTGCGTCAGGCGCGGGTCGTAGACGCACGAGCGCGCGTGCACGTCGATCCCGCACGCCGCCGCCGTGTTCCGACCCAGGTGCTGGTCGGGCAGGAACAGGACCTTGACCTGCTCGCCCGGGTTGAGGAGCCTGGACCCGCCGGTCATGGCCCAGCGCAGGACCTCCATGGCGTTGCTGCTGGTGCAGCACGCGCCCCCGTGCTCACCGACGAAGGCCTTGATCGCCGCCGAGGAGTTCACGTAGGTGATGGGGATCACGCGGCCCTTCCAGCCCTGGGCCCCCAGGGTGCGGTGGATCGCGTCCCACGCGTGGAGCGTGTCGTCGTGCTGGGCCATGTCGGCCATCGAGCAGCCCGCCGACAGGTCGGGCAGGATCACCTCGACGTGCTCGGGCGTGAGCATGTCGGCCGACTCGGCCATGAAGTGCACCCCGCAGAACACCACCCACTTGGCGTCGCGCTCCTTGGCGACACGAGCGGCGATCTGGGAGAGCTTGAGCGAGTCGCCGGTGAAATCGGCGTGCCGGATGATCTCGTCCGTCTGGTAGTGGTGCCCGAGGATGACGAGCTGCTCGCCCAGCTGCTTGCGGCGCGCGCCGATGTCCCTGCCCAACTCCTCGGCGGAGGTCTTCAAGTACTTCTCGGGCAGAGACGGTTGCCACAGCATGAACGACTACCACCCCGGGGAGGAACAGCGACCCCGTACGATCCTCGAACGACTATAGGTGTTGGAGCCGAACCCGGTTCACGCCGCCGCGGCGAGGGTGACGGCCAGGGCCGCCCGTTCGAACGCGCAGGCCACGGTCTGCCCGCCCTCATCGCTATCGATCACCCGGACCACCTTCGCCGGAATCTGAGCATCCGACGCGAGGATCACGCTGTCATCCCAGGCCACCACGACCTCAACCCGATCGCCCGGCGCGAGGGGGCGCGACGAGTCCAGGTGCATGAGCAGCCCGCCCGCGGCCACATCGAGGGTCTCGGCGGGTTCGTAGCGCCGAGTGCTGGGGTGGTGCACCTTGCACGGACGCGAGACCTCATAGCGCGGGTGGCGACGACGCTCGGATGGTTGATCCACGGCTACCCCCAATTCTGGAACACAGTGGCGAGCCGGAGTAGACATCGGACCGACCCCGGGGGGGCCTTGGGGTCCCGTCGCGCGGTTCACGGCGAAGGCCATACCCCGTTCTGGCCGATAACAACCCGGTCGGCGAGGCCCACGGGCCGCCGCCCTGGAGGAGTCCTTCGAGCATGGACGTGAGCGTGATCATCCCGACCCGCGGGCGCCCGGAGAAGGCCGCCGCGTGCGTGGAGGCGCTGACCCGCCAGACCCTGGCTCCGGAGCGGTACGAGGTGCTGGTGGGGCTCGACGGGCCCGATCCGGCGACGGTGGAGGCGGTGACGCGGGTATGGAACCTCCCCGACGAGCACCTGATCCTGGACGTGGGGGCGAGGGCGGGACAGGCCACGGTGCGCAACCGGCTCTTGCCCCATGCCCGGGGCCGCTCGCTCGTGTTCCTCAACGACGACACGATTCCATCGCCCGCGCTGCTGGAGATCCACGCCCGCGAGCAGGCGCTGGCTCGGGAGCGCGGGCGCCCCGCCCTGATCGTCGGCAGCGCCCCTTGGAAGCGGCCTGTGCCCGACCGGCTTTTCGATCGGCTCATCCGGGAGACCTCGATGGTCTTCTTCTACGACCGGATGGACACGCCCGAATCGCTGGCCAACCCCATGCGGGACTGGGGCTTCCGCCACGCCTGGATGATCAACCTCTCGGCCCCCGCCGAGCTGGTGCGGGGGGTTGGCGGGCTCGGCGTCTTCCCGTGCAGCTACGGGTACGAGGATGACGAGCTGGCGTACCGCCTGCAGCGCCAGCATGACGCGCCCGTGCTGTATCGCCCGGGAGCGGCGGCGGCCCACGACCACTGGCTGACGCCGGGGGAGTACCTCGCGCGCGAGTACAAGCTCGGCTACGCCGCCCACTCGTTCGCACGCCTGCGCCCGCAGTGCGCGGCCGCGCTCTTCGGACGCGACGTGGGCGGGGCCGAGGAACGCGAGTACACCCGCCTCTACGTGCCCCGTGAGCTTCCCGCCGCACGCCGCCTGTTCGAGTCGTTCCTCCAGGCCGCGGCCCTGCCCGCCGGCGCGGGCGATGGGCTGCACGGGGCGCTGCTGGTGCGCACGCTCTACGAGCAGCACCTGCCCGTCAAGCGGTGGTTCTGGCGGCGCGGGCTCCTCGACGCTTTCGAGGAACGCGAGATGCACTGCCCACGTTGGCTGGAATCGGACCAACCCCAAGCCGCGGCGGCGTGAGAGGCGCCGTCCTTGCTCGCGTGCGGGGCTCGCGGAGCTCACCCGTCGCCTAGCGCCCGATCCCCGTGGACCTCTTCTTCAGGACGCACGCGTGGGGCCCGCGCTGGCCGCACATCTTCCGCTCGTAGTTCGTGCCCACGACCTGGCCCTCGCCGACCCACGCCGGCGGGGTGAAGGGCAGCATCTCGAAGGGCGGGTCGGCGTCCTGGCTGAACTGGGCGGGCCACAGGGAGGAGTCGCCGCCGGCGTCGGGGCGCCTTGTCCAGGGCGCGAAGTGCTGCTGGTCCCACGCCCAGAGCTCGTCGTGGTCCGTCACGATGCGCAGCTCGCCCCCGGGGATGAGGCATCGCCAGGCCTCGCCGAGGAAGGCGTGCTGCACGACGCGGTTCTTGTGGTGGCGGCGCTTGGGCCACGGGTCGGAGAAGTACAGGTGAATCACGCGCAGGATGGCGGCGGGGCATCGCCAGCGCAGGAACTCGCCCGCGTCGGCGTGCAGCATCCGCACGTTCCCGAGCCCGCGCCGGCGGACGCGATCGGCCGCGTACAGATAGAACTCCCGCGCCCACTCGATGCCCAGGTAGTTGGTCCCCGCGTCGGCCTCGGCCTGGTTCAGGATGAACGTCCCCTTCCCGCTGCCGATCTCCAGCTCGAGGGGAAGGGCGGAGGCGGTGAACCACGCGCGCGGGTCCACCCGTCCGGCCGCGGGGCGGGCCAGGATGTCGTCGGGCAGGGGCGGCAGTTCTCGCGCGGCCACGCCCACCACGCCCGGCGCGTCGTCCAGATCCCTGCCGTGCCCGAGCCCAAAGGACATGGGCGGAGCGTAGATCGACCCGCGACCCCCGAACAACGCGCGATCCGAAATCCATTCTCGGACGTATAGGGTAAATGAGGGGGCAATCGTGCCGGGCGGTTCTCCGCCGGGGTTGGACGGCCGATAGCTCATGGGCGCCGGCGCGGGTGTCGGGGCTGGGTGTGGCCCGCGGTCGGGCGGGGAGTAGCGTCATGGCTGAGAATCGCACGGGCGGGAACGAGTTGCTGGGCGCCATCGAGGAGCGGCTGGACCGTCGCCGCTTCCAGGACCAGCACTGGTCGGGGACCTTCTTCGAGTACCTGGACATCTGCGCGCAGAACCCGGGCGCGGCGCGCAACGCCTACCAGCGTCTGTACGACGCGATCCTGGCGCACGGCTTCGAGAAGTACAGAGTGCGTCCGCTACCACTTCTTCTCCGACCCCTTCGACAAGGGCGCCGACGCGATCTACGGTCTGGACTTCGCGCTGGTGCAGCTGGTGGACTTCTTCCGCTCGGCGGCCGAGGGGTACGGGACGGACAAGCGGATCCTGCTGCTGCACGGGCCGGTGGGCTCGAGCAAGTCGACGATCGCGCGCCTGCTCAAGAAGGGCGCGGAGCACTACAGCCGCACGCCCGAGGGGGCGTTGTACTCGTTCTCGTGGCTGCTCGACGAGCACTGCGAGGTGCGCTCGAGCGAGCACGACCCGCGCCTGGCCCTGCGGACGCACGAGTTCCGCTGCCCGATGCACGAGGAGCCGCTGGTGCTGATCCCGCGCGAGGCGCGCGAGGGCGTGCTGGCCAGGCTCAATGCCTCGTTCCGCCCCAAGCACCACGGGGGCAAGCTCCGCGTGCCCGGGGACCCGGACCCCTTCTGCCGCAAGGTGCTCGAGGACCTGATGAGCTTCTACGAGGGGGACTGGCGCAAGGTGATGGAGCACGTGAAGGTCCGGCGGATCGTGCTCTCGGAGAAGGACCGCGTGGGCGTGGGCACCTTCCAGCCCAAGGACGAGAAGAACCAGGACTCCACCGAGCTCACCGGCGACATCAACTACCGCAAGATCGCGATGTACGGGAGCGACAGCGACCCGCGCGCGTTCAACTTCGACGGCGAGCTCAACATCGCCAACCGCGGGATCTGCGAGTTCATCGAGGTCCTCAAGCTCGACGTGGCGTTCCTCTACGACCTGCTGGGGGCGAGCCAGGAGCACTCGATCAAGCCCAAGAAGTTCGCCCAGACGAACATCGACGAGGTGATCCTCGGGCACACCAACGAGCCCGAGTACAAGCGCCTCCAGTCCAACGAGATGATGGAGGCCTTCCGCGACCGCACGATCAAGATCGACGTGCCCTACAACATCCGGCTCGACGACGAGATCAAGATCTACCAGAAGGACTTCGGGCCCGAGCGGATCAAGAACATCCACATCGCGCCCCACACGCTGGAGGTGGCGGCGATGTGGGCCGTGCTCACCCGCCTCGACGAGCCCAAGAAGGCCGGGCTCACCCTGCTGCAGAAGCTCAAGCTCTACAACGGCAAGAGCATCCCCGGCTACACCGAGGACTCCGTCCGCGAGCTCAAGGAAGAGGCCCCGCGCGAGGGGATGAACGGGATCTCGCCCCGCTACATCCAGGACAAGGTCTCCAACGCGCTGGTGGGGCGCCAGGCGGTGGAGGAGAAGGCCATCAACCCGTTCATGGTGCTCAACGAGCTGGAGAGCGGGATGTCGCACCACTCGCTCATCAGCGACGAGAACACCAAGAAGCGCTACCGCGAGCTGCTCGCGGTCGTCAAGGAGGAGTACGAGGACATCATCAAGGGCGAGGTGCAGCGGGCCATCAGCGCCGACGAGGACGCCATCCGCCGCCTCTGCGCCAACTACATCGAGAGCGTCCGCGCCTACACGCAGAAGGAGCGCGTCAAGAACAAGTACACCGGTCGCGACGAGGAGCCCGACGAGCGCCTCATGCGCTCCATCGAGGAGAAGATCGACATCCCCGACTCGCGGAAGGACGACTTCCGCCAGGAGATCATGAACTACATCGGGGCCCTGGCCCTCGACGGGAAGCGCTTCGAGTACAACACCAACGCCCGCCTCTACCGCGCCCTGGAGCTCAAGCTCTTCGAGGACCAGCGCGACACCATCAAGCTCAAGAACCTCGTCAGCAGCATCGTCGACGACGAGACGCAGGCCAAGATCGACGTCGTCAAGCAGCGCCTCATCAAGAACTTCGGGTACAACGACACCAGCGCCACCGACGTCCTCAACTACGTTGCCTCCATCTTCGCGCGGGGGGATACCAAGAGCAAGTAGGCCCCCGGGTACGCCCTGTGGCTCCCAGGGGCACAACGCCAGACGCCCGCGCGAGCGTTCTCGCACGGGCGTCTGGTTTCTCACGGATTCGCGCCGCGGCGGCGCGCGTCGTGCGCTGGCCTACTTCTTGTCGGGCGTCGCGGGCTTGGCGGGCGCCATCTTGTGCATCCCCTCGCCGGCGGGCTTGGACTCGGTGGCGCGGGTGTACACGATCGACATCATCTTCTCTTCCTTGTCCCCCATGGTGCCGTACATGTCGAAGGTGAACTTGTTGTCGTCGATGTGAGTGACCACGGTGCGGACGTCGCACCGCCCGCCCACCATGGGATCGTCCATGGTGCCGGTGAAGGTGATGACCTTGCCGGTGGAGTCGGCCGTGCCCTCGGAGATCATCATCCCCGTGCCCATGCTGTCGATCCACACGGTCTGGTACTTCTTCGTGGCCTTGCTGTAGCCCATGAGCTCCAGGCCGTGGAAGGGCACGCCCATCATCTTCCCGTTGACTTCCTGCTGCATGAAGAGGCCGTTGAAGACCTTGGAGAACCTGGAGGTGCTGGTCTCCTTCATTTCCTTCCCGCCCTCGGACCAGGTCAGCGCGAGGTTCCAGGGCCCCTCGAGCTTCCAGAGCCTCTTGTGCTCCTCAGCCGGGGCGGTCATCTCCGCCATCATCTTCTGCATCTCCTCGGGCGAGGGGGTCTGCATGCCGCCGGCGGGCTGGGCGGGGGCGGCGGGCTTGGCGGGATCCTGCTTGGGCTGGGCCAGGGTGGCGCCCCCCGCCATCATCGAGAGGACGAGGATTCCGACGATCGTGCTCAACTTCATCGTGCAACTCCAAGGTCGAGGTCTGGTTCGTTGGCGGCGACGCTCGCCGCGCTCCTGCTTCGGGTGCGGCCATGGGCCGCGCCGGATCAAAGACCACGCCGTCCCGGTTCCGGGGCGGCGTGAAACCCAGGATTGGATCAGTTCTTCCCGGTCATGGGATGGGCCGGGGTGGCGCCGGCGGGCATGGGCTTGGCCGGGGCCGCGGCGATGCGGGTGTAGACGATCTTCATGCACATCTCGTCCTTGCCCTTGATGGTGTTGAACGCCTCAGCGGTGATCTGGTCCTTGTTGTTGAAGGTGATGGTGGAGCGCATGGTGGTGTGCCCGTTGATGGGGCAGTCGTAGGTGCCGCTGAAGGTGAAGACCTTGCCCTGCGAGTCGCAGGTGCCCTCGGAGACCATCATCCCCGAGCCCATGTTGTCCGTCCAGGTGGACTGGAACTTCTTGGTCTGCTTGTTGTAGCCGAGCATCTCGGCGCCCTCGAAGGGCATGGGCATGCCCTCCATGGTGCCGGTGACCGTCGCGTGCATGAACAGGCCGTTGAGCACCTTGGTGTAGGTCGCGGTGCCGGTGGACTTGCTCTCCACGCCGTTGCTCCAGAACGTGCAGTCGGTCTTCCAGGTGCCCTCGAACTGGGCGAGGAAGGCGTGCTCGGCGCCGGGCATGGCGTTGTCCATGCACTTCTTCATCTCGTCCTCGGTCATGCCCCAGGCGTTCTTGCCATCGCCCTTGGCGGGGTCGGCCTTGGCCGGCTGCTGCACCTCGGGCTTGGCGGGCTGCTTGGCGGGCTCCTGCTTGGGCTGGGCCATCACCGAGCCGCAGGCCAGGAAGAGGGCGGACAGAGCGATACCCATGCCGAACTTCGTCGTCTTCATACCGGTCTCCTTGCTTGTAAGGGTCTCTTTCAGGTCGTGCGCCCGCCACTTGGCGGGCCCCTCGCCTTGAAGGCCCCTCCCGGCGGGGCCCAAGCCGCGCGTTTCGCGATGACCAGTATACAACCCCCTGGCGAACAAATCCCAAAGGACGTCCGTGTACTGGTTGTAAGTACTGTCTCAATATGCACTTACGAGAAGTGCATTCGGTTGGACCCGCACGCAACTCCCAGTCATTTCGCCCCGGCGACGGCCGCCCGGGCCCAGGCCTGGGCCCCCGTCAGCGGTTCAGCGGCGTGTTCTTCCAATCCGCCATCTTGGTGCCGTGCCAGGTCATCTTGCCCGGGTCGAACGCCCTGAACCCACCGGCGTGCCCATCGAGGAACGCGAGGTTGGAGATCCCCGCGTGGGGCACCAGCTCGCCGTGCCCGAAGAAGACCGCGGGCCATCGGGCGTCGTCGGGGTCGGCGTTGGGCTGGGCGTGGGCGCTGCTGCCGTACGGCGTCATGAACAGGATGGGCTGGTTGGCGTCGCCCAGGGTGACGTATTGGGACGAGAAGGCCACGCGGGATTGTCGGATGCTGCTGTACATCCGGCGGAAGAGGGCGTTGGCGTACCTCCCCTGGATGAAATACGCCACGGGCACTTCCTTCACCTTCCGTGCGGGACATACGAACACGTCCCGGCTCTCGAGGAATGGCTCGACCAGCTCGCTCCACCCCGGCCCTGCGGAGTCGTCGCCCGTGGCGTCGCCCCCGTGAACCTGCCAGCCCGACCAGTGGGGCATGGCGTCCTTGCCGGCGTCGGCGTACATGGCCACGCCCTGCGAGATGGACCTCACGTTGGCGAGGCATCGCCCCGTCCGGGCGGCCTCACGGGCCTTCCCCAGCGCGGGCAGCAGAATCCCGATCAGCAGGGCGATGATCGCGATCACCACCAGCAATTCGATCAGCGTGAACGCCCCGCGTGCGTGTGCACCCATGCCGGTCCTCCCTGCATCTGTATCGACGCGGGGATGCTCGCCGGGTTCCAATCCGTCCGGCAATTGTCCCGGAGGCCCCTGAAGTCGCCCGCCGCTCAGGGTTGGCGGTCCGAGGCCTGATCAATTGCGCCATTGGCGGGCTCGGGGCGGTGTGTCGACATGGTTCCTGGGCCGATCGCACCGAGGGTTCCCCGTCCGGGCCGGCCCGGGCGGTCCCTCAGACCCTGATCATCAGGGCAGGCTCCGCTTCCAGTTGTACGCGATCAGGTTCCACGCGAAGTCCACCTCCTTGCGGCGTCTCCCGCGGTACCGCACGCGCCGGTACCCCATGTTCTTCATCCACGCGAAGGGATGCTCCACCACCGCCCGCACCGACGCGATCACCCGGTTGAGCTGCTTCAAGAGCGGCGACAGTTCCTTCTGGCCCCTCTGTCTCTTGAACGCGATGGCGCACGACACCCCGCGGCGATGCAACATCACCTCGCGTGCATGGCTCCGGTGCGCGCTGTCGGCCACCACCATCCTCGCCTCGTGCTCGGTCAGCTCGTCGATGAAGGTGCTGTCGTGCGGGGCCGCGTCGGAGAAGCGGTAACCGGTGACGAGCGCGCTGCGGTCGGCGTTGATGTGCCCCTTGCAGCCGAAGTGCGTGCGGTCGTGCTTGGCCGTGAGGCTCGCCTCAGATTCGCGCGTGCATCGGCTTGACCAACGCCTCCCACGCGACGGCCCGGCCCAGCAACGCCGCCGTCCGCGGCCCTCCCAGCCCCGCCGTCCACGCATCCACCAGGCCCTGATCCGCGTTGGTCCGCTCGGCCATGCCAGCCTCCGTTCGGCGCGTCCTTCACGCCGTACGGAGATTCGCTACCAGACCGTCGGTGGTTCGCCGGGTTGTTCAGAGGTCCCACTTCACAAGCTCATCGATCAGCCCCGTGCGGGCGCGCGGCATTCTCATGCGATTGGTGACGCACGCCGCGTTCGGGCGGTTGTCCGTACAACTCCGGATGTTGGTATGTTCCGCGCTCACCCTCGGATTTCTCGTACTCGACGGGCGCGGGGCGTTGGCGGACGTACGCATCGTTCCGCAGCGCCTTGACTTCCCACGACACCTTTGCCCCGGCCACGCCGCCCGCGATGCGGAACGAGCACGTCGGCACGGGTTCGCCGGGCTTGGCCCGCTCGCCTGCCAGCAACGCCTCGGCGTTGATCTCCTCCGCGATGTGGAGCATGGGCATGGGCGCACCGACGGCCGTCAGCGTGTAGCGGGGGTCCTTGTTGATGCTGGCGAAGTAGCCGGGCAACTCGACCGTTGCCTCGCCTCGCTCGTCGAGTGCGATCTTGCCCGAGTAGAAGTTGATGACCTCGGGCGATTCGGCGGAGTAGTGCTGGAGGTACTTGTTCTCTGGGTCGGCGGGATGGTCTATGCGGAAGGACTTGGTGCCGGAGGCTCCAAGACGCCCGGTGGCGTACACGCTCCATCCCGAGCCGCTGGGCGCTTGGCCAAGCACGCCATAGGTCGTGCCCGTTGTCGCAAACGCCGTGCCGAAGACTGCGGTGCCCGATGTGCTTGCGTTGTGCCCGTAAACCGAGAACGTCGTTCCCGTTGGGGCCGTTGCCTGGGCAAACACACCCCTTCCCTGTGTGCTTGATACTTCGAAACGTCCTCCTTCCGCATAGCCCGTTCCTGCCGTGGATCGGGCGAGCACGCACACGCCGTCGGGACTGGCATTGAAGAACTGGCCGCCATAGGTGGTACCCGAGACCGAGTTATTGACTCCAAAGATCCCGGTGCCGGTGGTGCCAGTGGCCTCGAACCACCCACCCGTGGCTTGAGCTTTGCCAACGACGCCCGTGCCTGTGGGATTGAGCGACGACGTTTCGCCGAACACGCCCACACCGGAGCCGCTGGACGTTTCGGAGACGCCGCGCACGCCGCTCCCGGCGGGGCTGTAGCATCGGCCAAGCACGCCGTAGGTCGTCCCGCTGCTGTTGGAGGCTAGGCCGGAAACGCCGACACCAGACGTGCTGCTGCTACTGCCGAACACGCCAGTGGTGTTCCCGCTCAGCGAGAACGCCTCGCCCTGTATGCCAATGGAGTTGCCCGCGTTCGATCCGTTGGCCGCCCAGACAAGCGAGGTTCCACCCGCAGAAGCCTGCAGGCTTAGCGGCACAGGAAAACGTGCCACATCCAGCGTGCCGGAGTTGACATTGGATGCGTTCAGCCCCGTCAGCCCTGCGCCGCCTCCCGTAAACGCGCCCACGAACCAGTTTGAGGCGTTGGTCAGGGACAGGGCCTGCGTGTACGTCGGCGCCAGGCGGCCATCGGCGAGCGTGCCACTGGCGATGTTCGAGGCGTTCAGCCCCGTCAACCCGCCGCCCAGGCCGGTGAAACTGTTCCCGGCGTTGGTCAGCGCGATCGCCCCGGAATACGTCCCGCTCAGGCGCGAGCTGGGGATGCTCCCGCTGCTGAGGTTGGAGGCGTTCTGGTAGAACGAGGCGGATTGACCATTCAACTGCGTGGCGTTGGTGGCGGTCGTCGCGGTCGTGGCTGAGGCTGCGGTCGTCGCGCTGGCCGCCGTGCCCGCGCTCATCGCGTACAGGGCGTTGGGGCTGGCCATGAGCTCCTGCCTCGGCGCGAGCGTCGTGAACCCCGTCGTGTTCACGCACGCGAGCCCCGTGTCCTCACGCACGCCGATCTCCACGAACCGCTGCTGCCCGGCGAACTGGGCGCCGAAGTCCAACGACACGCTGAACACGCCGTTCGTCACTGCCACGTTGTCCAGGCAGAGCGACGCTCCCACCTGGACCCCGCCGCTGGCGGCGTCATACAGCCTGAAGGTCAGGTCGTAGTTCCCATTCGCCGGCTGCACCCCGCTGGTCAGCGAGCCCTGGTAGGTGAATGCCGTTGTCAGCGGCCCGCGCGCAGAACACACGCCCGCCAGGACGGCCACCACCAGAACATAGATCATTCTCATGATCGATCTCCTTCGCTGCGTCAGAAGATACACCATCGTCCGGATCTTGGGCCGATGAACTGCGCATCTCGCCCGCAACGTGCGCCGGATCGTCCGCTGGCCCGGCGGATCCGCGGTTATCGGGGCATCTGGACGGCGGGATTCTCCCGCTCGACCGTGTGGTCCCCCTCGCGCACCAGCTCCAGCCCCTGGCGGGCCGTCACCCGCCGCGTGCGCCGGGTTTCCTCGAGCATCCGGGCGTTCTCCGGCGGGACGGGGCGCCCCTCGCCGTGGTACAGGTGGGCCACGATGGCGTTGTGGCGGACGTGGCGCGACGAGACGCCCGCGTTCCAGAGGCGCATCCCCAGCTCGGTGTCCTCCTTGCCGGGCTTGACGAACGCCTCGTCGTACCCGCCCACGCGGAGGAAGTCCGCCCGCCACGCCGAGGCGTTGCTCCCGCTGAAGCGCGCGGGCGAGACGTTCACCGCGTCGATGAGTCGCGACACGACGCCGCGCGGCCTGAGCTTGATGAACTTCCTGGTCCGCGGCTGCCCGATGCCCATCAGGAACACCGGGTCGAACACCCGCCCGGCGCGCACATCCTCGACGCTCACGCGCCGCGTCGCCTCCTCGACCAGGCGGAAGTCGCCCCCCGCCAGGAAGCGCCCCGGGCGCTTCATCTCCCAGTGTGTGGCGACGTAGTCGTGGCGCGGGATCACGTCGGCGTCGCCGATGATCAGGTACTCGCCCCGGGCCTGCAGGGCCGCCCGGTTCACGATCGCCGTCTTGCCCCAGTATCCGCGGTGGGCGTGCCAGACATGGACGAGTGGGAAGCGGCACAGGGCCCGCATCCGGCGCACGACCTCGCGGGTCTCCTCGCGCGAGCCGTCGTCGCCCAGGACGACCTCGAAGTCCGTGAACTCCTGGCGCCGATACCCCTCGAGCACGAGCTCGAGGGCGCGCGGGTCGTTGTGCGTGGTCAGGACGACGGAGACCAGGGGCATGGGGCGATGATAGAGCGGCGTTGGGGTACCGCGCGGCCCAAGCCCCGACCACGGGGCCGGGACTTGAGAGTCACGAACTTGGTCCGGGCCAAGCTTCAGCAGCCCGCTTCGTAGTGGTCCAGGAAGCACAGCAGGTCGTTGATGTCCACGCCCCCGTCGGCCCGAGCCCCGCAGGGAGTGGACACGCCATCCGTGAGGTCCGCGTTCATCGAGCCGGCCTGGTACGCGGCCAAGAAGTAGAGCAAGTCGTTGATATCCACCCCGCCGTCGGGATGCCCCGTCCCGGTGCCGTCGTTGCAGTCGGCGAGGCACCCGCCGTAAGGAGTGGCACAGACGTTGGTGTCGCCGCAGGAAACCCCACTGTCGGGTTGCCCGTCGTGGTCACAATCCCGGATCACGCAGAAGTACTCCCAGAACAGGGCCGTCGCGGGCTGCGCGCCCGAGATGGGATCGGTGTCCAGGCTGCGGAGGGTCCGATCGCCGGTGCCCTGGATGATCCGGTACTTGCCCGGCGGGACGGGGATGCGGCGGGCGGGGTAGCCGATCTGCCGCCCGCAGACTTGCAGATCGCGGGGGCTGGACGAATCGACATTCATCTCGAAGAGCGAGTTCACATTCTGCCACTGGGTACCGTTCCACATCTCCACCGCGCCGAGGTCCGTTCCCGCCACGAGCCTCCCGTAGAACCCGACGTGGATGCGCTCAAGGGTCACGCCGCTCGTCCCGGAAATAGCCGTTTGGGCAATCCTGATCGGGTCGGTGTCGTCCCCGAAGTCGGTTGGCCAGCCTGTGCAATCCGCGCGGTGCTCGTAGAACGGGGCGACCGTAACCGAACCCCCGCCGTAGAAGGAAGAGGGCGTGGCGTAGTACGGGTTGGTCCCCGTGCTCGTGTTGTTGATGGGCGTGCCGCCAATGGTGATATCCCCCGCCCAGTAGTACGCCCAGTCGCCCGCGCCACTTCCCGACACGAGGTGGTCCGTCGCGTTGGCGGCGTTGAGGATGATCTGTCCCTTGAGCCCGCCGGAGTTCGAGATGGTGATCTTGCCCACGTTGGTCGGGTTCGATCCTGAGTCGTGGAGGATTCGCCCGCCGACGGCGATCGTCGCGCCCGTGGATAACTCATCCATCACGATCTCGCCGAGCAGGCTTCCCTTGATCTCGATCCGGTCGTTCTCGTTGGCCCGCTTGGTCACCTTCTTCGCGACCACTCTGGAGTTCACGCCGACGCCGTCGGTGGCGTGCGTGGTCACGACGCGATGGAGCTCGCCCGTCGCGCCCGAGCCGTAGTTGGCGGTGATGTACCCGTCGATGGACGGCGCCTCGATCGAGTCGATCCCGTTCTTCGCCCGGATCATGGGCGACGTGGCGCTGTCTCCTTGGAACTGGCTGATCGGCTTGGCCGCGCTGATGGTCCCGATCTTGCCGTTGGGCGCTTGGATCGGCGTGCCTCCGTAGCCCGTGATGCGCCCCGTGGAGACGATCGTGCCGATGTCGCCATCCGCAACCGTCATCGTGAGCTTCAGGTCCCCGGCGCCCTGCGGATCGGATGTCACCCCCGTGGTCTCCACGCGCGTGACGGAACCGTGGTTGACCGTCAGGCTGGACTCCGCGGACATGCTGTCGGCAAGAACAACGAGGGGAGATCAGCCCGACGAGCCGGTGACGGTGATATCGCCCCACATCGTGCCACCCATGTCAAAGCGGACCAATCGCCCCACCTTGAGGTAGTAGGCGGTGCCGTTGCAGGGGTTCCCGGAGCATTGGACGCCGAAGTCTCCGGTGATGCCGCCGTAGAACTGGGACTCGTAGAGCGCCGAAGCGTCGAGGCCACGAAGGTGAAGGCCGCCCTTCGAGGGCACCACGTTCGTCGACACAAAGTCCGGGTGGCTCGCGTCTTGGTCGGCCCCGAGGTAGATCTTCACAGATGAGGCGGACGGACCGCCGGTGAACGTCAGGCGCGGGATGTTGTCCGAAGATCCGTTTGGAATGATGTCCACGAAGCGTGTGTTGGAATCCAGGGCGATGGACAAGTCGCTCGAACTGTTCGTCAGGTCCGAGGGGCTGTTGAAGGCAACCCAATCGAAACCTCCGATCTGGATGATTGAGCCGTTCGCGTCAAACTGGTAGACGCGCCCGCCTGCGTGTGCGGACTGCGTCAACAGTCCGACCAAGAGCAAAGACGCAACTGTGTTCCTTCTGATCACGTGGACCTCCGTTTCCTGCGTGACATCGCCAGGAGCCCAGTCGCTAGGGCTGTCACGCATGGCCCTGGCGAGGGAACGG
>JBGAOG010000056.1:0-21771 GCA_044221985.1 Phycisphaerales bacterium
CTTGGTCGCGGTCTGCCAGATCGTGCGGTCGCGCTGCTCGAACGCCACCGTGGCCACGCTGACCACCACCACCAGGCACGCGATGATCCAGAACGACCCGCCCATCGAGAACGACAGGAACGTCTGCACGCGATACCGCAACGGCTGGTCCGCGTCCAGCGCCAGCGGCAGGACGGCCAGCGCGCCCACGAGCACCACGATGAACACGAGGGAGAGCTTGAGCCGCGAGGCCTCGTCCAGCACGTTGCGGGCGACGGCCAGCAGGGGCGTGCCCGCGCCCAGCGCCACCTTGGCCAGGCGCATGCCCGCCGTGAAGGCCCCCGCGAGCGCCACCACGCCCCCGAGACCCCACGCCGCCCCGCTCCAGTGGAAGACCAGCCCCATGACCAGCGCGGGCGCAAGCCCCGCCAGCAGCAGCCCCAGGTAGGTCAGCCCCAAGCCCAGCCAGACGACGCCCAACGCCCCCAGGACCGCCACTCCCGTCCACACGCCCACCGACACGGGGTCCTGCCGCCCGTGCAGCACCATCTCCACCACGCGGCGCGTGGACTCGATGGCGCTGCGCTGCTCGGCGCTGGCCCCCTGGGGCACCTCGGGCAGGACCTGCGCGCCATGATCCGCCGGCACGTTGGTGGCGACCACGTACGCCGCCACACCCAGCACGCCCGCGAGCAGGACCACGCACGAGGCGATGATCTTGAAGAGGCGCCCCTTCTGCAGCGCATCGAGCCGCGACCAGCGCTCGCGGAGCGTCACGCCGGGCCCCCGGGCTTGGCGCCCTTGTCCTCGTCGTCGAGCAGCGAGCCGATCACCGACAGGTCCACGTCATCGCGCGACGCGGCGGGGCGGGGCACGCTCGGCGTTGCGGGCGGCGTGGACCCCTGGGGCGCGGGCTGGCCCCCCAGGAGCGAACCGATCATCGAAAGGTCCTCGCGCCCCGCGTCGGGGCCGGGCGCCGGGGCCGCCGGCGTGGACGCCCGCGCGGGCTCGCCCGCGGGCGACGTCAGTTGCGCGATAAGCTCCTCGCCCTGGACGGGCGCGGCCAGGAACGCGGCCGTGCCCCCGCCCTGCGTGGCGCCGGCGGTGGCGACCTGCTCCTTCTGGGCCTTCTCCACGATGTCGAGGAAGAGCTCTTCGAGGCGTTGGCGGGGCCTGGCCACGCGGAGCACCGACTTCTCGCCCGCGGAGCGCGAGCGGATGAGCCGGTCCACCTCGGCCAGCGTGCGCTCGTCGAGGGGCTCGGTCTCGATGCTCATCCGGCTGCGGCTCTCGAGCAGGTCGTCGCACGTGCCCTGGGCCCGGATCTTGCCCCCGTAGAGGATGACCATGCGATCAACGCAGTCCTCCACGTCGGCCAGGAGGTGGCTGCAGAGAATGACGGTCTTGCCGCGCCGCCCCAGCTCGAGGATGAGGTCCTTGATCTGGCGCGTGCCGATGGGGTCCAGCCCGGTGGTGGGCTCGTCGAGGATGAGCAGGTCGGGATCGTTGATCAGGGCCTGGGCGATGCCGATGCGCCGCTGCATGCCCTTGGAGTACTCCCGCACCTGGCGGTACTGCGCGCCCGCCAGCCCGACCATGTCGAGCAGCTCGTCGATGCGGCGCCGGCGCGTGCCCAGGTCGAGCTCGAAGAGCTTGGCGTAATAATCGAGCGTCTCGCGCGCGTTGAGGAACCCGTACAGGTACGACTCCTCGGGCAGGTAGCCGATGCGCCGCTTGATGCCCACGTCGCTGGGGAGCTTCCCGAAGACGGCGATCCGCCCCGAGGTGGCTCTCAGCAGCCCCAGGACCATCTTGATGGTCGTGCTCTTGCCCGAGCCGTTGGGCCCCAGCAGCCCGAAGATCTCGTTGCGATGGACCGTCAGGTCCAGGCTGTCCACCGCCCGGGCGCGCGAGCGCATCCAGAAGTCCTTGAAGACCTTGGTCAGCCGCTCGCAGACGACGATCGGTTCGCCCCGCTGCTTGGTCTCGTGCCCGCCCTGGTGCATGCTCGCCCCGCGCGCCTCAGCGCGACATCGTCCCCTCGGTGTTGGTCCTGAACCGCGCGTTCTCCGCCTCCTGCAGGCGGATCTGGCGGACGTCCTCGGTCTGCCGGGCCTTGATCGCCCTCTCCACCTCGCGCGCGACGTCGGGATCGCGGTTCAGGTTCAGCACCATCGTTCCCATCCCCGGCGCGACGAAGAACGTCTCCACCGTGTCCTGGGCGTAGAACTCCGCCAGGGCCGAGGTCCACTCGTTGCGGATCATCACGTCGGGGTTGGAGCGGAACTGCTCCAGCTTCGCCCGGAAGGTGTCGTGCTCCCCGCGCCGGCGGGCCACGACCTCCGAGCGGTACTGGCGGGCCTCGCTGATCAGGCGCGCCGCCTCGCCCGTCACCAGCACGTCCTCGTTCCCGTCCTTGGCATGCCCGCGATCGAGCATCTCGTCCACGCGCGCCAGGGCCGCGTCCTGCCCGGGCTGGTCGCCCCGGGCGATGGCCTGCTCGTAGTCGTCGATGGCGCCCACCAGCGGGCCCGCCGCCGCCCCAGCCGCCGCGTTGAGCTGGCGACGCGCCTCCAGCCGCGCGTCCTCGATCGCCTTGGCCGCGTTGGACACCGCCGCCTGCACCTTGGCGAAGTCCTCGAACACCAGCCGGGGCGGCTTGGGGTCCAGCGTCACCGAGTCGATCACGATGCCCGTCCCCTGCTGGTCGAGGACCGCCTGCGCCGCCGAGCGGGCGATCTGCCCCACCGTGCCCCCGGTCTGCCCCAACGTCTGCTTGAGGATCTCGTCGATGGTCGTCTGGGCGGCGGCGTGGACCACGCCCCGCTGCACCGCCAGGCGCACCAGCAGCTTCTCCTGCGCGAGCGCCGGCTCGGGCCCCGCGTCGATGTTCCGCGCGTACTCCACCGGGCTGGCCCGGTGGTAATGGACGCTCACCCGGGCGTGGGCGATGTTCCCGTCGGCCGTCAGCAGCGACCCGCTCCCCGATTCGGGCTTGAGCGAGTTCCTGGGCGCGAGCTTGTCGTACGACGCCTCGCTCGGCGCGTCGGCCTCCATCGCGATCCAGAACACGTCGTCGACACGCAGCTCGTTGTCGCCGGTGTTGATGCGCTTCATCTCCCCGAGCGGGAAGGGCCAGCTGAATCGGAAGCCCGGCTCGATGCGTGACTCCTCCACCCGCCCGAAGAGAAGGCGGATCCCCTGCTCGCCCTCCTTGACGAACTGGAACCCGCTCAGCGCGTACAACGCCAGCAGCACCAGCATCCCCACCTTGAGCAGGGCGAAGGTGATGCGCAGCGCGTCGGCGATGGACTGGTTCGCCGGGTCGATGGGCGACTGGCGAGCCTCGGGCTCGGTCGGGCCGGACGAGGGGACCTGGCTCATCGCCCTCCCTCCGCCCCGACCGCGGAGCGGGGCTGGTCGGGCGCCAGCGACGGGATCGCGCCGGGCTTGAGCTTCTCCAGCGCGTCGGGGAAGAAGAGCTTCATGCCCGGCAGCGTGCTGCTCAGGACCATCGTCATGCGCTTGCCCTGCATGTTCCGGATCGAGTCCATCGCGATCAGGAAATTCGCCAGGTCGGGGTTCTGCCCCATCTGCTTGAGGAACTGCGCGCTCTCGAGGTCGCCCAGCGTCTTGATCTCCTTGGCCCGCCGGTCCGCGAAGTACTTGATCCGGTTGGCGTCACGCTCCCCGGCCTCCTTCACCGTCGCCGCCTCCGCCTGCCCGCGGCTCTCCGTGTCCTGCGCCAGCTTCGTCCGCCGCGACTTCATCGCGTCGAACACCGCCGCCGTCACGCTCTCGGGCAGCACGATGCGGCTGATCCCCACGCTCGTCGGCTCGATCCCGTAGTCCTTCAGCGACACGCCCTTCTCGTCCCCGGCCTTCAACGCCGCCAGGACTCGATCCTCCAACTCCGGCAGACGCGACGCGCCAGGCTGGGCGTTGAAGAGCTGCCCCATCGTGTAGCGGCTCACCTGCGCCAGGGCCGCCCGCAGGTTGGACTTGAGCACCGCCTCCGCCGCCGCGTAGTGCTCGTCGGGACGCCCCCCCGCGTTGCTGAACCGCTGGAAGAACTTCAGCGGATCCGCCACGCGCCAGCACGCGAAGGCCTCCACCGTGATGGCCTGGTCGTCGGCCGTCTGCTGCTGCTCCAGCTTCGAGGGCGTCACGCGGATCCGCGTGTCGTACGTCGTGACCGACTGGATCGGGTAGGGCCACTTGAAGTACAGCCCCGCGTCCTTCTTGACGTCGGCCTCGGTGGCCCGACCGAAGGTCGTGAGCACGCCCGACTCCGTGAACCGGACCGAGAAGGTCGCCGTGTACGCCAGCAGAATCGCCAGGAACACGATCGCGACCACGATGATGAGCGTTCGACGCACGCCTGGGACTCCACTGGCGACCGCCCCACTCGAGGGCGGACGGGGTTGTTGCTCGTGACTACTGCTTCTCTTCGGAGGGACGGAAGAACTGGGCCCCCGTCTCCCGATCGATCAGGTCGATGTTGAGGCGCGGATCGGGCAGGTCCACGCTCGTGATGTACACCCGGGCGCCGCGCACCGCCTCACGCAACGCCGCGAAATACTCGCTCGCCCGGAACAGGTCCGGCGACGCCGCGTACACCGCCTGCTGACCCACCTGGCGCTGGGCCCGCCCCCGCGCCTGCATGTGCAACCGCCACCGCTCCGCGCGGGCCCTGGCCACGGCCTGGGCGGCGTACCCCCCGGCCTTGTCCACCTCCTCGTCCACCTGGGCCTGGCGGGCCAGTTGCTCCTGGGGCGACAGCCCGTCGTCCTGCGTCCGGTCCAGGGCCGCGATCACCCGCTGCCCGCCCTCGACGCTCCCCGCCGCCGCCGTCAGGGCCTTGATCCGCTCGCCCTCGGCCGAATCCACGCGGGCCCGGTAGCGCTGCTGGGCCTCGAGCACCTTCTCGAAGCTCCCGGCCACGTCGCGGTCCTTGGGCGGGTGGACGCCCACGATGGCGCAGCCGAGCACGCGGATGCCCGCGCCCTGCGCCTTGCCGCTCGAGTCCACGTTGAGCCGGCCGAACGCCGCCTCGACCTGGTTGCGGAGCTTGTCCGACACCGCCTGCCGCCCCGCGCCCAGCACGTCGTCGAGCGAGACGGTCTGGAAGAAAATAGTGATCTCGCGCTGGGCCACCGCCCTGAGCAGATCGTCGCGGAACTCGGGCGGCGCCAGGCGATCGAACTTGGCCACGTCGTCCACCGCGTACTGCAAGGGCACCTCGACCGACACCAGGGCCAGGTCGCTGATCCCGCCCCCGCCCCCGCCGCGCGTCGCCTGCACCAGCTGGAACACCTCGGTGCCTACGTGGTCGTTGGTCCACATCAGCGCCTCGGGCGTGGCCGGCGTATCGGTCGCCAATTGCAGCGTGCGCACGCCCGTGGCCGTCAGGTCCGCCACCACCCAGCGCCCCGTCTTCTCCACCTTGATGTACTCGGGGATGTACACGCTGTCGATGGGCCAGGGCAGCTTGACGTGCAGCCCCGGGCCGATGTTCTCACGCACCGGACGACCCCAGCGCAGGATCGTCCCCTTCTGGTGGGGCTGGACCACTGCCAGGCTCGTCAGCCCCCACAGGACGACCACCGCGGCGCCCACCAGCGGCCAGAACACGCGGCTGAGCAGCTTGTAGAACCAGCCCCCCGTGACGTCGAACCCGAGCTGGTAGTTGATCGCGTCGCTGACGGACTTGGCCACGCGGTCGGGTGCCGCCAGGAACCCCAGCAGCCGCGAGTCGAACGCCGGCGCGGGCGTCTCGCCCGCCTTGCGCGGACGGTACACGTCCAGCAGCAGGTTCAGGACGATCTCGATCCCGATCAGCACCATGAACCCGGGGACGATGGGGTGCAGCCACCGCATCATCAGGTCCGGGCCCAGGTAGTCCACGAAGTTCGCCACCGCCACGCACAGGCCCAGCAGCGCCGTCCCCACCGAGAACGCCGCTCCCGCGCGCAGGTTCCGCCACTCGACCTGCTTGGCCATCCCCGACGCGTACCGCGCGAAGATGAACCCCACGAACGCCACCGCCAGCCCCACGCCCATCCCCCACCCCTCGCGGATGGAGCTCACGTCCGGGAGCGGCTTGCCCGGCTCGGTCGGGCGCACCACCCCGAGTTCGACGCCAAATCGCCACGCGCCCACGCCGATCAAGAACCCCGCCAGCGCGATCGCGACCACCGGCAGCAGCCAGCGGTACATGCCGGCCAGCCGCTTGCCCGCGACCTTGAACTCCTCCCCGCGAGACTCGAAAACGCTCGTGCCCCCGCGCTCCCCCGCCACCGTCTCGGCCTCGAGGGCTTCGAGACGCTCACGGCGGTGCTGGTCGTACACGATCGCCAGGATCAGCCAGACCACCGCCCCCGAGACCGCGAAGGCCGCCGCCCATGAGGCCGTCGTATCCCGCACCGACATCAGCCCGTACACCACGAGCGCCGCGGCCAGGGCGAGCTGCAGCACCATCCCCAGGATGCTCAACCCGGCGGCTCGCTTGTACCGTTGGAAATCGCCCCGCATCAAGTTCCCTTCCCAAGCGTGCCCGTCGATCCGCGTCGCGGACGGGCCTGGCCAACCCTCGCCCCTCAACAGACCACGAACGAGGGCGGTATTGTGCCGGGTCCGGCCGTCGCTTTCCAGCGACCCCATTCTCTTTCGCACCGTGGAAGAACTCCACGGGACACGCGAGTCGCCTTCCGCCTCGTCGCGGTTCTTGCGCTCCGCCCGCGCGCGACCGTACCCGTCCCGAATGACGGGCCTTTGAACTACGCCGTTCCCGAACCTATGTTCGTCCCGCGGCGAAGAAAGTCCCGACCCTCGCCCCCGCACGAGCCCCCAGCCCCTTCTCCCACCCCGACCGATGCTCCGACAAGCCCTCCCCATCGCCCGAACCACCTTCGTCGAGGCCCTGCGCCAGCCGGTGGTCATGATCCTGATCCTGGTGTCAGGTCTCTTTCAGGTATTCAACACCGCCAATACCGGGTTCACCCTGGGCCTCGAAACCAGCCAGGAGATCACCGGCGACAACAAGCTCCTGCTCGACATCGGCATGGCCACCGTCTTCCTCTGCGGGACCCTCCTGGCCGCCTTTGTGGCCACCGCCACCATGAGCCGCGAGATCGAGAATAAGACCGTGCTCACGGTCGTCAGCAAGCCCGTGGGGCGCCCCACCCTGGTCCTGGGCAAGTACCTCGGGGTGGCGTCGGCCATCACCTTCGCCACGCTCACCATGCTCCTGTTCCTGCTCTTCGCGATCCGGCACCGCGTGATGGAGACCGCCGCCGACGAGCTCGACGGGCCCGTGCTCACCTTCTCCGCCCTGGCCGTGCTCTTGTCCATCGCCCTGGCGGCCTGGTGCAACTACTTCTATTCGTGGAGCTTTCCCCAGGTCGTGGTGATCGCGCTGCTGCCCCTGAGCTTCTGCGGGTACCTCCTGGTGCTCATGCTGAGCCCGGAGTGGCAATGGCAGCCCATCATGCACGACCTTCGCCCGCAGGTGACCCTCGCCTGCGCCTGTCTGATCCTGGCGATCCTGGTGCTCAGCGCGGTGGCGGTCGCCGCCTCCACGCGCCTGGGGCAAGTGATGACGATCGTGGCGTGCCTGGGCGTGTTCCTGGCGGCGCTGCTGTCCAACTACGTCGTGGGCCGACACGTCTTCCACAACGACGTGATCGGGATCATCAAGGCGGTCCAGCCCGATGACACGGAGCACCCCGACTTCGACGCCACGGGGAACGTGATCCGGATCTCCCTCAAGCAGGCGCCCGCGAAAGCCCTGCACCCGGGAGATTCCTTCTACTTCAGCGCCAGCCCCAGCGGTTTCCCCATGTCCGTCCCCGACTTCCCGCCCTTCTCGGGCAGGGTGGATGACGCGAATCAGACCCTGGGTCCGGATACCCCGGGGCGCCTGCTCATCGTGCACGCCGAAGGGCTCGACCTGCGCGTCCGCCACGTTGGCGCGGCGGCCCTCCCCATCCTGCGCGTCCCCGAGGTCGGGGATTATGTCTTCCTGAATCCCACGCGCACCAACTACGCCCTGCTGGCGACCTGGGGTGGGGTCCCCAATCTCCACTTCTTCTGGCTCCTCGACGCCGTAAGCCAAAACCGCCCGGTCCCGCCGCAGTACCTGGTGGCCGCCGCGGGCTACGCGATGGCCCAGATCGTGGCGTTCCTGTCCCTGGGGATCTTCCTGTTCCAGCGCCGCGACGTGGGCTGACCCGTCCCCACCCACGGACCCGCGAGCCCGGCGGCGTGTATGATCGTGGACGGTTCAGGAGGATTCCACGCGATGGCCATGACCCCCAGCAAAGGCAGTTCTGGTCCTTCGTTCTCGCCGGGACGCCTGGCGATGGGCGTCGCCGCCGTGCTCGTCATCGTCGGCGTCGGCGTGTACCTGTATTGGAGCCTCACGTCGGAAGGCTCCGACGCACCCCAGCCGGTGGCCGATCCTCTGGCGGGGTACTCGCAGGAAGATCGCGAGCAGATGAAGCAGCAACAGGAGCGTCAGGCCGAGGAAATGAAGAAGCCCGACGCGCCCCCGCCCCAGGGCTCCTGATCCCGCCTCGGCAGACGATCAGCCGGCCCGCAGCCCGGTCCCCCCGGGCCCGTCGGTGAGCGTCGCGCCAGCGCCCGCCAGCGCGGTCTGATAGGCCGTCACGCACGACTGGGCCGCGCCCTCCCACGTCAGGCGTCGCAGTTCCATCGCGCCCCCCGCCCGCAGCGACTGGGACAAGGGCGCGTGGCGCAGCACGGCCAGGATCTTGTTGGCCATCTCGTCGGTGTCCCAGAAGTCCACCTTCAGCACGTGCTGGAGCACCTCGCTGGCCCCGCTGGTCTTGCTCACGATCACCGGGACGTCGTGCTGGATCGCCTCCAGCGCCGCCAGCCCGAAGGGCTCGCTCACGCTGGGCATCACGTAGCAGTCGGCCATGCGCAGCACGCGGTCCACGTCCTCCCCGCGCAAGAACCCGGTGAACAGCACCTTGTCCCCGATGCCCAGGCTGCCCGCCAGCTCGATCATGCGCACCGCCAGGTCCCCGCTGCCCGCCAGCACGAAGCGCACGTTGCCCATCTTCTCCAGGACGCGCTTGGCCGCCGCGATGAAGTACTCGGGGCCCTTCTGCATCGTGATGCGCCCCATGAAGAGCACGATCTTGTCGGTGCCGTTGATCCGCGTGCCCTCGCGCGGCTGGAGCGCCTCGCGCTCGATCCCGTTGTACACCACGTCCACCTTCGACGCGGGCACCGCGTAGCGGCGCACGCAGATCGACCGGGTGAACTGGCTCACCGCGATCACGCGGCTGGCCGCCTGCAGCCCGGCCCGCTCGATGTCGTAGATCCGCTGGTTGATGTTGTTGCCCGCGCGATCGAACTCCGTGCTGTGCAGGTGCACCAGCAGCGGCTTGCCCGAGACGCGCGACACCGCGATCCCCGCCGGGTACGTCAGCCAGTCGTGCGCGTGCACGACGTCGAACTCCTCCTTCGACGCCAGCGCCACCACCAGGCGAGCGTACCGCTCGGCGTCCCCCACCAGGTCCACCCCGAATCCGCCCACGATCTTCCGCAGGTTCGCCTCCGGCGCCATCGCTACGCCCGGCACCGCGGATCGGGCGGGCCCCGCGCCACCGGGCTCGCCCTGCGCCGCGGGCGCGGGAGGAACGCCCCCGCCCATCAGCGGCGAGTCCTCTCCCAGCGGGAGGAAGTGCGCCTGCTCGAACGGCGGATATGGGCTGCTGAAGCTGGCGGGCACCGCCAGGAACGTGGCGTGCTGGAACCCCATCAGGTTCTGCCCCGGGTCGCCCGCGCCCGACGCGAGCCCCGGGCCCGCGGAAGTCGCGCCCGCCGGCCCCGCGATCGAGGGGGGCGTCAATCGGATCGGCGCCAGGGCCTCGGGCCCGAGCACGCGCACGCCGTCGGCCCGCGAGCGATCCACCGCGCGCGGGAGGATGAACGTGACGTGGTGCCCCAGGCGGTCCAACGCGCGCGTCAATCCGTAGCAGGCCACTCCGAGCCCGCCCGCGATGAACGGCGGAAATTCCCAACCCAGCATCAGCACGCGCATGGCCCGTCAATATAGCGCCCGCCGGCCCCACCCGCGCCGGGAATCGCGCCGCCCGCGGGCATGCCGGGGCTTACTCGGGAGGCCCGTCGACGTCGCCCAGGCGCCGAAAGCACGCCTCGAAGGCCAGGAGCGCCGTTCCTGCGGTCCGCACGCTGTCCCCCCCACCCAGCGCGAAGGGCAGGCTCGTGCGGAACACGAAGCTCTTGCCCTCGTCGCGGAAGTGCTCGACGCTCACCCCGCGCGAGTCGATCCCCAGCTCGGACATCTCCTCCTCCACCAGGTCCTCCAGCGAGTCCCCGGTGTTCATGAGGTCCGCCTCGATGGAATGGCTGAGCCAGCGGTCCGGCGTGCTGAATTCCACGTACCAGCGCCCGCCTTGCTCGTACAGGCGGTACCACGCCTCGGCGGGCGCGTTGGGGGCCGCGCACTCCACGCCGCGATCACCCACGCGAACATCTCGGAACACGCGGCTGCCACGGACCAAGTCCCCCACCGCGTCCAGCATCTCTCGCGAGTCCGTTGCCAAACCCTGCTCCTTGCGCTTGAAGCCTGCTCCCAACCCTCGGGCGACGGGCATCTCGGGCGGTGAACTGGCCTTCTCGCCCGGCCCCGTGCTATATTTCGCTCCCCACCGAGCCCTGGCTCGGTGCCACGCCCAGGTGGCGAAATTGGCAGACGCACTACCTTGAGGTGGTAGCGCCCGCAAGGGCATGGAGGTTCAAGTCCTCTCCTGGGCATTGTCCGGTCCCGGCTCCATTCTGGGGCCGGTCGACCACCGCGATCGTCGTTGGCGCGCCCAGGATCCTCGGGCCGTTGGGACGTTCCACGTATCCTGCTAAAAACCGAACAAAATGGGACTTTGTGCGCGACCCGTGTTCTCTGAGAGATTCTCGCACTTCGCCCTTCTCACTCGCCAATGTAAACGCTATCATAGACCGGTCCTGAAGTTCGATTGCCCCCCTTCGACCGCCGGCGTTGCCCCCTCAAAATCGCACGCCGGCGGTCTTTTTTTTCTCTCCGCTCCGACCCCGACCATCCAGACCCAGGCCGCACCGGTCGATACCGCTCAACACGGCTAACCCGTGCCGGAGTGTCCCCCGTGCGCGTCCTCGTCGTTGACGACTCGGCCTTCATGCGCAAGGCCATCAGCCAAGCCCTCGCCTGCGACCCCGGCATCGAGGTCGTCGGGACGGCGTGCAATGGCCAGGACGCCCTGGAGAAGGCCAAGAAGCTCGCGCCCGACGTGGTGACCCTGGACATCGAGATGCCGGTCATGGACGGGATGGCCGCCCTGGTCCGCATCCGGGCGGAATGCCCCGAGCCCAAGCCGGCGGTCCTGATGTGCTCGACGCTGACGAGCGCCGGGAGCCACGAGGCGCTCAAGGCGCTTCGCCTGGGCGCGGCCGACGTGATCGCCAAGGACCCGCAGGCCCTGGGCGCCGGCGCCGATTCCGCCCGCGGAGAGCTGATCGAGAAGGTCAAGGCCGTCGGCGAGCCGGTGGCCCGACGGCGAGCCGCGGCGGGCGCGATCGGGCCCGCGCCGACGGTGGCTCGGATCGCGCGGCCCGCGCCGGCCCGCGCCGAACCGGGCCCGACCATCCAGGCCCCGCGCAGCATCGATCTCGCGGGCAAGACGTTCGACCTGGTGGTGATCGGCTCATCGACGGGCGGCCCGCCCGTGCTGGAGACGATCCTGACCGCGCTCCCGGCGGACTTTCCGTGCCCGCTGGTGGTGGCCCAGCACATGCCATTCATGTTCACCAAGAGCATGTCGGAGCGACTGGACGAGATGAGCGCGGTCACGGCGGTGCACGCCGAGGACGGGATGGCGCTGCGGGCGGGCTGCGTGTACATGATCCCCGGAGGCAAGCACGGGCGCGTGAAGCGCGCCGGGGCCCGCCTGACGATCGAGGTGAGCGACGAGCCCAGGAGCGCGCTGTACCGCCCCAGCGCCAACGAGCTGTTCGCGTCGGGGGCTGGCGCGTGCGGCCCGCGCTGCCTGGGCGTGATGCTGACGGGCATGGGCGATGACGGAGTCGTGGGCGCTCGCCTGCTGCACGCGGCGGGAGGTCCGATCATCGCGCAGGACGCCGAGTCCTGCGTCGTGTACGGGATGCCCCGGGCGGTGGTGGATTCGGGCCTGGCCTCGGCGGCCCTTCCCCCGGCGACCATCGCGCAAGTTCTGGCACGCCTGAGCCCCACGCGGGCGCACGGCGCGGCCGCCTAGGGCGTCGCCCCTGAAGGTCGGTAATCGGCGTGCTGACCCTGAAGCACCTCGGGGGCATGGTCGATACGCGTGGAGCAGACCGCACCAACGGCCCGGGGCCCGCCCCGGAATGCAAGGAGTTCAGACATGAGCAGCGCCACCAGCACGGATGCCACCAGCGCCAACGGCGTGGCCAAGGGAGGCCGCCAGCTCCAGCTCGTCACCTTCGAGGTGGGTGGGGAGGAGTACGCGGTGGACATCCTGGCGGTCCAGGAGATCAACCGGATGATGGACCTGACCCGGGTGCCCCAGAGCCCGGCGGAGGTGGAGGGCGTGATCAACCTGCGCGGGAAGATCATCCCGGTGATCGACCTTCGCAAGCGGTTCGGGCTGCAGGTGTCGGAGCGCAACGACGCCAACCGCATCGTGGTGGTCGAGGTGCACCGCAAGACGCTGGGATTCATCGTGGACAAGGTCCACGAGGTGCTGCGGATCGATGAGGGGATCGTTGAACCAGCGCCGGCGATGGTGTGCTCGGTGCGCTCGGACTTTATCGCCGGGGTGGGCAAGCTGCAGGACCGGCTCATCATCCTGCTCAACCTCGCCAAGCTCTTCGATCCGTCGATGGTCAGCGAGGCCGCCAGGGCCGCCTGATCACCGCGAATCCTCCACGGGAACAGACATGACGCTGGCCAAACAAGTGACGATGTCGGACGCGCAGTTCAACCAGCTGCGCAAGATCATCTACGAGCGCGCGGGGATCCACTTCCCCGACACGAAGAAGTACGTGCTCGAGTCCCGCCTGGCGCACCGGCTGCAGGAGCTGGAGATGGAGGACTTCGGGCAGTACATCTCGTTCCTGACCATGGGCCCGTACCAGGTCGAGGAATTCCAGGAGATGTTCAACCGCATCACCATCAACGAGACCAGCTTCTTCCGCAACGAGCCCCAGCTCGAGGTCTTCGAGCACCAGGTCCTCCCCGCCCTGCTCGAGGCCCGCAAGGCGACCAAGCGCCTGCGCCTGTGGTCGGCGGCGTGCAGCAGCGGGGAGGAGCCCTACACGCTCGCGATCCTGCTGCACCGCTCGCTGGGCGTTCGCCTGGAGGACTGGCACATCGAGATCCTGGGAACGGACATCAGCGAGAAGGTGCTGGAGATCGGCTCGAGCGGGCGGTACACCGAGTACGCCCTGCGCTCCACCAGCCCGATCGTCCGCCAGCGGTACTTCCGCCAGGATGGGCCGTACTGGGTGATCAACGACGCCGTGAAGTCGATGGTGAACTTCGACCTTCACAACCTCAAGGACCGCCTGGGCGCCAGGCGCTACGGGGCGTGGGACGTGATCTTCTGCCGCAACGTGCTGATCTACTTCGACGACTCGATGAAGGGCGGCGTGCTCAAGATGTTCGCGGACCAGTTGGCCCCCGACGGCGCGCTGTTCATCGGTCACTCAGAGACGATCCGCCCCGGCGACGCGCCCTTCGAATCCATGAACGTCCCCCAAGGCTTCTGCTACAGGAAGCCCGGCGGGGGCCTGAAACTGGCCGCGTAGGCGAGGGAGGCGGGACGTGATCAACGGACTGGACCCGGAAATCCTGCAGGACTTCCTCACCGAGTCGGGCGAGCTGCTCGAGCAGCTCGAGAACGACCTCGTCGTGCTCGAGAAGGACGCCTCCGACCCCGAGATGCTCAACAAGGCCTTCCGGGCCCTGCACACGATCAAGGGCAGCGCCTCGTTCCTGGCCCTCACCAACCTGGTCACCATCGCCCACGCCGCCGAGGGCGCCCTCAACGCGGCCCGCAACCGGGTCGTCAGCGTCGATCGCGCGATGATGGACCTGCTCCTGCAGGCCATCGACATCGTCAAGAAGCAGATGCAGCAGGTGCGCGCGGGTGAGGACCTCGCCTCCGCCCCGGGCGAGCTCGTGGCGGCCCTGGCCGCCCTGGCCGAAGGCCGTCAGGGTGCCAAGGCGCCCGCCGGGGCAACCCCTCCCTCCCCCGCGGCCCTCGCGCCGACCCCCGCGGCGCCCGCGGGCACGCTGACGCTCCCGCCCGAGAAGGCGGAGCTGGTGGCGTACCTCGTGGCCGACGCCGAGTCCTCCCTGGCGACGATCCGCACGCTCGTGGAAGCGATCAAGCTGGCGCCGGACCCGACCAAGGCGGTGGGCCCGCTGCCCGAGCAGGCCGAGGGGCTGGCCAAGGCGGTGGACTTCTTCGGACTCGACGACCTGACGAACCTGTGCAAGCTGGTGGCCCAGACGGGCGACGCGCTGGCCGAGCAGATGCCCGAGCGCGCCGAGCCGCTGGTGGTGTGCCTGGACAACGAGACCTCGCTCTTGGAGAGCCAGGTCGGGCTGCTCAAGAACGGGAAGCTGGCGCCCATCGACCTGGGAGCGCTGCGGCAGCGGTTGCAGGCCGCCGTGGACGGCGACGGGCACGTCGCCGGGGCAACGACCCCATCGTCGCCATCGACCGCCTCGGCGACCGCCGCGCCCTCGCCGATCCCGACCCCCGAGGCCAAGAAGCCCGCGGCGGAGAAGACGGGCGACAAGCCCGCGCCGGGCGGGGACAACACGATCCGCGTCGAGGTGGGGCGGCTCGAGACGCTGATGAACCTGGTGGGCGAGCTGGTGCTGCAGAAGAACCGCATCGCGGCGCTCACCCGCAAGCTGGCCTCGGGCCAGGACGGGCACGACCTGGGCGAGGCCATGGCCCTGGCGGCCGGCGGGCTGGATCGCGTGACCGGGGACATCCAGACGGCGGTGATGCGCACGCGGATGCAGCCCCTGGACAAGCTCTTCGGCAAGTACCCGCGCCTGATCCGCGACCTGTCCTCCAAGACGGGCAAGCAGATGCGCCTGGTCATCGAGGGCGGCGATACCGAGGTGGACAAGTCCGTCATCGAGGAGCTGGGCGACCCCCTGGTCCACCTGCTGCGCAACAGCGCCGACCACGGGCTGGAACTCCCCGACGAGCGGACCAGGAACGCCAAGGCGCCCGAGGGCACGATCACGCTGCGGGCCAGCCACGAGGGCAGCCACGTCCAGATCCAGATCATCGACGACGGTCGCGGGCTCTCGCGCGAGCGCATCGGCGCCAAGGCCGTGGAGCGCGGGCTCTGCTCCGCCGAGCAGTTCGCGGGCCTGTCCGACAAGGAGGCGTGGGCGTTCATCTTCGAGGCGGGGTTCTCGACGGCGGAGAAGGTGAGCGACCTCTCGGGCCGCGGGGTGGGGATGGACGTCGTTCGCACCAACATCCGCAAGATCAAGGGGACGATCGAGCTGTTCAGCCAGGGCGGCAAGGGCACGACCGTGACGATCCACATCCCCCTCACCATCGCGATCCTCCCGGCGATGATGGTGGGCGTGGGCCAGGAGACGTACGCCATCCCGCTGGGCAACATCCTGGAGATCGTCAAGCCCGAGCCCAAGGACGTGTTCACGATCGGGGAGCACCCGGTGATGCGTCTGCGCGACAGCGTGCTCCCCCTGATCCCGGCCACGGACGTGCTGGACTACACCGCCGAGCCCAAGCCCGCGACCCCGTTCGCGGTGGTTCTGGCAATGAACGAGAAGCGTGTGGGCCTGATGGTGACGCGCCTGATCGGGCAGCAGGAAGTGGTAATCAAGCCCCTGGACGGCGTTATGGGACGCAAGGCCGGGGGGGTGAGCGGGGCGACAGTGCGCGACGACGGCGGGGTGTCGCTGATCGTCGACGTCGCGGACCTGATGCAGCGCGCCGAGAAAGTCCGGGTCAAGGCGGCCTGAGGAAAGGCCGAAATCAACAAGCGTCCGAGTAGCCGCAGCGAAACCCAGGAAACCCCCATGGACCCCAGCTTCATCAAGCCATTCATCGCGAGCATCAAGAACGTGTTCTCGACGATGCTGCAACTGCCGGTGACCATCGGCGACCCGCGCATCAAGGCGGACTCGGGCAACTCCTTCGACGTCTCGGGGATCATCGGGATGTCGGGGGACGTGATGGGGACGGTGGTCCTGTCGTTCCCCAGCGACTCGGCCGAGCGCATCGTGACCCTGTTCTGCGGGCAGAAGCTCGACGCGAACACGCCCGATTTCGCCGACGCGGTGGGCGAGCTGGTCAACATGGTCAGCGGGGGCGCCAAGGCGATGTTCGCGGGCAAGAGGGTGTCGATCTCGTGCCCGAGCGTGGTGGTGGGCAAGCACCACCACATCGCCCGCCAGTCCGACATTCCCACGATCTGCGTCCCCTGCAGCACCGATTGCGGGGAACTGATCATCGAGCTCTCGATCCGCGACAACACCGCGGCCAACGCCGCCACCGCGTCCGCCGCCGCTCAAGCCTGAACCCCGCCCCATTCGAGGCCCAGCTATGAAGATCCTCCTCGTGGACGACTCCAAGACCATGCGCAACATCCAGAAGGCCGTGCTCGCCCAGCTCGGGCAGCACGAGATCAACGAGGCCTGCGACGGTCAGGACGCGCTCTCCAAGGCGGCCGCGTTCAAGCCCGACCTCCTCCTGGTGGACTGGAACATGCCCAACATGGACGGGCTGACGTTCGTCAAGGCGTATCGCGCGCAGTACTCCAAGACGATCCCGATCATCATGGTGACGACCGAGGCGGAGAAGTCCCGCGTCATCGAGGCCATCAAGGCCGGAGTGAACAACTACGTGGTCAAGCCCTTCACGCCCGACGTCCTGAGCCAGCGGATCAACGAGACGCTGGCCAAGGCCCAGGCGACGCAGGCGGCCTGACCGGCGCCGGCGCGTCCCGGCATCGAGGTCACCACTCGTGTCCAGCGCTGGCCAAACACCCCGGATCCGCGTCGAGCTCCAGGACGGCGCCATGACCGCCGTCCTCGTCATCGAGCCCGGCGCCACCGAGGACGAGCTCAGCCCCCTCCAGATCGAAGCGCTGGCCGACGAGCGGGGCGTGGCCCGTCGCCAGGAGCGCACCAACGCCATCCGCGCCGCCCTCGACGCCTTCCTCGCCCAGCCCGCCCGGGACCTGCACCGCGCCATCCTGCGGGGGCGGGAGCCGCGCCACGGCGTTCACGGGCGCCTGGAGCTCGACGGCGCGGTGCTCGATTCGGAGCCCGCCCCGGGCGTGGCGTGCGCGGGCCAGGTGGACCACCACGCGCGCAAGCACTACGCCGTCGTTTTCGCGGGGCAGGCCATCGCGCGCATCATCCCGCCCGTGGAGGGCGAGGACGGGGAGGACGTGACGGGCAAGTCGCTGGCGGCCCGCCCCGCGCTGCCCTTCCAGCCGGCGCCCGATGATTCCATCCGCGTGGAGGAAGACGGGCGGATCGTCGCGCTGATCGCGGGGGTCGTCCGCCGGACCAGCGGGGGCGTGCGGGTGGTGCCCCAGCTGGACGTGCCCGGCGACGTGGACTTCTCGACGGGCAACATCGACTTCCCCGGCAGCGTGAGCGTCCAGAAGGGCGTGCGCGACCAGTTCCACGTCACGGTGGGCGAGGACCTGCACGTGGCCGGGCTCATCGAGGCGTGCGCCGTGCTGGTGGGGCGCGACGCCCACCTCGCGCGCGGGATGGCCTCGCGGGACCAGGGCTCGCTGACCGTGGGGCACGACCTGCACGCCAAGTACCTGGGGGACACCCGCGTGAGCGTGGGGCGCGACGCCCACGTGACCTCCGAGATCACGAATTGCAGGGTGCGCGTCGGGCGTCGCCTGGTCGCCCCCGAGGCCACGGTCGTGCGCGGCGAGCTGCGCCTCGTGGGCGGGGGAGACGTGGGCCAGGTCGGGAGCGAGGCCGGCGTCCACACCGACCTGATCGTCGGGCACCTCGAGGACCTCGAGCACAAGGCCCGCGAGCTGGCCGAGCTCGCCCCCAAGGTGCGCGAGCGCGCGGCCCAACTGGCCGAGGAGATCCGCCTCATCGAATCGAACACGGCGCGCGTCACGCCCCACCAGGCCGAGCACCTCACCGAGTGCCAGTTCGCGTTGGCGAAGGAACGGGGATCCCTGGCCAAGATCCCGGCGGCGATGGGACGCATCCAGCTTCTGATCGCCCAGCACGCCGCCCCCGAGCTCACGGTGCGCAAGCTGGTCTGCCGCGGAACGCGCTTGTGGATCGGGCTGTGGCTCGCCAAGTTCGACCGCGACTTGCACGGGCCGATCCGCATCCACCTCGACGAGGCCGCCCGCCCCGCCTACACCCACCTGCTCACCGGGCACGCCGCCCTGCTCTCGACCGTGGCCACCACGACGCGGGACACCCGCTTCCCCGACGTGCCCGCCCTGGCGCGATCGCTGGCGGCGTAACAAGTCCCCGGGCTGCATTGGACTGGGCGCTCCAGCCCCCCCACGAGCCGCCATGTCCGGGCCCAGCCGACCCGACGCCGACCAGCCCGCCCTTCCCTTCGCCCGTCCCCGAGGACGCGCGATGGTGGTGCTGGCGTGCGCGCTGCTGGTCGCCACGGCGGCCCTGGGTCGCCAGGACGCGGCGCCCCCGACCCCCTCGGGCCCGGTGGGCGAAGCGCCCTCGGCACGCCCCGCGCCGGACACGCCCGAGACCGAGGTGCTGCTGATCGACGGGCGCCGCCTGACGGGACTCCTGGTCGCCCAGGACGATGCCACGATCACCCTGCGCGTGGTCGGGATCGACACGCCCCTGGCCCGCAAGGACGTCTCGCGCCTGCGCACGCTTCCGGACGTGGAGTCGCAGTATCGCACGCTGCGGGCCCGGGTGCAGGACCAGGACCTGGCCGAGCGCCTGCGCCTCGCCGAGTGGCTCCGCTCGCGTGCACGCTACGACCTGGCCCTGGCGGAGATCGACGGGGTGTTGACCCTCGACCCGCCCAATCCCGACGCGCGCGAGCTGCGGAACCTGGTGGCCCAGCAGAAATCGCTGGCGGAGCGCCCCGTGGAGCCCCCCCGGGCGACGCCCGGGACAAGCTCCAGGCCCGCGCGGACGCGGGTCGACTTTCCCCTGCTCACCGACGAGCAGTGCAATCTGCTGCGCGTGTACGAGATCGACCTGGCGGGCAACCCGCGCCTCTCGATCCCGCGCGACGCCGTGACCGCGCTGCTGGACCAGTACGCCGGGCAGGAGGGGATCCCCACGTCGCGCGAGGGACGCGACGCGTTGCGTCGCAAGCCTCCGCTGGAGATCCTCGAGCGGATGTTCCGCCTGCGGGCCCGCGACTTGTACGCCAAGGTCCAGGTGCTCGACCCGCCCCCGGCCCTGCGCCGCTTCCGCGATGATGTCCACAACGAGTGGCTCATGAACGCCTGCGCCACCAGCGCCTGCCACGGGGGGCAGGACGCCTCGCGCCTGTACCTGGCCAAGCGGGCCACCGCGTCGGATCGCGTGGTGTCCACCAACTTCTTCATCCTCGACCGGGCCAGGACCTCCGCCGGAAAGCCCCTGATCGACTACGCGAACCCCGCCGAGTCGCCACTGCTCCACCTGGCCCTCCCCGCGGATGCCTCCCACTTCAAGCACCCCGAGGTGGCGACGGGACGCTCCAAGCACGGCTGGCGTCCGGTCTTCCAATCCACGGATGACCCCAAGTTCCGCAAGGCGGTGGACTGGATCCGAGCCATGTACCAGCCCCATCCGGACTACCCCATCGACTACACGCCTCCGCTCCCCAAGGGAAACCCTCCCGTCGGATCGGATCCGCAGGGGCGCTGAACGCGCCGCGAGGGAACCCCCGACGCTCCCGGTCCGAATGGACGGGGCGAAGGGCCGCAGCCTGTGATACAGTGCTTGCCCCGGAGCCCGCGCCACCGCGCCAGGCTCCCACACCGGACCCCACCATGAACCTCCCGAACAGAACCAGTTTCCGTCCCCTCGTCCTGGCCTCGGTCTGCGGCACGTTGGCGCTGCTGGCCGCGTGCGAGCGCCACAGCCCGACGTTGGAGGTGATCACCTCCAACGCGTCCAAGCTGCGCACCGTGGCCACACCCGACGCCAAGACCGCGGGGAACTACAACGCGGTCATCAAGAACGTCGCCCCGGTGAGCAAGGAAGGCGGCAAGACCGGCGCCGCGGCCTACGCGCTCACCGCGGCGTCGCAGATCGGGCTGGCCGATCCGGCCCTGACCGAATACGCCCAACTCGAAACCCAGGCCGTCGGGATGATCGACTCGGTCCAGCTCACCCTGTCGTATTGGATCCGCAAGAACTCCACGGCGACGGGCTCGGATCAGTTCACGGTGGCGCCGGCCTTGGAGCGCATCGCCGCCGCCCGCACCACCTGCCAGAACAACCTCAACGAGGCGAGGGCCCAGAAAGAGCGGGCGGACCAGCAGATCGCGGCCCTGAACGCGGAGGCCAGGCAGAAGCTGGACACGGCCCAGGCCAAGTTGATCGACTTCGCCAAGCGGATGGACGCGGCCTCGCGCCTGGGTCCCACCCAGGCCGCCGCGGCGACCGAGGACGCCCACGCCCTCAAGCGTCTGGGCGAGAGCGAGCGCCGGGCGGGCCTGGAGGTCCAGGCCCGCGCGGACCTGCTCAAGCCGGTGAGCGAGGAGTGGGCCCTCAAGGCCGCGCAGTGCGAGAATCAGCTCGCCAATTTCGCCCAGGGCGAGAAGGACCTGCGGGCGCAGGAGGCGCTGGTCAAGAAGTCCGCGGGCGACGCGCGAGCGGACGCCCGGACCGCCGGGGAGCTGGTGACCAACCAGGTCCGCCAGGTGACGGAGCTTCGGGGCGGGGCTCTGAACGACGCGGCGGAGAAGGCGGCCAAGGTGCTCAAGGCGGCCGCGGACGCGGCCAATCCCGCCAAGGAAGGCAGCCCCGGACAGGCGTCGCTGATGATCGCCCTGGCGCGGCAAGCGCAGGGTGAACTCCAGTGGGCCCGGGCCTCGGGGCACGCTTCGTACGGCGCGCTGCTGACGAATCTGGCGGGGATTTCCCCGGCTCTGCCCGCCAAGAGCGACTACGAGGCCAAGGCCCAGGCCGCCGAGAAGGCCAGGCAGGAGTGCGAGGCCCAGGCCAGGGAGTTCTTCAAGCAGACCAGGGACGCGTTCGAGCGTGCCTCCAACCAAGGTGCGGGCGGCGCGAAGGAGCACCTGAAGGCGCTGGCGGCCCGGTACGCGGCGCTCTCGGGGCAGGCGGGCGATGCCGCGGTCGATTCCGCCGCGTCGGCCAAGAAGGCCGAGCCCGCAAAGGATGCTCCGGCGCCGGCCGAAGCTCCGGCCTACGACCCGGCGCTGCGGTCGGCGCTGGAGCGGTACATCGCGGCGGCCAAGGCCCTCGACGCCCAGAAACTCGTGGGCATGTTCCACTCGGACAACGCCCAGGTGCGCGACCTGATGGGGTCGATGACGGGCATGATTGGGGGGTACGCCAAGCTCGACCGCGCCATGAAGGACAAGTTCGGCCAGGGATTCGCCCAGGCCGTGGCCCAGTCGCCCGCCGGCGCCATGATGGGCGGGGCCGGGGGCGGGATGGGGCAGCTCGATGCGTTGAGCACGCTCACGATCGAGCAGTGCCAGGTGACCCAGGAGGGCGAGGGCGCCACGATGACCGCGCCGGGCATCGCGGCCCCCATGCACTGGAAG
>JBGAOG010000057.1:0-19703 GCA_044221985.1 Phycisphaerales bacterium
CGAGGACGGCGTCGAGGGTGGGGATCTCGTCGGGGGCGAGGGGGTTGTCGTGGGTGTCGGTGACGTGCCACTGGCGACCCAGGAACCAGAAGGACTCGGATTCGGGCAGGGCGGGGATCTTGTCGGGCGCCATTCGCGGGACGGGCCGCAGCACGATGGTCTGGGCGGGGGCGTGTTGCTGCGCGGCGAGGGCGTGCAGCGTGGGGGCTGGGTCGGCACCGTCGCAGAGGACGACGCAGAGGACGCGCGGGAGCGAGGCGTGGGGGCGGGCGAGGGGTTCGAGGGCGCGGGGGGCGTCGTAGAAGGCGCCGAGAGGGTCATCGGCGATGGGGTAGGGGCGGCAGAGCGATTCGCGGAGGGGCGGCTGGTCGATCATTCGCTCCATGGCGGCGACGAGGGAGTCGGTGCGGCCGTCGTAGAGGAGGGCGTTGCGTTCGTGGGTGAAGAAGTCACGCCAGCCGGCGATGTCGTTGACGATGAGGGGGACGCCGGCGTCGTAGACCTCGTGGGCGGCGTAGCAGAAGGACTCGAACTGGTTGGGGAAGACGGCGAATAGGGCGGAGTCGAGGCGCGGGGAGAACTGGTCGTGGGAGAGGTGCCCGGTGAAGTTGAAGCGTGGGAGGAGGTGGGTGGGGATGAGGGTCTTGAGGTAGTCGATGTAGCTGTGCCCGAGGGGGCTCTCGCCGGCGTCGGGGCCGATGATGTCGACGGTGCAGTTGAGGGCGGGACGGCGGGCGAAGAGCTCGACGGCGGCGCGGACGAGCTGGTCGACGCCCTTGAACTGGAACATGCGGCCGACGTAGGCGATGGTGAAGGGCTCGCGGGCGGGGTCGGGGCGGCGCTGGACGCGTGGGAAGGGGAGCTTTGGGGACTGGGAGACGACGGCCTTTGCGGGCGGGAGCGAGTAGGCGTCGCGGTAGTACTCGTCGAAATAGGTCCGGGTGGGTGTGAGGATGGCTTCGGAGAGGCGCAGGGCGGCGTGCTCGAGGGCGTAGAGGTGGTAGCGGGCGAGGTCGAGGTTGCGGGTGCTGCCGACGCGGTCGATGATCTCGAGGGAGTTGTGGAGTCGTGAGCCGAGCACGGGTCGGCGGGGGGCGGCGGGCTCGGGGGCGAAGAGTCGCCGGGTGAGGGCGTAGTACGACACGCCGCAGTACTCGAAGAACTCGGCGAAGTCGATGGTCTCGAGCGTGGAGAGCCTGGCCCAGGCGTGGGCGAACCTGGCGGCTTCCCAGACGGGTCGCGTGGGGCATTGGTCGGGGGCGAGCGTGAAGTCGGCGCAGAGTTCGTCGAGGTGGTAGGCGCGGCAGAGGTGCGGGTTGGAGAGCGCGAGGCGGTCCCTGGTGAGGAACTGCTCGAACTCGTGGCGGGGCATGGCGAGGAGGAAGACGACGTGGTGTCCGCGGGCGAGGAGGATGTCGGCGGCGTGGTGGAGGAGGACGCCGCAACCGCCGCGGTTGGTGGGGTGGATCTCGTAGGTGATGAAGCAGATGGTGGACATGGCGGCGGGGTCAGGCGAGGAGGTCGTCGACGGACCTGGCGGCGCGGCGGTTGTAGGCGTGGGCGTACTGGGCGTAGCGGGCGACGATGGCGTCGCGTTCAGCGATGGCGCGGTCGATGTAATTGGCGATGATGTCGGCGCGGTCGGGGTAGGGCACGATGAGTCGGTGGGCGAGGAACTCGTCGTCCTCGAAGAGGTGGCTGGTGGGCCCGACGAGGGCGGGGACGCCCTGGGCGAAGCTCTCGAGGGGGATCATGGGGCAGCACTCGGTGAAGGTGACGTAGAGCGTCAGATGGGTCTGTCGCATGCGGCGCATGAGTTCGTCGTGGGCGAGGGGCTGGGGCGAGACGAAGGCGGTAGGGACCTTGAACTGCTCGATCAGCTCGCGGGTGCGATGGTCGCCGCCGGCGGTGTGGATTCGGGCGTTGGGGACGAGCCTGGCGGCGGCGAGCATGACGTTGGGGCTTTTCCAGAGCGTGCCGGACATCCAGAGGCCGAGGTGGGTGCCGGGGGCGGAGACGGGCGGGGGCGTGTCGGGGGTCTGCGCGCCGCGGATGTAGTTCAGGACGAAGTGGGAGCGCACGCCGAGGGAGGCGAAGAATTTCTCCATGCCTTCCTTGACGGTGGCGATGGAGGCGACGTGGCCAGCGCGGGCGGCGTCGAGCCAGAGGCGCAGGGTGCGGAAGGCGTAGTCGTCGGAGAGCTGGACGTAGTTGCCGTGCCAGAGCATGATGCATCGGCGTTTGGGGTCCTTGGCGCGGACGAGGCGCATGAGGCGGAAGTGGGCCTCGTCGCCCCCGGAGAAGACGATGGTGGGGGCGCCGCATTCGACGAGGGCGGCGGCGTAGGACTGGAGGTCGTCGTCGGTGAGGTGGTAGGGCTCCTGGGCGGGCGATTCGGGCACGGGGAGGAGGTGCTCGAAGAGGTTCTTGGTGGAGTTGGTGACGCCGAGCCAACGCGGGCAGTGGACGGCGACGGCCGCGGGCTTCTCCCGCAGGACGCGCTGGACGAAGGCCTGCTGGGTGTCGGTGAGTCGCTGTGCGGGGCGCGGGGCGGCGGGCGCGGCGACGGCGAGGGGGGCGTTGGAGGTGGAGGCGACGAGCATGGGGTTGCGGAAGGGGTTGAGGCGGATGCGGCCGCCATGCTCGGAGTAGAGGTCGAACTCCTCGGTGCGTCCCTGAGCGGTCACTCGCACGACGCCGCTCCAGGGGTGGGAGAGGAACACGAGCTCGGGGTTGGCGCCAGCGGGGACTTCGAGGGCGCCTCGCGAGGCGATGAGGCATTTGCCGTAGGGCTGGGCGGGCTCGTGGCGTTCGACCCAGTCGCCGGAGCGGTGGATGTAGTCCCAGGGGAGGGCGGGCTCGCCGGCGTTGAGGTGGGCTTCGAGGAGCCAGACCTCGCTGCCCTTGGACTTGGCGTTTCCGAGGCCGGTGGCGAGGACCTCGATGGCGTCGCTCCCTCCGCGGAGCCATCGCCGGGAGAGTCGGACGGGGGCGGAGCGTCGGATGGACTGGGCGAGGTGGTAGGTCCTGGACTTCTTGATGAAATCGAGCTCGAAGGCAACCTCGGCGACGCGTTCGATGGCGCGGTCGACGGCGTCGTGGCCTGCGGGGTTGGAGCCGTGGGTGTCGTAGGCGCCGTCGGCGCCGAAGGTCCCGCCGCGCACGTCGGCGGGATCGTCGCGGGAGAGGACGACGCACGCGAAGGGGCGCGAGGCGTGATCGCTGCCCAGCCATCGTCGCACGATGGGCAGGGCGTGCAGGTCGTCGAGGGACCAGGCGTGCCCCTCGGGCCCGAGGCTGGAGCCGGGGGCGGCGTATCCCCCGCCGAGGGGGAGGAGGGCGATGGCGTAGCGGGCCTTCGCGAGGGCGGCGCCAAGGACATCGAGGCCTTCGTCGCGGCCCATGGCTTCCAGGGCGCCGACCAGGGCGGCGTCGTAGTCGGAAGCGAGGCTGGCGAGGACGGCGGCGGGGGCGCCCTGGTGGACCTGGTCCACGGCGAGATCATCGCTGGACGACGCGTGGGGGCCCGGGGGCAGGATGCGTTCGATGTGCAGGGATCCGTGCCCGGCGGGGACGGGGCAGAACTCCCGCAGCAGGGGGGCCCAGGCGGAGGTGGAGGAACCAACGTCGATCACGCGTGCCGGCGCGATGCGTCGGAGCACGTCGATGCAGAAGGGAATGTGCTGCCAATGGTGCATTGCGGTCATGACCTCCCCACCCGAAGTTCGATCTCGCGCACGATCCGACGTTCGTTCCGGGCCGCCCGTTCGAGCTGCTCCGCCAGGTCCCGCTGTCGCTGGCGGGCCTCGCCCAACTGGGACTCGAGGAGCGTCACGGCGGCCGCGAGGTGCTCGCGGGCCTGGCGTTCGCCGTGGGCGGACTCGTGTGCCGACGCGGCGGCGGCCCTGGCGTTGTGGGCGGCCTGGAGCGACTCTTCGGCGCGGCGCGACTCGGCGGCGGAGCGATCGAGGGCGGCCTCGGCGCGAGCGGTCGCGACCTGGGCCCGCTCGTGGGCCTGAGCGGCCTGGGCCTCGGCGTGTGCCTGGCGTTCGCGAGCCTCCTTGAGCGAGGCCTCCATGGACTCGACGGCGGCGGCCAGGGCGCCCAGCTGCTCGCGCACCTGCTGCTCGGGCGAAGCCCGGAGGGAGTTGATGGTGGACGAGAGATCGCCCTCCATGCGGCGCAGCAGGTCCAGCACGACGGGGGACCATTCCCACGCGGGGGCGGCGGCGTCGACGATCACGCGGTAGGGGGAGTGTGCGACGTAGCCGGCGGGCAGGCGCTCGCAGCGGCGGCCGAGGCGTTCGTAGGCGCCGCACAGGTCGTGGTACCAGCACCCGTCGTGCTCGTTGGAGACGAGCTGGTAATCGGGGCTGGTTTCGAGGTGGAAGACCTGGCGCCTGGCGACGCGGAGCATCTCGGCGAGGCGTCCGGGCAGGTCCTCGGGGCGGACGTGCACGAGCACCTCGGCGGTGTAGACGATGTCGAACTCGTCGTCGGCGAAGGGGAGGCGTCCCGTGGGCGAACCGAGGGTGACGTGGGAGTCGAGCCAGGCCTGGTCGGTCCAGGTGAGGCACCCGGCGACCATGGTGGGGCTCTGGTCGAAGCCGTGGACCTGGATGCCGGGGAGGCGGGCGAGGTTCCGGAGGTGGCGTCCCGGGCCGCAACCGAGTTCGAGGACGCGCGCGGGCGCGTGCTGGCGGACGTACTCGGTGAGCATGATCTCCTGGATGTGGTAGTAGACCTGGTCGCGTTTGCGCGCGTCGTACTCGGCGGCCCAGGTCCCGCCGTGCTCCTGCCAGTAGCGGTAGTTGGCGGCGACGGGCTTGGGCTCGGGGTGGGCGGCCTGCTCGACGGGTTGGGCTGTCGAGCGTTCTGGCGTCAAGCGATCGGCTCCCAGGAGACGTTCACGGGCTGGTGGAACTTGTAGTGGACGGGTCGGGATGGGTCGGCCATCACCACGAACGCCGCGACCCCGTCCACCTGGTCGAACAGCAGGTTGTCGGAGTAGTCCCGGCTGGTGAGCCGGTTGACGGCCAAGGATATGCCGAAATTACCGGGTCGCAGGCGGTTCTCGAACACGAACCGAACCCGGGCCCGGGCGCCCTTGGGCAGGGGCGGGGCCGGCACGCGTTCATCGAAGCTGGTGGTTCCCATAAGATCGACGCCGGTGAAGTCTCGCACGAGGAAGCTGACGGAGAGGTCGGTCAGGTCGACGTGGGCGCGGAGCACGGCCTCGATCGTGACTCGCTCGCCGAGGGCGAAGGCCCGGGTGGGTTCACCGCGGTCGTTGAGCACGCGGACGATCTCGATCTGGGCGTGCCCGGTCCCGTAGCGGGTCTGCCCGGGCACGATGGACTGGAACGGGACGACGCCGGAGAGGGAGTCCTGGGTTCGCAGGACTTCCTGGTTGGTCTGCTCGCGGACGAAGGCGAGGTACTGGTCGGTGGCGCGCTCCGCGGAGCCGAAGAACCGTGCCTGTCCGCGATCGAGGAACAGCCCGGTCTGGCAGACGCTGCGGATCGCGTCGGAGGAATGGCTGACGAAGAGGAGGGTCATCCCGCGGTCGCGGAGCTGGCGCAGGCGGGCGAGGCACTTCTGCTGGAACCCGACGTCGCCGACGGCGAGGATCTCATCGACGATCATGACGTCGGGGTCGATGGAGAAGGCGACCGCGAAGGCGAGGCGGGCGGCCATGCCGCTGCTGTAGGTCTTGAGCGGCTGTTCGAGGAATTCGCCGATGTCGGCGAAGGCGGCGATGTCGTCGAAGCGCTGGTCCATCTCGCGGCGCGAGATGCCGAGGATGGCCCCCTTGAGGTAGACGTTCTCGCGCCCTGTGAACTCGGGGTTGAAGCCGCTGCCGAGTTCGAGCATCGCGGCGATGCGACCGCGGACGGCGACCTCGCCCTCGGTGGGCGTGAGCGTCCCGGCGATGATCTGCAGGAGGGTGCTCTTGCCGCTGCCGTTGCGACCGAGGATGCCGAGGCTCTGCCCTGGGAAGACCTGGAAGCTCACGCCACGCAGGGCCCAGAACTCACGGTAGTAGCGTTTTTTCCATCGCAGGGCGGCCTGCTTGAGGCGATCCGCGGGCTTGGCGTAGACGTGGTAGCACTTGCCGACGGCGCGGGCGGCGATGACGGGCTGGGTCGCGGCGGGCGCGTGGGTCGGCGCGGCGCCCACGGGGTGCACGCCCATCGTCACCGGGGCGTCGGGCGCCGCGGGGAGGATTGGGGCGCCCCGGGGCGTGGTCCGGGCCTCAGAGGACATCCGCGAACCCCCTCTTGCTCTTCATGAAGAAGGCGTAGCCGAGCTGCATGACCACGAGCGACGCCAGCAGAGCCCAACCGAGCCCGGGCCAATCGGGCGGACGTCCGAAGAGCAGCGTGCGGCGCGCGCCCTCGACGACGGGGGCCAAGGGATTGAGCGCGGCGACGGCGCGGAACTCCTCGGGGAGCTGGGAGGGCGCGTACAGGATGGGCGTGAGGTAGAAGAGGATCTGCCCCACGACGATGCCCGTGACGTTGCCGGTGTCTCGCAGGAAGACGGAGAGGGCGGCCACCAGCCAGCCGAGGCCCATGGACAGGGCGGCCAGCGGGAGGAGCACGAGCGGGAAGGCGAGGGACCACCAGCTCAGGCCGTGCAGCAGGAAGGCGGATCCGAACAGCACCAGCACGAGCCCGGCGGCGGCGTAGAGCAGGGAGGAGAGCAACGCCGCCACGGGGAGGACTTCGAGCGGAAAGACCACTTTTTTGACGAGATTGGGGTTGTCGACGACGAGCCCGCAGGAGCGGGACACGCTCTCGGCGAAGGCGGTGTAGCCGATCATGCCGCAGAAGAGGATGACGGAAAACTCGAGGGGGCCCGAGAGCTCTCGTCCGTCCCAGGCGCGCATTTTGAAGACGTAGGTGAAGACGACGACGTAGACGGCGAGCTGCGTGAGCGGGAAGGCCAGGGACCAGAGGACACCCAGTTGCGTCCCCTTGGAGCGGGCGACGAACATGCGCCAGGAGAACTGGCGGATCAGGTCGCGGTGGCGCCAGAGGGAGCCCGCCAAATGGGCTGGGCTGAGCAGCGCGGGCAGGGGCGTTGGGGCGGAGGTGCGGAGGACGGCGTTCATGGGAAGGGGAACGGTAGCGAGGGGCGGGAGGCAGGGCGTGAGGAGCGAGGGCGGGCGGGCGGCGGTGGGTGGAGGGCCGGCGGGCGTGGCTGGCGATCGGTGCGCCGGGTTGACGACCGAAACCGGCGGCGGAGCAGGCAGTCAGCACCGCGAGGGAGGCCAGGGCTGGAGCGACGGGAGCGGGGCGAGGATCGCGCGGGCGAGTTCGGTGCGGGGGACGTCGCGTTACGTGTGCAAGCGCGCCGGCCCAAGGGCCTCGACAAGGCGTCGGCAGGCGACGGCGGGGTCGGCGGCCCCGCACACGGCGCTCGACACGGCCACGCCACGGCAACCGGCCTGACGCAGCGTGGCGATGTTCTCCGGCGTGATTCCGCCGATGGCCAGGTGGGGAAGGGAGGCGAGGTCGGGGTCGTCGAGCACGGCGCGGAGGTAGGCCGGTCCTGCCAGGTGCTGCTTGTGCTTGGTGGTGGAGGGGAACATGGGGCCGAGGCCGACGTAGTCCGCGCCGGCGCGGCGTGCGGCGCGGGCCTGGTCGAGATTGGTGGTGGAGGCGCCGACGAGCAATCGATGCCCGGCGATGGCGCGCACGTCGGGCAGGGGCAGGTCGTCCTGGCCCACGTGGACGGCGTCGGCGCCGGAAAGGAGTGCGAGGTCGGGGCGGTCGTTGAGGATCACGGCAGGGCGAGAGGGCGCCGCGCGGGCCAGGTCCACGAGTCGGCGCGCCCGGGCGAGCAACTCCGCGTCGGCCAGTGATTTTTCCCGCAGTTGGAGGGAGTCGGCGCCGCCCTCGATGGCCAGGGTGGCGACGCGGTCCCAGGGGTGGTGGGTGCAGAGGGCCTCGGTGATGAGCACGCACAGGGTCCATTGGCGGGCGCGGGCGGTGGGCAGTGCCGCGATGAGGCGTTTCTCGGCCTCGTAGGCGCGGTATCGCAGTTGTTCGAAGAGCTGGGCGGCGTGCGAGGCACCGGGGAGGGCCTTGGCGGCTTCTTCCAGGGATCGGAGGGCCTCGCCGAGGCGTGCGAAGGCCGCCAGGGCGATCTGGGCCAGGCCGGTGCGGCGCATTTCGCCCGAGCCCACGATCCCGGTGCCGACGTCGGCGGGGGTGTCCCGATGGGCGAGTCGCTGGCAGGCGTCGCAGGGCAGGCGGGAGGCCGCGTCGACCAGTTCATGGCGCAGGGCCTTGAGTTCCTGGGTGCGGGGGGCGTCGTCGAGGGCGAACCTGGCGATGTCCTCGATCACGCGGAGTCCCTCGCGGGCCCGGTTCAGGTTCGCGTCGATGATGCGGATCAGGGGGTCCACGTCAGAGCCTATCCCCGCGGTGTTCGCGGGAATCTCGGCGGGCGGTTGGCAATTCTCCGGCGGGGAGCGCACAATGGGGCGATGCTGCCACCCCTCCCCTTGGCCTCGGACGGCCCGGCGCGGATCCCGCCCCCGCGGCTTCCCGGGGTGGTGATCTCCCGGACGGGTCCGGACGCGGCGATCGACTCGGCGCTGGCGGACCTGTACATGCAGGCCAACGGGTGCATCGGGGCGTTCGGGAGCTTCCACCTGGCGGTGTGTGCGGCGCCGGCGGCGGAGCCGGCGTTACGGCGGCTGATGTTCGATCCCGCGCTGCGCGCGTTTCCGTGGCGGCGCACGCGACTGTGGCTGACGGACGAGCTGGCGCTGCCGGAGGACGACGAGCGGCGTCGGGGTCGGACGCTGCACGACCTGATCGTGACCCAGAGCGACCTGCCGGAGTCGCAGTTCCACGAGATACCGGCGTGGCGCGAGGACGCGGCCGAGGTGTACGAGGGCGTGCTCAAGGAGCAGCTGGGGTGGCGTGAGAAGGGGCACGACCGGCTCGATGCGGTGCTGCTGGTGCTGGAGGAGAGCGGGAGCATGGCGGGCTTCACGCGCGGCTCGCCCGCGCTGGTCCAGCGCGAGCGGCTGGTGGTGCGGGAGGCACGCGGGAGCGGGCCCGACTCGGTGACGATGGGGCTGCGGCTGCTCAACGCGACGCGGCTGATCTGCGTGGTGGCGGTGGGGGCGGGCGTGCAGCCCATGATCCGGGGCGTGGAGGCCCGGCGTGGGGCGGACGAGCATCCCGTGCTTCACCTGTCGCCGGTGGGGGGGGAGCTGCGCTGGTACGTGGACGAGGAGTCCCGGGGCGCGGGCGGCGACGGGGGCGGTCCCGTGGGCGCCGCATGATCGTCACCGGCGCCGAGGTCGAGGTCCTGGGGTTGTCGGTGCGCGTGGCGCTGGCGGGCGTGGGGGTTTCGCTCGTGCCGGGCGTGGCGTGCGCGTGGGTGCTGGCCCGCGGACGATTCCCGGGCAAGGTCGCGCTCGACGCGGTGGTGCACCTCCCCCTGGTCGTGCCGCCGGTGGCGATCGGGTACGTGCTCCTGCTGGTGCTGGGGCGCGGCTCGGCGCTGGGGGCGTTCCTGCACGGGACGGCGGGGATCGACGTGGCGTTCACGTGGAAGGCGGCGGCGATCGCGTCGGGCGTGGTCGGGTTCCCGCTGCTGGTGCGTCCGATCCGGCTGGCGATGGAGATGGTGGATCGGGACCAGGAGGAATCGGCGCGGGCGCTGGGCGCATCGCGGCTGCGCGTGCTGGCGACGATCACGCTCCCCCTGTCGATGCCGGGCGTGCTCGCGGGGGTCGTGCTGGCCCTGGCCCGGAGCATGGGCGAGTTCGGGGCCACGATCACGTTCGCGGGCAACATCCCGGGGCAGAGCCGGACGCTGCCGCTCGCGATCTACACCCAGATGCAGACGCCCGACGGGGATGCGGCGGCGCTGCGCCTGGTGCTCATCTCGGTGGGCGTGTCGTTGCTGGCCCTGCTGGGCGCGGAGTTGCTGGGCCGGCGGATGCGAGGCGGACGCGATAGGCTGTGGGCATGAGCGTCAACTCCCTCCTGTGCGTCGGTGCGATGGGCGTGTCCATGGGCGTGTTGTGCGCGTGCGCGGGCCCGACGGGGCGGGCCGGGCCCTCTCCGTACGGCGGCCCGGACGCGGAGCGGGCCCGAGTGGGCGCGGTGCTGGATCGGTTCCACGCCGCGGCGGGGCGTGCCGACCTGGAGGCGTACTTTGCGTGCCTGGACCCCGAGGCGGTGTTCGTGGGCACGGACGCGTCGGAGCGATGGACGAGGGCGCAGTTCCGCGAGTTCTGCGGGGCGTACTTCGCCAGGGGCCAGGGCTGGACGTACACCCCGCGCGAGCGTCACGTCGCGTTCGGGTGGGAGGCCTCGCAGCGGGTCGCGTTGATGAGCGGGGCCGATCTGTACCCGGTGGCGTTCTTCGAGGAGCTGCTCGACAACGAGAAGTACGGCGTGTGCCGCGGCTCTGGGGCGGTGGTGGGCGACGGCGCCGGGGGCTGGCGCATCGTGAGGTACACGCTCTCGTTCACGGTTCCCAACGAGGCGGCGGCGGAGGTGGTCGAGGTGATCGGTCGGCGCGGGACCAACTAGGCTGCGCGGGGAGGCGAGCGATCAGTGGGGCGCCACGAGCGTGCCGGGTTCGATGACGTCGAGGCGTCCGGTCTTGAGGTCCCAGCGGATGCCCTTGGCGGTGATGGGCGTGGCGGAGGAGTGATCGAAGGCCGTCACGTCGCCGCCGGACTTGCCCCTGGCGCTGACGACGCCCTGGGCGGCGTCGTAGAGCAGTTCCTCGCCGCTGATCTCGCGCTGCCCGCTGCGGAGCCAGACGCGTCCTGTGGCCCAGGTGCTCTGGAGTTCGCCGGTCAGGGCGTGGGGCTGGGACGCATCGCGGGGCTTGGGGGCGTCGGAATCGCCCAGCAGGGCGACGAGGTCCTCGCACTCGAGGTCGGTCAGGAGCCCGTCCTCGCGTCGGTGGTGGCGCATGCGCACGCCCTGGTGGAGGGTGACCTTGCGGGCCTCGCGGTCGGCGGTCATGGAACCGGCCCACTCGAACTTGGCCTCACCCTTGCCGGTCTGGGCCTCGGCGCCGAGGCCCTGGCCCAGGGAGTCCCGCGTGGCCGCGGCCCGATGGTCGAGCGAGAACATTCGTCCCGCGCCCGGGACGTCGAGCGTTCCCTGCTGATTGTCGGCGAGGATGCGTTCGCCCTCGAGGTACAAGAGTCGCTCGAGCACGTCGCCGGGAGCGTAGCGTCGGGACTCGACCTGGGCCCGCGTGCCCCCCTCGCGTTCGGCGAGGGAGCCGAGGGCCTCGGCCCGCACGAGCCTGCGTCCGCCGCCCACGGCGCCGAGGGCGAGGGCGCCCTTGTCCGCCGGGGGCGGAGCGGCCGGCGCGGGGGCGGATCTTTCCAGCCAGAGCTTGACGCGTTCGGCCTCGATGTGGTCGCGCGAGAGGGGGTCGGGCTGCCAGTCGGTGCGGACGTCGCCGGCGCACTCGAGCAGCCCGGGCCCGTCCTGGAAGGTCATCTGGCGGGTCCAGGCGGCGTGGACGCCTCCACCCAGGGAGGCGTCGGTGTGATCGAAGGAGCCGGCGCCGAAGACGGTGATCCCGCGGTCGTCCCCGCCGGTCAATCGCAACTGGGAACCGGAGACGCGCGACTCGCCCTGGCCCACCGAGGCCGCCTCGCCTTCGAGATCCACGACCTTGTCGAGCGGGCGGGCGGAGAGGGCGTGGGCGGAGGCCCACACGCCGTCGCGTCCGTCGTAGCGCACGTCGCCCCGGGCGGCGGCGGCGGAGATGGAGCGTTTTCCCGCGGCATCGCGGGCCAGGTCGGCATCGATCTCGCGAGCCGAGAGGCGGTCGTCGCCCTGGACGCCCCGCGCGTTGCCGCGGACCTCGACGCGCGAGGGCTCGGAGGAGTTTTTGCCGGTGGGGCTGAGGTCGGCGGCGATGGCGTCGCCCGAGAGCGAGCCGCCGCGACCGTCCTGGGCCGAGGCGTTCCCGCGCATGTCCACGCGGGCGATGTAGGCCCGGGCATCCGCTCCCGCGCCCATGCGGACGTCCATCTCGTCGGCCTGCATGGAGCCGGCGTCGTCGCGGGCCAGGACGCTCCCGCGCGGGTGGATCTCTTTCAGGGTGGACGTGGCCTTCCCGTCGCGGGGGAGGAACGCGAAGTCGGCGCCGTCCGTCCACGTGATCGAGCGCGTGGGCTCCCGGCCCGGCTCGGCCGGGGCCAGGAGGCGAGACCTGCCCTCGACCCGGCCCAGCCCGCTGCGGAGGTCCATGCGGAAGAGCTCGCCCTCGGCCGTGCCGCTGGCGTCGAGCCCGAGGGACGCGGGGGCGGCGGGCGAGCCGGCGAGCGCGACCAGCGCCCTGGTCGCGGCATAATCCAGGGTGTGCCCGCTGGCGCCGGCCTTGGCCTGGGTGTCGCGGAAACGCACGACGCTCCCCTCGTCCGCCGAGGCGAAGCGCAAGGCGACCTGGTCGTCGGCCAGTTCCGCGGGCGTGGCGGTCAGGGCGCGCACGTCCAGCGGGCCGTCGAATCGGATGGTGATGGGCGCGTCGCCATCAACGATGCGCAGGTCGTCGTTGGCGGGCGGCGCGGTCGAGGGCGTGCCGGGGATGGGCGGGGCCGGGCCGCCGCTCTCTGGCGGCGTTGAGGCGGCGGGGGGTTGGGCGTCCGACCGTGGGTCGCCCACGTTCGTTTTCTCGATCGCCCTGGGCGCTGGGCGTTGGGCGAAGGCGATGGCGCCGTCGGGCAGGCGGTTGTCGACCAGGCGGGCCCAGGCATGGAGCGCGTCGGCGGCGATGGTCCGCGGCCCCTGCGTGAGGGAGACGTTGCGCGTGGCGACCAGGGCGTAGTTGGAGACTTCCGGCTCGCGCTTGGCGGGGCGGGCGGGCGGCGTGACCGCGGGCTGCGTTGGGGAGGTGATCGCCACCGGCTGGGGCGGGGCGGGCGGCGCCGGGGCCGGTTTGGCGGCACCGGGCTTGACGGTGATCTGGTCGACCTTCTCCACGCGGAGCCGGTCGAGGCGCTGCTTCATCTCGTTGACGATGACGACGGCACCGGCGCCGGCGCACGAGCCCCAATCGCCCTGGATCTCGAAGGGCTCGGGGAGATCGATCTCGTTGAGCGTGCCGTCGTAGACGATCCTGGTGGTGGTTCCGGTCAGGAGGGCCGGGCCCTTGAGGGCGTCGTCGATGCGCCCCGAGGCGCAGGCGTACATCTCGAACACGACGTTGTCCTGGAACGTCCCCGACTCTGGGCGAGAGCCCTTCTCCTCGCTGGGCATGTAGGCCTGGCCTCGGTCGGCGCGGAAGCGCAGGGCTTTCCCGTCGCGTGCGAACCACCAGACCTCGGGCTTCTGGAAGATGTAGGTTCGCGACTCTCCGGGGTCCGCCTGGGCGGCGGTGATCAGCCCCGCGCGCCGGGAGGGGTCGTCGCGATCGGCCAGCGTGAGCTCGAAGTTCCTCCCGCCGCGGAACATCGTGGGCTGGTCCGCATTGCCCGGGGCGGCCTTGATGTCCGGCGGTCGGTCGGTGGGCGGCGCGACCACCGGCCGGGGCGCCGGCTGTCGGCGTGTCGCCGACCAAGCGATGACGCCCACGAACACCGCCGCCAGCCCGATGGCCAGCAGCAGTCCGCTGCGTCGGACGCTCCCCCGGGCCCTGCCAACGCGCGCCGGCGGGCCAGCTTGCTTGTCGCGACCCAAGGCCGCCCTCCTGTGCATGGGGGGAGTCTAGGTGAACCGCGCCCCGCGCAGGGCGCGCCGGGCGCTGCGCGCGCGGGCGGGGCGAGGGGGTGAACGTCTCGACATCGGGGGGGAGTCATGACAACGCTGAACCCGTCGCGCGGGATCGCCGATGGATAGACTTGCCCATGCTCCATGCGCCGCGTTCCAACTCGGGCATTCGAATTAGCCGGCCCCGCTGAGGGCGAGGCTTGGAGTCTGCGGCCGGTCGGGCGGCACGAATCACAAGCACTCGAGATCGGCGGGGCTTGAGCTGGGTACCCCTCGGGGCGTCGCCCCGGAGGGGTCCGTGCGTTTCCTATCATTCCCGCTCACGAACGGTCACCGAACCGACATCGGGGCCGCCATTTCAGCTCCGGCGCGGGAGAATCGCCCGCGCCAGCAATGCAAAGCCCGAGGCACGCCATGAGCCATTCGAGCACACCGACCCCAGCGCAGAAGCCGGCCTCGACGAGCGATGGGGGCGGGGAGAAGAACCGGTACAAGAGCACGCTGAACCTGCCGCAGACATCGTTTGCGATGAAGGCGAACCTGGTGCAGAACGAGCCGGCGAGCCTGAAGCGGTGGCAGGGGCTGGGGCTGTACCAGAAGGTGCGTGAGGCGCGTGCGGGGAGCGGGGCGTTCGTGTTCCATGACGGGCCGCCGTACGCGAACGGGAGCATCCACCTGGGGCACCTGATGAACAAGTGCCTGAAGGACTTCGTGGTGCGCGGGAAGACGATGCAGGGGCTGGACTGCGGGTACGTGCCGGGGTGGGACTGCCACGGGCTGCCGATCGAGCACAAGGTGATGACGGAGCTTCAGGAGGCGGGGAAGCTCGCGAAGATCATGGGGCTGGAGGAGGGCTCGCGCCAGATGGCGGTGCGTCGCGAGTGCCAGAAGTACGCGGAGAAGTACCACAAGCTGCACACGGGGCAGATGCAGCGGCTGCTGACGCTGGCGGACTACGAGCATCCGTACCTGACGATGCAGCCGCGGTACGAGGCGGCGGTGCTGGAGGTGCTCGCGGGCTTGTTGGACCAGGGGCTGGTGTATCGGGCGGTCAAGCCGGTGCACTGGAGCGTGGCGAACGAGACGGCGCTGGCGGAGGCGGAGCTGGAGTACTACGACCGCGAGGACACGAGCGTGTACGTGGACTTCGAGGCGGTGGACGCGGACGCGGTGTATCGGGCGTTTGGGCTGGAGGAGCATTCGAACGCGGAGGGCGCGGAGGAGGCGGAGGGGGAGCGTGGGGAAGAGGAGTCGGCGAAGCGTGCGGCACCGCGGGCGGGCGAGCGTCCGCACCAGAGGCCGTGCTTCATGATCTGGACCACGACGCCGTGGACGTTGCCGGCGAACGTGGCGGTGGCGGTGCATCCGCGGATCGAGTACGCGCTGGTGTGGGTGGACGGGAACGTGACGGTGCTGGCGAGCAACCTGGTGGAGAAGGTGACGAAGGCGGCGGGGGCGGAGCAGGTGGTGGTGCTGGCCAACGCCCTGGGGGAGAAGCTCGTGGGGCTGCGGTACCGGCATCCGTTCGTGAGCGAGCGGCCGGCGTGCGCGTTGCAGAGGGTGTGCCATCCGGAGAAGGTGTGGTCGGTGGTGACGGCGGACTACGTGACGATCGAGGACGGGACGGGGCTGGTGCACACGGCGCCGGGGCACGGCACGGAGGACTACCAGACGGGGCTTCGTCACGAGCTGCCGGTGTACTGCCCTGTGCGAGCGAACGGGACATATGACGCGAGCGTGCCCGAGTGGCTGCGCGGGATGGACATCTGGAAGGCGAACGAGGCGGTGGTGAAGCACCTGCGCGACAGCGGGCACCTGTACTTCGACCACAGGTTCACGCACAGCTACCCGCACGACTGGCGGAGCAAGACGCCGGTGATCTTCCGGTGCACGGAGCAGTGGTTCGTGGGCGTGGACATGGCGACGCGTGGGTACGGGCTGACGCTGCGGCAGATGGCGCTGACGGCGACGGGGATCGCCGGGTCGTCGGGCGCGCCCGAGACGCGGAGCCAGCGTCGGATCCAGCGCGACATCCTGGCGGAGGAGGGCGCCGAGCCCGAGCTTCGCACCGCGCCGCGGCTGGACGAGACGCCGCTGGAGGAGGCACGGCGCGGCGGGGGCCGGGGCTTTGTGCCGACGAAGGTCGAGTTCGTTCCGGCGTGGGGGCGGGACCGGCTGCGGGGGATGCTCGAGTCGCGTCCGGACTGGTGCATCTCGCGTCAGCGGGCGTGGGGGCTGCCGATCCCGGCGTTCCTGGTGCGGAAGGAGGACGGCTCGGACCTGGCGTTGATGACGAGCGCGAGCGTGCGGGCGGTGGCGGGCGTGGTGCGGAACAAGGGCGCGGACGCGTGGTTCCAGCTTCCGGTGGCGGAGCTGCTGGCGGGGTACGACGTGACCAAGGACGCCGATGCGCCGGAGGAGTTCCGGAAGGATCCGTCGCTGGTGCTGCGTGCGCGCAAGGGGCCGGACATCCTGGACGTGTGGTTCGAGAGCGGGAGTTCGTGGAACGCGGTGATGCGTGATCGGGGGCTGGGATATCCGGTGGACCTGTACCTGGAGGGGAGCGACCAGCATCGCGGCTGGTTCCAGCTCTCGATGCTGCCGGCGCTGGGGGTGACGGGGCGGCCGCCGTTCCGGACGCTGCTGACGCACGGGTTCATGGTGGATCGGGACGGGAAGAAGCTGTCGAAGAGCCGCCCGGACGCGAACCGGTACGAGGTGGACAACCTGTTCGTGGAGTTCGGGGTGGACGTGATGCGCTGGTGGGTGAGCAGCCTGGCGTACGAGAACGACGTGAAGGTGGACCTTGAGTTGTTCGCGCTGGCGGGCGAGAGCTACCGCAAGGTGCGCAACACGCTCCGCTTCATGCTGAGCAACCTGGCGGACTTCAAGGCGAGCGAGCCGGGGCAGGGCTGCTCGTGCGGCGGGCACTGCGTGGACTTGGCGAGCATCCCCCCCACGTCGATCGACGCGTGGGTGCTGGGCGAGTTCGACGCGCTGGCGGCGGGGGTTGTGGCCGCGTACGAGCGGTATGACTTCCAGGCGGCGCACAAGGCGATGTTCGATTTCTGCAACGAGACGCTGTCGGCGACGTACCTGGCGGCGGTGAAGGACCGGTTGTACTGCGACCGGGCGGACTCGGCGCGTCGTCGCCGGACGCAGACGGTGCTGTGGGACCTGACCGAGGGGTTGTGCTGCCTGCTGGCACCGGTGCTGTGCCACACGGCGGACGAGGCGTACCGGGCGCTGTGGCGGGCGGGGAGCGAGGACCCGCGCTGCGTGCACCTTCAGAAGGTCCCAGGGGCGAGCGGCGTGAAGGCGTCGGAGAACTGGGGCAAGGTGCTGGCGGCGGTCGGGGCGGGGAAGGTTGCGATGGAGAAGGCCAAGGCATCGCTGGGCGTGGAGAACCCGCTGGACGCGGGGGTGGTGCTGGGCGACCCCGAGGGCGTGCTGGCGACGTTCGACCGCGCGGACCTGGCGGACCTGCTGGGCGTGAGCGAGGTGACGCTGGACGCGGGGGCGAAGGAGATCCGGGTGGTGGACCTGCGGGCGCGCCCGCGCTGCGAGCGGTCGTGGAAGCGGGATGGCACGGTGAAGCAGCGGAGCGACGGCGGGATGCTGTCGGACCGGGACGCGGCGGCGGTGGGCGTGGCGTAGGCACGTCGGAGGAAACGATCGCGGAGGCCGCGGAGCGGGAGACGCGGGGAAGGAGTGAGGGGAAAGGGAAGAGCTGATCGGCGCGCGTCCGCAAGACGGGGGCGAGATGCGGTCGATGGCTGACTCGCTTGGGCGTCACCAATCCTGACCTTCACTGCGCGGCTCGTGATTCACTCGGCTCCCTCCTCGACTTCTTTCTTGAGGGGCGAGGCGAAGTCCGGTAACCCTCGCGTTGCATCCGGGGGACATTGCGGGCGTCGCGGCGGCGGGGGAGTGTGGCGTCTTGGCAACATGGGTTGGACGCGGAGCCCGGGGCGTCCGATTTGTGGGGAGCATGAGCCCCCACGATCGCAAGCCACGTCGCAAGGACACGACGCCCGCGCGTCTGGAAACGCCCACGGCCGACGCCGGGATCGGCGAGACGCAGCGGCTGGCCACGCTGCTGCACGAGATCCGAGGGCTGCTGGACGGATCGCTGCGGTACGTGCTGCTGGCGCGGCGGGCGGTGGAGGGCGCGGCGCCCGAGCAGGGCACGCCGCTGTCGGAGGCGTACCGGCAGCTGGCGGTGGCGGCGCAGGCGATGGAGCGGATGAGCGGTCTGGCGCACGCGGCGATGCAGGGCCCGGGGCTGGCGCTGGGCTCGGCGCTGGTGTCGGGGGCGTCGCCGGTGACGATGGCGGAGGCGGTGCGGCACGCGGTGGACATGGTGAGGGCGCGGGCGGATGAGCACAAGGTTCAGTTGAAGGTGATGCTGGCGCCGCGGCTGGCGGACTCGCCCGCGGGCCCGTTGTACACGCTGCTGCTGAACACGCTGCGCAACGCGGTGGACGCGAACGTGCGCGCGGGGGGGCTGGGGCAGGTGGAGATCGCGGTCGTGCCCTCGCCCGGGCCCGAGGAGGACGACTCGGACCGGTTGTGGATGAGCATCGAGGTTCGCGACGAGGGGGACGGGATCCTGCCGCAGGTGGCCAAGCGGGCGTTCGAGTACGCCTACAGCGGGACGGGCCTGGGCTCGGGGATCGGGCTGGCGGTGGCGCGGAGCGTGGTGGAGGAGCTGGGAGGGCGGATCGGGATCGGGACGCGCAAGGACCGGGGGACGGTGCTTCGTCCCGGGGCGAGCGTGCACGCGCTGGTGCCGGTGCCCCAGAGCGGCGACCGGAGCATCGGCGAGGGCGCATGAAGAAGCCGGGGCTGGCGAGCGCGGAGGCGACCGCGCGATGCGGGGCGGGGCGCCGGGCCCTGGTGATCGACGACGACCCGATCGTCGCCGAATCGCTGGCGGAGTTCCTGCGCGGCGAGGGGTTCGAGTGCTCGACGGCGCTGGAGGCCCGGGAGGCGATCCTGGTCCTGAAGGGCGCGGAGGGCGCGTCCCCGGCGCGGGCCTTCGACCTGGCGATCTGCGACATCAACCTCCCGGGGATGAACGGCCTGGAGCTGCTGCGCGAGGTTCGCCGCAAGCACCGGGGCACGTCGGTGATCATGCTGACGGGGTACGGCACGATCGAGACGGCGGTGGAGAGCCTGCGTGCCGGGGCGGCGGACTACCTGGTCAAGCCGGTGGTGGACGCGGAGCTGCGGATGAGCCTGTCGCGGGCGTTGCAGCAGCGCGAGCTGCTGGCGGAGAACCAGAGCCTGCGCACGCGGCTGGAGGGGCGATGGTCGCTCGACAGCCTGGTGGGCAGCGACCGGCGGATGCAGAAGATCTACGACCTGGTGGAGGCCGTGGCGCCCAGCCGCACGACGGTGCTGATGAGCGGGGAGAGCGGGACGGGCAAGAGCCTGATCGCGCACGCCATCCACCTGCGCAGCCCGCGGAAGGACAAGGCGTACGTGGAGCTGTCGTGCGGGAGCATCCCCGAGACCTTGCTGGAGAGCGAGCTGTTCGGGCACGTGAAGGGGGCGTTCACGGGGGCGCACGTGGACAAGATCGGGCGGTTCAAGGCGGCGGACGGGGGGACGATCTTCCTGGACGAGATCAACAGCGCCAGCCCGGGGATGCAGCTCAAGCTGCTGCGGGTGCTGCAGGAGCGGAAGTTCGAGCCGGTGGGGAGCACGCAGACCGTGGAGGTGGACGCGCGGGTGATCCTGGCGAGCAACCAGGCGCTGGAGCAGCTGGTGGCGCAGGGCCAGTTTCGCCAGGACCTGTACTACCGGATCAACGTGGTGAAGATCGAGCTGCAGACGAAGCCCGCCACGCGCGCCCTGATCGCGCCGAACGACGACCTCTGGCCGGACTTCTACAACCGTGCGGCGTACTTCAACAAGTTGAACCGGAACAAGCGCGGGATCGCCCTGGACCTATCGAAACCGCGCGGGAAGCAGTTGTTC